>CAYYBO010000111.1:0-4032 GCA_964470125.1 uncultured Planctomycetaceae bacterium | reverse complement strand
GTACCGCATCGATCAACCAACCACGTGGATACTGAAACTGACGGAAGTCTTGCTGCGGGCCTGCCAGTGTGTAGGGGCGGCCGTCCCAAAGCTGCGCGATCTGAAGAGGATCGACGGCCTGCGTACGCATTTGATCGAGCTGCACTCATTGGAGAATACCGGCGACGATATCAATCACGCGGCGACCGCCGAGCTCTATAGCACCTGCACCAACGCAATTGAAGTCCTCAAGTGGAAGGAGATCTACGATTTGACAGAGAAGGCCATCGACCGTTGCGAGGACATCGCCAATCTGATCGAGGCCCTGATTCTCAAGAACGCGTGAGCCGCCGCCGGATGGTCACCTACGTTATTGTCATCATTCTGATCGCCTTGATCTTCGACTTCTATAACGGCATGAACGATGCCGCGAACTCCATCGCCACCGTGGTGGCCACGCGCGTCCTCTCTCCGCGGCTGGCCGTGCTATGGGCGGCCTTCTTCAATTTCGTCGCTGCTTTCTTCTTCGAAACCCACGTCGCCTCGACCATTGGCAAGGGACTCATCTCGCCGGGGGTGGTCGACCCACATCTGATTCTCGCCACTCTGCTGGCCGGTATCTCCTGGACCGCCATCTGCACGCACTTCGGTTTGCCAATTAGCGTGTCGCATGCGCTTATCGGCGGGCTTGCCGGGTCCGCCCTGATCAAAGGCGGGCTGGCGGCGTTGACTTGGAGCAAGCTGGGCTATGTAGCCCTTTTCATCGTGTTTTCTCCTTTGCTCGGACTGGTGTTTGCATCCGTCATCATGATCGCCACGATGTGGATATGTCGAAACCAGGCGCCCCGCCGGGTTGACGGCACGTTTCGCTTCCTGCAGCTCGTCTCCGCTGCGATGTACAGCCTTAGTCACGGACTAAACGACGCCCAGAAGACGATGGGGATCATCCTTGCCCTGTTGCTGAGCGTCCCGGCGCTCTCGCACTACGCATATCGGCACGGCGAGTCGGAGGTGCCGCCGCCGACTCAGTCGATCGTGCGCCCAGTGGAGAGCGGACCTGCCTTCAGAACAGGGGAAGCCCAAGACGTCGCCGACAGCACCCAAGTCGGAGGCCCGATTGCGCCCGCTCCGCAACACCACAATGTGCAGAAGAAAGAACCCGAGCTCGCCTGGTGGATCATCCTGAGTTGTCACGCCTGCATCTCGCTGGGTACCTACGCCGGCGGCTGGAGAGTCATTCACACCCTGGGCCACCGCGTGACCAAGTTGCTGCCATTTGACGGGTTCTCAGCCGAGACCGGCGGCGGGATCACCATCATTGCCATGTCGTTGCTCGGCATCCCTGTGAGCACGACACACACCATCACTGGGGCCATTTTCGGCGTCGGCATCGTCCGGCGGTTCAGCTCGGTCAGATGGAACGTCGGAAAGGACATCGTGGTCGCCTGGGTCTTGACCCTGCCGGCCAGCGCCGCAGTGGCCGCTTTGATCTACACGATCATCCGGGCCTTCGTTTGAGACTTGCTGCAGTACGCAGGGGACGCCGAGAGAGTCTTAGACTGTTGCCGCGTGATCGCGTCGGCCGGCAACCCTGCAAGATCGGATCATCGAGCGGCTTCTTCGCAGGTCTCTTTCCGGGGGGCGTCCGGCGCAGACGTGCAAGGCGAGTCCGACGGCCGGCCGCACCCGACTGCCCCGAGGATCATCGCCCGCATCAGGATGGGCAGCGTCCGCAGCGGGCTTTGGCCGAAAGACCGGCTGATTCGGCAAAACTCTAGGGCGTTGCCGTACTCCTTGGCGGCGAGCGCGCCGCGGGCGGCGACAAAGAACACTCTAGCCAACCTGGCGTGGGCTACGGAGGGCCTCAGGAGGCCGTCGGGCCGGGCCGACTCGTAGAAGCGGCGGAGGACCCGGGCTTTGATCGCCAAGTTGCGGCTCATGCATTGTTTGCTCAGCCGCTCGCCGTGCAGGCGCCGCCAGGCCAGCGGCTCAGGGAGCAACCCGAAAGGTTCGCGGAGGCTGAGCCTTAGCCACAGGTCATAGTCCTCACAGACCGCGAGCGACTCGTCGAAGCCCCCCGCCCGCTCCAACGGCTCCTTGCGGCATACGACCGTAGGCACGTGGACGAAGCTGCTGCAGAAGAGTTGCTCGGTGATCCGTCCGCCGTGGCACGGCTTGGTTCTTCCCCGCACGGGACGCCCATTGACGTCGATAGGAGACATGGGGCCGTAGTAGAGCCGCGTGCCGGGCTCTTTGCACAGGGCGTCCATGAATTTGGCGAGCTTCTCGGGATGCCAGAGATCATCGCTGTCGAGAAATGCCACGGTGTCGGCGAGGGCTTCCTTGATGCCGCGGTTGCGGGCGGCGGCAGGCCCTCGACGCTGCTGGCGAATCAGCTTGGGCCGTGCCGGATGATCCCGCACTGCCTCGACGATCGGCTCTGTGGAGCCGTCATCAACGACGATGACTTCGTAATCATTGAAGGTCTGATGATGAACCGAATCAAGGGCCTCCCGCAGCAAGCGTATCCTGTTGTAGGTGGGGATGATGATACTTACGGCCGGCGCGCGCATGCTGGGTGGCCCTCTGGTCACTGTCATATTCAATGTCATCGAGAGGGTCAAGGGCACCTTGGAAATGTGCCGGCGAGAGCGGGTTGATTCGCCTCGCTGGCAATCAGGCGGCGGCGTATCATGTTCGCACGAGCCCGATCGACCCGCCGCTCGGGCTGGGAAGGAGACCGCAGATGGCGATTGCCGAGGTACGCCCGTCCCAACTTGTTCGGGTCCTGCAGATGATCAGCACGCGCGACGGTGTTTGGCGGACTGAAGTCCAGGGCAGGGTTGTGTCTTGCTCGCATGATCCCACGGGTAGCTGGTTTGCCCATAGCAAGAACGGCCGGCTGTGGCTGAAGCGACTTCGCATCCAGAAGGCCGACGCCGAGATCGTAGATCTCATTCTGGACGAGGCCTCGGTGGTTACAGTCCTCAGCGAAGATGAGAAGGCTGCGTAGGCATCTGCCGCGTGATTTACCCGGGCGTGCCTGCATTCAAAGCACTGCGACGGTGTCGCGCCGCTCTCTTGGCGGAGATTCAACGCAACCGCGGGTTGAATTTCGTTCAACAGGCTGAAGCATTTTACTGCCGTGTGCGGCCGCGCGATGGTCAGCGACCGAGCTCCTGCTCCGCCTGGGCGGAGGAAGACGGCCGACCAGGAGGTCGGCCGCTACGTGTAGTCGGAGCGTGAAACGGTAGAGCCACCGAAGAGCACGTCCTGCATGTCGTACAGGCCGGCGGGCTTATCCACGATCCACCTAGCGGCACGGAGGGCGCCGGCGGCGAAGGCATCGCGGGAGTGGGCGGAGTGGGCGATGGTGATCGTCTCGCCGAGCGAGCCGAAGCTGACGGCGTGCTCGCCGATAGTGTCGCCGATCCGCAGGCTGTGTATGCCTATTTGGCCGGCGGGGCGATGGCCGGTTTGTCCGTGACGGCCGAAGACGAGCGGTTGATCCGTCGAGCCGGCAGCTTGTCGACCTCGCCGGACGGCCTCAGCGAGGGCGAGAGCAGTGCCGCTGGGGGCGTCGGCCTTGAAGCGATGATGGGCCTCGGTGATCTCTACGTCGTAGCAGGCGTCGAGTGCCCGGCCAAACTCTCGGGCCAGCCGCAGGAGCACGTTGACGCCAACGCTCATGTTGGGGGCTTTGAGCACGGCGATCTCCCGGGCGGCGTCGCCCATATGCTGCAACTGGGTATCGTCGTGGCCGGTCGTGCCGATGACGATGGGCCGACGGGCTTGGCGACAGACATCGAGCCAGTGGGCGGTGGCTTGTGGCAGCGAGAAGTCAATCAGGACGTCGAACTCGGCCGAGCAGCGATCCGTTACGGAGACTCCGATCCGCCCGACCCCGGCGAATTCGCCGGCGTCAGACCCGATCGTACTGCTCTCCGCAGATTCCATCGCGGCGACGACGTGACACTGCGCGTCCGCCGCAGCCAAGGCGACGATCCTCCGACCAGTGCGGCCGGCGGATCCGGCGATGGCCACTCTGATAGG
>CAYYBO010000110.1:948-11668 GCA_964470125.1 uncultured Planctomycetaceae bacterium | reverse complement strand
GGTCGCCATTCAAGTAATAACGGCCAACGCTATGATGATTCTTAAAGTGCTCTAGACTGCGGATTGGAGAATCGCAGTCATTATCACGAGGCAGCCTGGCTCCCGCCTGCTGAGAATCGGCTGTTTCCGCCTACTGCGGGCTGATGCCGACGGAGTCGGCCAGGCCGGTGTAACGCTTGGAGCCCAGACCGAGTTGGGGGGCGCCCTCGGGCCAGACGCTGAAGTTGACGCCCCAGTCGTCGAGGGAGCGGTCGACGTCGAAGGAGATGGAGCTGTACCAGCGGGGCCACTTGCGGATGTAGGCGAGCTCGGTGGTGTAGTTCTTGCTGTATTCGATGTCGTAGAATTCGCGGATGGCGACGGTGTGCTTCTCGCTGAGCTTGTAGTTTGCGCCGGCGCCGAGCAGGCTGTTATTGGTGTCGTGGATGTATCGCCAGCCGACGAAATACGACAGACGCGGCTCGCGTTCGACGGCCAGTGAGACGTTGCTGGTGCCCATGTTGCCGCGGTTGGCGTCGTACACGCCGTCATAGACGACGACCGTCGAGTCGCTGATGCGATACTGGAAGTTCATCGCCAGGAAGTTGGAGGAGCGGCTGTCCTCGGGCCTGCTGTAGATGTGGTCGCCGTGGGTCCGCTCGCCTTTCTGGGCGTCGTTGAAGAAGCCGGCCTCCAGGTCGAAGACAATCCAATCGACCGTCCGCCAGTTGCCGGGTCCGCCGCGCTGGGTTTGGAACCGCTGGCGCAAGCCGATCGTGCCGCCGCCGAAATCGTCCACATCCTCGACGCCGGGGTCGAATGGGCTGAGGTCCAGCGGGTTGCGGTTGGCGTGGGCATTCCAGAGTACGAAATCGGGCTTGATGACGTGCCGCAGCCGATGGAGATCCAATAGGCGGGATTCGATGCTGTCATCCACCTTGCTGAAGAGCATGTTCCCGCGGAGGCCGTAGGCGGCCATGTAGCGGCCGAGGCTGCCGCCGCCGGTGATTTTCGGCGAATCGTCCCAGCCCGTGCCCCGGCCCATGACATAGGGGTTCAGCTTGAGCGGGCCGAGATCGGGGACGGGGAAGACCACCTCCTGCCGGGTGTCGCCTCGGAGGACGCTGCCGGTTTCGCCGGTATTGTCCCAGCGGTCCTGGCCGTTGAAGGGACGCCGGTTGTCAGGGCGATAGCGGACCACGCCGGCTCGCGATTCCGAATAGAGAGTGGCGTATTCACCGAGGGGCTCGCCAATGAGGCTGAACATGGCATCCGGCAAGTGCTCGGTTTGCGTGAGGAATTCGTTTACTCGCCAGTTGGCGAGCGTGGAGAACTGCCAGTTATCCTGGCGTTTGACGAGGTAGAGGGCGGTCTCCTGATCCTTTGCGTTTTCCCACTCGTTGCGGTTGTAGGACTCCAGGAAATTATCGTCGCTGATGTAGGCGCCTTCGAGGGAGAGTTCCCAACCCTTGCCGAGAAGCTGGCGATGGCGCCATAGAGCCCGGCCGCGGTTTTCTGTGTCAGGGTCGCCGCCTCGGCCGCCGCCAAGATCGTCGTCGCCGTGGTCGTTGATGTAGTAGGTTCTCAGCAAGCCGAAGTAGTCGTCGCGCTGGTAGTCCATGTCCACGCCGACGCCGGGGCCGCGCTTGGTGAAGTAATCAAGCTTGAGGGTGGCGTCGTAGCCCTCGGGGGGCTGGAGGCCGAGCAGGTTGAAGAGATACCAGCGGGTCTCGAAGGTGCCGCCAAAGTCGCTTTCATAGCCGAACTTGGCGCTGCGAAAAGCCATGCGGTCGCGGCTGTAATCCCCCTGGGAGAATGGCCAATAGGCGATGGGGACGCCCTCCAGGTTCAAGGTGGTGTGGTATGCCTTGTAGGTGCCGGCCTCAACGCCGATGACGTCGCCGCTTTCGTTTCGCGGCGTGCGATCGGTGAGGTAGACTTTGTCGGCGCCGATGGCCACGTGCGGCGTGTGGAACTCGCTGGTGGTGATCCGGGCCTTCCGGGCCACGTATTCCGTGGGCGAGAGCTGCTGCACTTGCTGGGCGCGGACATAGATCGGCAGGCCACGCGAAGGCTCCAGGGCGCGCATGACCACGTCGAGTATCAAGGCTCGTTCGGCCTCGAAATCATAGTACAACTGGGTGGCCCGGATAATCCGTTCTCCGCGGGTGAGAACCACGTCTCCTTCAAGATAGACAGAGGAAATCCATTCGCGGAACGCCTGACGGTCGGTCTTGTCCTCGGACTTGGGCGGCGGTGTGTCGATTGGCGGTCCTTCCAACTCATCGCCGCCGGGGCCGCGTTTCTTCGGTCGCGGAGATTCCTGATCGAGGAGGCCGGGCAGGCCTTCACCAAGCTTGTCGGCGCGAAGAAAGAGAACGGCGGCGTCGGCGCGCAGTTCGAGGTATTCGCCGCTTTGCGAGGGTGAGCCTTGGGAGACGAAGACGTCGCCGGTGGCGATGATGACCGATTGGTCGCCATGCTGTTCGTGGTGGAGGTGGCCGTCGGGCCCGACGGAGAAGGCCACAAGCTTGGGAGGTTTTGGCCGGGCCAACGAGAGCTGCTCAGCGCTGGGGGCGACTTGCACGGGGGTTTCGGCCGTCCGGGCGTCGACGGGAGGGACGAGGTCCAGGAGCCCCCGCGCCTGCATGCCTTCGCGGAAGAGATCGCTTCCTTCGTCGGAGGCGGCGGCGTGGCTGTCGGTGTTGAGGATCAAAGTGCCGAAAGTGCGAAGAGTTACCAGGAGTGCCGGGCCTCTTTCGGTGGTGCCGCCGGGCTGGATGATCTCCGCGCTTTGCCAAAGATAGATTTCCAGGTCCAGGTAGGCGCGTTCCTGCCATTGTCGGCGCTCGAA
Source organism: uncultured Planctomycetaceae bacterium (assembly GCA_964470125.1). GTDB lineage: Bacteria > Planctomycetota > Phycisphaerae > UBA1845 > UTPLA1 > DATKKX01. Next base: position 8,835 of record CAYYBO010000110.1, on the reverse strand, counting down.
CCAGAGCACGGCGCTGTTCGCGGCCAGCTTGTACTGACCCATTCGGGCGGAGAAGTCGCCGATGATCTCGACGACATTGGCGCCGTCTTGCATGGTCCAGGTGTAAGCCTGTCGCCCATAGAGCTCAATGTTGAAATCACTGATGCCGGGAGGTTGCAGAGGCTCGACCCGGTCGATGGAGGCGGACGGAGCGTTGTCAGAAGCGACGGCCGGCTGGGCGACGGCGCCGGGCAGAGAGAGGCCGAAAATGCAGAGGCTGCCAAGGATGATCGCCACGGTTTGTTGCATTTGATCCATCGCGCCTGGGTCGGGCGGCCCATCCTTTGCGGGGCGGCAGTCCGTCGAGCGTCTCCTCCGGCCAAGGCCGGAGGCTCTTGCTGACGCGGGTGCACCGGACAGCGCTGCTAACGATCAAGGCCGACCTCGATGGGGCAGATTATAGAGTTGGGAATCAGGGTGTCAAACTCGCCATCGGCAGGCGCGCGGGACGGGAGGGCATCTCCGGAGGCCGTTTGTTCGCGAGGCGGGGGTGCAATGACGGAGAGCGACTGAAGGGGGTTGCTGATGCCGGACGGCGGGCCGGAGGAGGTAGAAATGTCCGCCCAGGCCGCGATATTTGCGCTTACGCCAGCCGCTCGAACACGAAGGTTTTTGACTTCAATCGCCCTTCAACCCCTCCGATAAGTTGGAGGAGAGCCGTAACCTTGCCACGCCCGCGTGGACGCGCCGTGGAGAGGCGCGCCGGCGACACGGAGATAGTCGCCCGACCAGGGCTGCGGTCGACGGGGATGCATCACGGATATGGTTTGGACGCGGAAACCCACAATGGCCTGGCTCCAGTCAGTTAACGCTGTTAGCCGCGACCGCGCGTCGACCGGCAGACTGACCGTGGAGCGAGTCAGTTGCCTGTGCCTCGCCCTGGCAGGACCGTGGTTGACAGGATGCGCCGTGCTGCCGCCTCACGCGAAGCAGCAGATGTCCGAGGCTGAGAGCGCCTACCGGCAAGGAGACTACCCGAAGGCGCTGAATACGCTGAGCACGTTCTTGAGAGATTACGCTGATTATCCGGAGGCGGCGGAGGCTTATTACCTGAGGGCGTTGTGCTACGCGCGGCAGTCCAACAAGCAGAAGGCGGTCGAGGACGCCCAACACAGCATCCGGCTCAGCAAAGAGGCCGAGTTGAAGGCGAAAGCCCATGCCACTGCGGCGACATTGCTGTGGGAAACCGGAAAGACAGCGGCGGCGATTCATCATTACTCAGAGGCTTTGAAAAGCCTGCCGGAGACACCGCCGACGGACTTGGTTCGGTTTCGCTATGGTGTCTGCCTCCAGAGGGAAGGGCAATGGCGGCAGGCCCGCAAGGAGTTCACGACCATTGTCGAAAGGTATCCGGGCAGCGAGCTGGCGGAGCACGCCCGCAGGATGAACCAGTGGCCCGTGGATGGCTTCAAGATTCAGTGCGGAGCGTTTCGAGACAGAGTCGAGGCGGGGCGACTGGCCGAGAAACTTGGCCGAGCGGGTTTGAACGCCACCGTGGAATCGCAGCTTCGCTCCGGCGAAACGCTTCAGATGGTGTACGTGGGACAGTATTCGCGCTACGAACAGGCGCAGCAGGCCCTGCGGGCGGTGCAGCGCCAAGTATCGGATTCAATGATTGTTCCCTAGAGCACAGGGACTCGCCGCCGGGGAGAGTCAGGAATGAACTGCAGGGATTGGCAAACACTGCTGTTGACCGTGACCGTGACGATGGCAGCCCTCGTCGGGTGCTCGCGCACGGACCATCGGATTCCCGATGCCGTGCCGGTTGAGCCGCTGGAGTTCTACCAGCCGGTGAGCGAGGCGACCGGCCTGCCGGAGCAGTTGGTTGATCGGCCGCCGTATCGGCTGAACGTGGGAGACGTTCTGGAGATCATCTACCAGGTTAAGAACGTGGTCACGGACAGGCCTTACCAACTGAAGATCGAAGACGTGATCAAGATCCAGTTTCCTTACCAGGAGCGGTTCAACCAGAAGCTCATGGTACAGGGTGACGGCTACGTGCACTGTCTTCTGACCGGTCGGATTCGGGCCGAGGGCCTGAGTGCGTCGGAGTTGGAGGAGCACCTCAAGCGGGCTTACGCCCGTTACATCAAGGACCCGGAGCTCACGGTTGTGGTGGAGGCGGCCAACGTAAAGATCGTGGAGTTGAAGAAGGCCATCACGACGGCTCCACGCGGGCAGTCGCGCCTGGTTCCGGTGAAGCCTGACGGCACCATTGACCTGCCCTATATCGGCGAGGCCCTGGTCGCCGGGAAGACGGTGAATCAGGCCAAGCGCTTGCTCGACCAGATGTACGCCCAGAACGATCTCCAGGAAATCGAGGTGACGGCCCAGTTGCTCGAACTGGCCCCGAAGAAGGTGTACGTGATGGGCGAGGTGTTGATGCCGGGCATGATCGAGACGCGGGCACCAATGACGTTGATGCAGGCGTTGGCCAGGGTGGGTGGGCCGAATCCGCGGGCGGAGCAGTCGAAGATACTGCTGGTCCGGCGGCAGCATCTGCCCTTGCCGGAGGCGATCGTGTTTGACATGCAAAGCCTGCTGGGAGCGACGAAGGCAAGCCCGCTGGGGCGAATGCCGAATGGCAGCGCGTTTCGCCACGACCTCTACCTGGCGGACGAGGATTTCATCTACGTGCCGCCGAGCGGATTGGCCCTGGCGACGGATTGGATCGACCAGGTGTTCACAAAGGGCATCCGGGCAGTGTTCCCGTATAGCGGCGTGGTGGGGATGAACTTCGGCTATCAGATTTACAACCCGTCGTCAGCGGTGAAGACGAAGAGCATGGGTCCGCCGCAGATCAACACTCAGATTGGGCCATGATGACGAATACACACGCTGGCTTTCGGCTGCCGGAGTCTTGTCGAGGGTGAGATGAGGTGAGGCGAACATGAACGATTCATATTCCTACGGCACGCGGTCGCTTCGCGAAATCGCCCGCATCATGCTGCAACACTGGCTGATGCTGTTCTTCGTTGTCGTGGTGATCACCGGAGGCACCTATGCCGCCTGCCGCTACGTAACCCCCGTGTATCGCAGCAAGATCGGGCTGATTTTCCAGAGGCCGTTGAACAAGAGCCCGATCAGCACCGACCAGGGCGAGCGGGCCCTGGAGGTATTCGTGAAGGCCCAGCAGCAGATTGTGATGTCGGACCTGGTGCTGGCCAGGGCCAAGGCAATCGCAGAAGACGACGCGCTCCGCTCGCAGTGGCAGAACTTGCGAGCCGCGTGGGAGAAGGCCCGCGGCCTCGGCGACGGCGACGTGACCCGGATGGGGGGGCAAATCGCGGCTTTCCTCTGCGGCGATGCCGACAAGCCCGGTACGGTGGCCGGCAAGGTCAGGCGAGTCCTCACCGAGGACCAGAAGGAGTTTCAGCAGTTTCGCAAGTCGATCAAGCTGGAGACGCCGGGCGGCGAACAGGTGGGCATGACCGAGACCTTTTCGCTGATCGTTGACCGGCCCGGCCCGCGGACTGCGCCGGATTCTCACAGGAATGCGATGTACGCCGCCGATCTGCTGGCTGATATGTACATGGTCCGTTACCAGGAACTGCAGCAGGAGTTGAGCGATCCCGGCTTGCGGGTGATGCAGGACGTGATTGCCGATTTCGGCCAGGAGGTGGAGAAGACCATCAGCGCCTACGAGGCCTTCGTGCTGCAGAACAGCAACGACGTGGGGGTGCTGGAGCAGTTGCTCAAGAGCGGCACGGAGCACGGTGTGCAGGTGGTCTTGACCAAGGTTCGTGAGAACGACGCCAAGTTGGCGATGGACCTGGCCAGGGACACGGCCATGCACGACGTGCTCAAGGAGACGCTGCCGGAGGCGGCGTTCGAGGCGGACGGCGTCACCAAGATGAGTGAGGAGGAGGTGGATGCTTCTTTGATGGGTGTGTCTGCCGAGTTCCTGCAGGACAATATCGGGTTCAGCGAACTGGTGAAATCACTGGCTGCCCTGGAAGCCAAGCGGGCGAAGATCGAGACGCGATACACGGAAGCCAGTCGGGATATGCAGTACCTCAAGGAAGAGATGCTCGAGGGCAAGCGCCAACTGCTTCGGGCCATTGTGGCACACGCCAAGGGGCTGGCGGCCAACATCAAGGCGCGGCAGCAACAGCGGGCGATGAACGAAGCTCTGGTCAAGAGCACGGCGGCGGAACAGAGCGAGGTTCAGCAGAAGCTGGCCACGTATGCCCGGCTGAAGAACGACTTCCAAACAGCTCTGAAGCACTTGCAGGACTTGCAGCAGCAGCGGGTTGAAGCCTTGTCCAATCGGCTGCGGGCGCGAGAATCGGTCACCATCGCCAAGTTGGACGCGGCTTCCGTGCCCGACCCGGATTGGCCGTTGACGCCGAAGACGCTGCTCTACACCTTGGCGGCATTGGTGGTCAGCCTTCTGGTGGGCGTGGCCCTGGCGTTCCTGGCGGACCACTTTGACCATACGCTGCGGTCGACCGGCGACGCGGAGCGTTATCTGGGCGTGCCGGTGCTTGGCTCGGTCAAGCGGCGTGGGCGGAGTCTGGTCGTGGAGACGTGAGATCGAATGCGGTGCTGCTTGCGGGGAGAGCGCGGGATAACGCATCCAGCCGGTGAGGGCTGCCGATAATGGCTCTGGGTGTCGAGCGCGCAGGGCTCGAAAACGTCTGAGGAGTATGGGCCGTGTCCGAAAGACCCGATAACCAGAATCAAGAACCCAAGAATCCCGCAGATGAAGACCTTGAGCTTCCGCAGGAGCCGGAGCAGATCTGGCCTCCGCCGGAGACTCCGGCTGCTCCGCCCTCGCGGTCTGCCAGGGGTGAAGGCACGGATTTGGAGTGGTCCAAAGGCGTCGAGAAAATCGACGAGGCCATCGAGGAGATACGTCAGATCAACGGGGCGGCCTTGAAAGAGGCGGTCAGGGAACAGCCTCCGGCGGGGTCGGCCGGGCCGATTCGCCCGGAGGAGATGGTGGCGGGAAAGGTTCGGGGAGAATCGCCGCCGGCGGTGTCTTCAATTTCCCGAACGGCCTACCGAGTGAGAGAACACTCCGACGCCGAGATCGAGCAGGTTTGGGGAAACGTATTCTATTCGGTGGAGCAGGTGGCACCGCGGGCGGTGATTGTCACGGCGGCTCGGCGTCGAGATGGAGCGACGCAGGTGGCGATTGCCCTGGCGCTGATCGGCGCCGAAACGAGCCATGAGCGGCGCGTTGCCTTGGTGGACTTTAACCTGCGCAACCCCGCGGTGGCCGACGTGCTGGGCATCGCGAACGAGCCGGGTCTGACTGAAGTGCTCGACGGCCGGGTTCCGCTGGATGCAGCGATGCGGGCGATGCAGTTGCCCAACGGCAACCTGATGTATGTATTGACGGCAGGAGCCCCTACCGCGCAGCCTCTCGCTCTCATCAAGAGTCGGCAGGCCCAATCGGTGATTACCCGGCTCAAGGACCGCTACGACCACATAATCATTGACATGACGACGCCGAACGTTCACCCGGACCCGCAGGTTGTCGGAGCGCAGGTGGGAGGGGCGTTGCTGGTGGCTTGGGCAGGTCAAACGCCTCGAGAGACGGTCGCTGAAGCCAAGCGCCGGCTGGAGTTGGCGGGGGTGCGGTGTCTCGGGGTGGTGCTGAACCAGCGTAGCGATCCAGTTCCGGACTTTTTGTACCGCAGGACGTGAATTGAGCAGAAGGGTTGGCCGCGCACGAGCAGGCCGTTCTCGATCCTCAATTCTACATCCTCAGTTTTCGGGCCAGGCGAGGACGCACCGTGTGTCAACTCTAACCGCTCAACGCATCCCGCTGGCGATACTGGTCTCGATCACAATCGTTACCGCCGTGGGGGTGGGGCTGGCTGTCGGTTCCTTCATGCCGCCGGAGGGGCTCTTGCTTTACTGGCTGGTTGTCGGCGGCGTGGTGTTGTTCTGCTTCTACGCGGTCAAGGGCGGGCTGCTGGCGGCGGTGTTGGTATGGTTCGTCACGCTCGTGGTGCTGCACGAGGAATTCTGGCGGATGCCGGTGCCGCTCTTCTTCTCGCTGACTATTCCGCGCATCGGTTTGGTCGTGTTGGTGTTGCTGCTCATCGGCATGTGGGCAATAGGCCGCATCCGTCTGCGGCACGTCTGGCCGGTGAGCGGGGCGATCGCGGCGGTGGCCTTGTATTTCTTCCTCTCCGCGGTGATCTCGGGCTTCGAGACCCGGTCGGTGGTGTCCGTGCATTACCGGCTGATCGGGGGTTACATCTTCCCGTTCGTCGTCTTCGGCTTGATTCTGCACGCCTTCCACACGGAGTTGGATTTCCGCCGCCTGGCGATCTTCTTTGCCCTGCTGTCGACATACTTGACCTTTACGGGCTGGTGCGAGCGGTTTGAGCTCAGCGCTCTGATCTGGCCGCGGTTCATCAATGACCCGTCGGTCGGCATCCATTGGGGGCGAGTGCGCGGGCCGTTTGTGATGTCGGCGGCGATGGGCCTGGCGCTGGTCTACTGCTATTTCAATAACCTGATGTTGGCCCGGCACGCGAAGCGGTTCGGCTGGGTGCTATTCCGGATGCATTTACGGAAGCCGAGGCCCTGGCAAAAGAAGATCCAACAACAGAGAATCTACTGACGCTCGCTCAAGCCCATTTCCGGAAAATGGATATTCGGGGGCTGGCCTTGATTGGCCGTCAGCTCCTCAACCGATCTGACCTGACAGTTCAGGAATGTATTCGATTAGGATACTGGATAAGGATCCATGATCTTGATCTTTCACGAAATTTATGGAAAAAGGCAGTCTCTCTGGGCATTCCAGATTCTCTCGTTCCCCAGGCTCTCGATTTGGCGAGGCTTACCGGTTTAGATAAGGATGCGGGTGATCTATTTGTTCGCTTATCCGACTTAGCGAATTCCGGATCTTCAGGTGTTTTCCGTTTTGAAATACCTCAGTTGGAAGGCTTTATTAAGGAGCGCCATGAATTATTCCTTGAGCGCAACCGGTTATATCAACAGGGAAGCGTGCCGATGCACGCATTTGCCAATGCCGTTAATCTAACCCTGGCTGATCTATATCATCACATTCCTGAAAGAAATGCGGTAAACCCAGACCCGCTTCGACAGCCGCCACTTTACATCCGCAGCGGTGGCCGTAGCCCGTTACCGTGGGATCGTCTTCCATTCCCCGTCCATAGGCTTTATTTAGACCTAACATCTATCCTCTTAGCCTCTCACTTAGGTGTCCTTGATAAGATTGAAGCCGCTTTTTCCCCAATCTATATTTCCGCAGATATGCCGGAAGCTCTACTCTCTATGGTCGATGCGGCTAAAAATCATCAACTATCTCAACTTGAGAATGCTAGAAGGATCGACGACCGTATCCGGCGGAATGAAATAAAAGTTTTCCCAATTGATCAGGATTTACCAAATGAACCTGAACTTATTAATGAAATGGGTACGGAGTGGGTGTCGCTATACAATGCGGCTGTGCAAAATAAAGGATACTTATTAGACTATCATCCTCTAATGATCCGGGGTCGTGGAACTCCACCGGCACATTTACCTAATCATACGGAAGCGGTGATAGTCAGTTGTGGCACAATTCTGAAAAGCCTGTATGACCGTGGACCTCTTTCAGAAAGATCCTATCAAACAGCACTTGAGCTGTTTTTTGACCAGGCAACTCTCGTTGAGTCGAATCAAACACCAGTTCAGGGAAGACGATTGTATTGTTGTGGTAATATTCTTGATTATTTTGCCAGCGCAAATTTGTTACCTATTTTATGCGCTCGCTTTCAGGTGTTTATTTCTCAAAACGAATTTCAACACATACAAAATGAGCTAGAAAGCGAAAACCAAAAGGCTGAAATTGGAACGTTCATAACCGAGCTATCTGACCAC
>CAYYBO010000110.1:0-938 GCA_964470125.1 uncultured Planctomycetaceae bacterium | reverse complement strand
AAACTGTAAGGATTGACGAACATTTTAACCACCTTAACCATTAAAAAAAATCAACCGTTTAATGTTCTTTTTTTGTTAACAAGAAGGGGATGTTATTTGCGTAGACGATCGTTTAATTACCTCATTTGCTTCTCGGGATAGAACGCCTATTATTAGCATAGATGAGATCCTAAGGCAGCTTGTAGCAATGAGTCAGATCGAAATATCAACATATTACCAGCTTATGCTAGATATGCGAGCAGCTAATTTTCGCTTCTTACCGCTCCAAAAAGATGAATTGCTATTCCATCTTCGCCATGCCCATATCTCTGAAGGAGTCCTCGTAGAGACACAAGAGCTGAAAATTATTAAAAACTACTTTGCTGCTTGTCTATATGATGGAGATAAATTGCGGAAGCCAACTGAAAATCAGCCGGCTGGAATTAATGGTGAATTGGAATTTATCTTACAATTTTCAGAAGCAGTAAACACTGCAATCGTTGAATTATGGAGTGATAAAACCTTAGAAGAAGATCAAGTCATCGGGTACTCTGATTGGTTATTAATGGAACTCTCCTTAGATTACGCCGGCTTGATGCATGCAGCAGCTGGCTTTCGATCCGAAAAAGCCGACATTTTTCGCTTATCAATGAGTCTGTGCGACCTATTATGGCGAACGTTGGATTTGTCAGACCCTGATGAGAATTCAGATGGTTCTAAAAGAAGGTTATATCTCAATTGGCTGTTCCTCCGGTTGATCAATCCCTGCATGGCTTCAAATCCGCCTCTTATCGCAAGTTTGGCCGAAATTATCAAGTATTTCTATGTTCAAATCGATAAAGATGGCTCAAAGCGAAGGAAAGGAATCATCCAAAGCCCACGTTTCCAGAACCTGATCCTCGATCTTCCTCGACCTCTGTTTCGCATTATTGCAGCTGATCAACCTTTCCTGAAACAAC
>CAYYBO010000109.1:0-11700 GCA_964470125.1 uncultured Planctomycetaceae bacterium | reverse complement strand
GAATATGCGGATAGGGTGTGTCGTAGCGGCTTGGGTGGCGAGGGCGGAGGGTCAGGCGCGTGCGAGAGGGCATCAAGAAAAAGACGGTGACCGCTCCCTCACGGTCGCGGCTCTGTTCGGAAGCTGCTCGCTGACCCTTGACATCGCTTCGCGACGTCAAGGGCGAGTCGGATTCTCGCACCAGCGGCCACGGGGGGCCGACGCTACGGACAATCGTGAAAGGCCCTGACAGCTAATGGCTAACAGCCAAAAGCTGACAGCTCCAAGCCTCCCGCCGTGGCGGGTGGATCGTCAGTTGTCCCCCGCCTTGGCGAGAAGCGATTGGACGCCCTCCTCGTCAAGCCACTTGACGTGAAAACCGTTGACATCACGGTAGAGCACATGGCGGCCATAGGAGAAGAGCACCAGATGCGGAGAATTGCACACGGCCAGCGGCAGTGATTCGCCCGTGCCCGGCTTCTGGCCCCAATTTTCGACAATCAGAAGATAGTGCGATGGCGGGAAGAGATGGGGCTTCCCTTTGTCCTGGCGAGTCAGATTCTGCCACTGTTCCTCGATGATCTGCACGGATTCGTTTTCCAGGCGGGCGACTTCGGCCAAGCGGGCGTAGTGCTCGAGCGCCCCGGAGCAGTTGTGGCGATGATTCGCCGCCCGGTTCCACAGAACTGCGACGCAAATCACCACGATGCCCAGCACCGACCAAACGACTCGACGCCAGAAGGTGAGCTTCCTCTGCAAGCTTCGCCTGACGACAACGAAGTCCCCCTCATCGTCCGATCTTGGCATTGGGTATCTCGCTCTGTCTGAATTCATGGTCGTCACTCGCCGCACGGCCTTCACACAACCGGGCATGACGGGAGGCCAGTAGTGTCCGGGCCGTTTTCGAGACGCCGGCAAGTGTAGCACCTTGCCCATAGGCAACAAGCCGGGCTCGATGCCCGAAGTCCCGATTTATCCCCTGACCCATTGCCTGCGGAGCGATAATAGTATTGGGTGGAGGCTGATGAACCGGGCGTCCTGAAACCCAGGACAAGGGGAAGGCCAGGGACCCTCCCGCGACGTCCGATCTATCGTGAATACCCGACGTTGCCGGCGATGGCGCCGAGAGGCCAGGGCATGAGCATCCTTCCGTCAAACCACGAGCGTTCAGCCGCGTTCGCAGCGGGTCGCCCCAGCAGGGAGGCAGGCACGGCCCGAGCGAAGGAGAGCGGAGCGCCGGCCGCGCGGCTGCTGTTCGCGCTTGCGCTGGCAGCGACGCTTCCGGGCTGCGGCCCCGCGCGGGAAAGGACCGTGCTGCCAGAGAGTCGAGCGGTCGGTCCGTCCGAATACGCGGACGAGCGTCCCGGCGCCTCTCGCGTGGCCGCAAGCTCCAGGATCAGCGGCGGCGTGATTCGCCTGGCCGGTGCGGTAAACGAAACCGTGGCCTTTGGGTTTATCCTGTCCGCAACCGCCGGCACGGCCTCGGGCGTCGAGGTCTCCGTGGGCGACTGGACCGGGCCGGCGGGAACCATCGGCAGCGACGCAGTGCGGATGTACCGCCACTGGCCGATCGTGATCGAGCGGTATCCGAACTGGTACCTGCGGTCCGTCGGCCTGCGGCAGCGGAGGGAGATTCCCGATGCGTTGATCCCGATCGGCGCCAGACATTACGGCCAGCCGTTCACCGTCCCGACGGGAACCAGCCTCTCGCTGTGGGTGGAGTTGCGAATCCCGCAGGCGGCGGAGCCGGGTGTCTATCAGTCGAGCATCACCGTCCAAGACGGGAGCGGTGGAGTCTCTCGCACCCCCGTGGAGCTTACGGTTCGTGACATCTACCTGGCCGACGAGGACGCCATCCCCATCCTCGCACGAGTTCAACTAGGGCCGATTATCGCCGCTCACACGCAACTGGACCCCCAAAACCTGAAAATGGCCCTCACCCACCCCGAAGGCAATCGGGTCGTCCGCCGGGTCTTCTCCATTCTGCACGAACACGGACTTTCGCCATACACCGACGATGTAAAACCGCTGCTGCAGCAGACCATCAGCGGTACGGTGGAGGTGGACTGGTCGCAATACGACGCCTTCTGCGGACCGTTGATCGACGGGAGCGCGTTCGACGACCGTCGGGCCGCTGCCGCATGGCCCATTCCGGTAGACCTCAAACAGCCCGAGCCGACATACTACGATGGCGTCTGGTCGGCGGCCTACGCCGCGGTGCTGAAAGACTACCTGAAAGCATCCGCCCAGCACTTCGAGGAGAAGCAATGGCTGCCGCGGGCCTTTGTCCAGTTCACGCCCTTCGACCGCCCCGCTGCGGTTGCCGACGACTACGCCCTCGCCCGGCACTTGGCGACGATCACCTACCTGGCCGACGCCCGGCTGCCGGTCGTCTCCGCCCTTATTCCGCAATCCATGTCCCCATTCGGATGGTTCGAGCATCGTCACGAGGATCTGAACGCCGAGGTGGACATATGGGCCACACCGGCCCGCTACCAACATGGGCCTACGTTGGAGCGGCAGAGAATCCTCGGCAAGAAGACCTGGCTGCTGCCGGATCGACCGCCGTTCAGCGGGTCCTTGGCCGTGGAGGCTCCGCCTTTTCATCCTCGCAGCCTGTCCTGGCAGGCGTTTCTACAGGGGCATGACGCCGTCATCCTGCCGCGCGTCACCGATTGGCCCGAGCAGCCTTTTGACGAGCCGATCACGAAGCAGGGACAACTCAGCGACACCTGGCTGCTGTACCCGGGGCGCATGTTCGGGCTGGACGAGCCCATTCCCTCGGTGCGGTTGAAGCAGTTGCAGCTCGGGCGGCAGGACTATCACTATCTACGGCTGTTGGAGAAGCATGGGCGGAGCGAGACGGCTCGACTTCTGGCCGGCTCGCTCATCAAGGCCTGCGGCACGGACTGCTACGGCGACAACTATCAGGACGGCTTGTTCGGTCGGCGGGTTGAGGACGCGGGGGTCTGGGCGTTGGCCAGGTCGCTCCTCGAACAGGAGCTGGCGGACTCGCTAAGCGAGGAGCCGGGCAGGGGCTTGGACAACACGGCGAGCCAGGCGGCATGGGCCGGCTTCCTGTCGGCGACGAGAGGTATCGAAGTCTGGTCGGAGTCCTCGCGGTTGTCTCCCGACGACCGCTCGGAAAGGGGCGGCTATCTGGTCAAATTCGACGTGGCCGTCCGGAATGAGTTGCGAACGCCGCTGGAAGGACGGCTGAGCTTCGGCCCGTTGCCGTTCGGCATCCGCAGCGTCAGCGACATCGTGCGCGTGGGCCCACTGTCGGAGATGGCCCTGGTCCGCAAGCAGTTGGTCGCCGAGACAGCCCTCCTGCCGCCTTGCGACGTTGACGGGCACTACCAGCAGGAGGTCGCGTTTGATGGAGGAGCTCTCGGGCGGGTGAGTGCAAACGCCACGGTCTCCGTGGTAACCGCCCCGGTGGTCGGGGGATCGCTGGTCGTGGATGGAGACCTCAGCGATTGGCCTCCAAACGAGTTGAACGCCTGCGGGGATTTCCGGCTGTTGAACAACCGCCGAGACGGGACCCTCGAAGGAGCCGTTGCCGAGAGTCAGACGGTCGCCTTCCTCTGCCAGAGCGGGGGCACACTTTACATCGGCGTGTATGCCGCCGTGCCGGATCTCGAACCTGCCGACGCAGGCCCGCTGCACTTCAGCAACGTGGTGGAATATGAGGACCTCATGCCCGTGGGCGCCGATCTCGTCGAAATCCTCATCGACCCGACGAACGAAGGCACGCAAAGCGGGGATTTGTACCACATCGTGTTGAAGGCAACTGGCGATCCAGTGTTTGAGCGCGGCATTGGAGTGTCTCCGGCGATCGGCCGATGCGAGCCCTGGCCCGGCAGGCTGCCGGAGTACTGCGTCGCCCCCAAGAAGGGCGGGTGGGCGGCGGAGATCGCCATTCCCATCGCGGTGTTCGGGGCGGAAGCGGCGAGCCGCCGCGTCTGGGGATTCAACATCGCCCGCCTGGAACCCAAGCGCGGCGAGTATTCCGACTGGGCCAGGGCCCCGAGGCACTGCTACGACCCGCGAACGCTGGGGAATCTGGTCTGGCCGAAGTAAGCACTTCGCCGCCCGAGGCCGATCTCGACCCCCGCAGGAGTTCTCACACCGTCGCCCATTTCTTGTGCAGCAGTGTTCTGAGATCAGGCAGGTGGTGCAGGGCGGCAATAATCCGCTCGGCGGCTCGACCGTCGCCGTAGGGGTTGGAGAGGCCGGACAAACCGTGTCGAAAAGCGGGGGCAAGGGCCTTCTTCACCGCGGCGGCGATCGCCGCCCGGTCAAAGGGAACGTCCAGCACGTTGCCGCCTCGGAGGCGGCCTTTCTGCCGATCGCCGACGTTGACCACGGGCAGTCCGAAGCTGGCGGCCTCGAGAATGCCGGCGCTGGAGTTGCCGATCAGCAGCGAAGCGCGGGCCAAGCAGCTCCAAAACCTCGGCTGCGGCAGTGATGACACGAACATGGTGTTGGGCTTTTCGGCGACAAACCGCTTCCAGGCGGAACGGAGTCGGGCGTGACCCACGTCGGCATTGGGGCCGAGCACGAGAAACTGGGCGTCGAGGCGGGCCAAAACAGCGATGAGTTCGTCAACCTGCCGCTCGGGAGGGAGCTCACTGAGCGTTTCCGGGTGCAGAGAGACGATGACCACCGGGCCAGAGAAGTCCAAGTCGAGCGCTTTGCCGAGTCGATCGACGGGCTCGGGGGCGAAGTCGCGCAGGGCGTCGAGGGCCAGCGCCCCGACGGGATGCACGCGCCAAGACTGCTCGCCCATGGCCGTGATGCGCTCGGCGTGTTCGGCGAGTGCGGGGAAATGCACGTGGGCCAGCTTGGTAACGGCATGACGGCACTGATCGTCGTAGGCGCCCTCGGTGAGGTCGCCCCCGTGCAGATGTGCAATGGGCAGGCCGTGGATTACCGCGGCCAGGGCGGCGGCAAGCATCTCCGTCCGGTCCCCCAATACGAAGACGAGATCAACGCCGGTCTCCGCAAAGGCGAGCGAGAAGGCCTCCACGGCCCGTCCGGCGGTGGCAGCAACCTGAACGGGGCCGTCACCCGCGACAAAGTGCTCGACCGCGACAACGCGGACGCAGGCCGGGGCGTCAAGGGCTTCAATCGTTCGGCCAAAAGCAGGGTCGAGATGAGTCCCCCCGGCGAGGCAGATCGTGCCCCACCGTCTTTCCGCGGCCAAGGCGGCAAGCAACGGGCGATAGATGCCGGCATCGGCCCGGTTGGTGCTGACACATCCAACGGTTCGGATCCAGCCGGAGGCCGGGGGAGGTGAATCTGGCGTGCAGTTGGACGGAGGGGAGCTCATGGCCGGCTTTTACAACCAGGGGGAAGTCCGGGCTTCTTCTCTCGAGTGCGGTCTGGCGCGACTTCCGAATGTCCCGTGGGCGTCTCCGATGTGGTCGAGTCTCGGTGACTACACCTGGAGCACGAATGCAGAAACGCCGGCCGCCCTCTTATATCGACGCCGGCGCAGCCGTTTCATGATGCCGGCCTCGACGCACCACAAGGCTCGTCACCGCCGGCTTTACCTCCGGGGCGGCGTTGCAGCGTCGGGCGGCACGCACACCAAGCTCGTGCCCGGGCCCTGTCCGGGCCCCCGCAGGCTACCGACCGGTTTCTCGGCCGTGTCTATTGCCTCACTGCCGACTGGTCCATCCCCAGTGCGCACATCAGGAACGCCCACTGATCGGCCTGCTCCTCGATGACCATCCACGTCGGCTTGCCGGCGCCGTGGCCTGCGCGGGTTTCGACGCGTATCAGGGTCGGCGCATCGCCCGCCTGGGCCGCCTGCAGAGCGGCCGCGAACTTGAAACTGTGCAGCGGCACGACGCGGTCGTCGTGATCGCCGGTGGTAATCAGCGTCGCCGGATACTTCGTGCCCGGCTTGATGTTGTGCAGGGGGCTGTAAGCGTAGAGCACCTTGAAACCCTGGGGCTCGTCGACGTCGCCGTAATCGGAGACCCATTCCCATCCGCAGGTAAAGTGCTTGAACCGCAGCATGTCGAGCACGCCGACAGCGGGCAGGGCGGCGCCGAACAGCTCCGGGCGTTGGGTCATGCAGGCGCCGACGAGCAGACCGCCGTTGCTGCCGCCCAGGATGGCCAGCTTGTCCTTGCGCGTGTACTTGTTGGCGATCAGCCACTCAGCCGCGGCGATAAAGTCGTCGAAACAGTTCTGCTTGTTGGCCAGCCGGCCGGCGTCGTGCCAGGCCTTGCCGTATTCGCCGCCGCCGCGGATGTTGGCCAAGGCGTAGACCCCGCCCATCTCCATCCACACCGCCCGGCTGATGGAGAAGGTCGGTGACAGTGAGACGTCGAAGCCGCCGTAGCCGTAGAGCAACGTCGGGTTGCGGCCGTCGAGCTTCACGCCCTTCTTATAAACGATGAACATGGGGATGCGCGTGCCGTCCCTGCTGTTGTAGAACACCTGTCGCGTCTCGTATTCGTCGGGATTGAAGTCCACTGTCGGCTTCCTGAAGATCGTGCTCACGCCACTGACCATGTCGTAGCGGTAAATGGTGGTGGGATAGCTGAAGCTGGTGAAGAAATAGAAGGTCTCGGTATCCTTGCGTTTTCCGTCAAAGCCGCCGGCGCTGCCGATGGCCGGAAACTCCACCTCGCGCGCAAACCGGCCGCCAAGATCATACATCTTGACTTGCGTATACGCGTCCTTGAGGTAGGAGCAGATGAACTGATCATTCACCACACTCACGCCTTCCAGGGTCTCCGCCGCCTCTGGGATGATTTCCTTCCAGTTGGCCCGCTCCGGCCTGCGAGTGTCGATGGCGATGACCCGCCGCTTGGGCGCTCCGCTGTCCGTTTGGAACCAGAAGACCGGCCCATCATTGCCCACAAAGCCGTACTGGGCGTCCCACTCGGTGAGCAGGTCCACGACGCCCGAGTCTGGGGCCTGCAGGTCGCGATAGGAGATGCGGTTCTCCCTGGCCGTGCCTCTGAAGGTCATGATGATGAGATAGCGGCCGTCCTCGGTGACGTGTCCGTAGAATCCCCACTCCTTCTCATCCGGTCGGTGGTAGACCAAGTCGTCTTGCGACTGCGGCGTGCCCAAGCGGTGATAGTAGAGCTTGTGCCAGTAATTTAGACCCTTGAGCTCCTCACCCTCCTTGGGCTCGTCAAACCGGCTGTAGTACAAGCCTTTGCCGTCCTTGCTCCACGAGGCCCCGGAGAACTTCACCCACTTGAGCTCGTCCGGCAAGTCCTTGCCGGTCTCCACGTCGCGGAACTTGTAGACCTGCCAGTCGGATCCGGCCTGGGAAACGCCGTAGGCCGCATACCTGCCGTCGTCGCTGACGCTCAAGCCGCTCAGGGCGACGGTCCCGTCCTTGGAGAAGGTGTTAGGGTCCAGCAGCACGCGGGGCTGATCGTCAAGCGACTTCACCGTGTAGATCACGCTTTGGTTCTGCAAGCCGTCGTTCCTGGAGTAGAAGTACCGATCTCCCTCCTTGAAGGGCTTGCCATACTTCTCGTAGTCCCACAGCTTGGTCAGCCGCGCCTTGAGCTTCTCCCTCGCCGGGATCTGTTCGAGGTATCCAAAGGTCACTTTGTTCTGGGCTTCGACCCACGCTTTGGTCTGCGGCGAATCCAGGTCTTCCAGCCAGCGATAGGGATCGGCGACCTTCACACCGTGATAGGTGTCGACGTGATCGACCTTGGCGGTCTGTGGATAGGTGAGCGATCCGCCGCCCGGTCTGGCGGCCTGCGAACAGCCGGCCGCGACAAACGCGGAGAGGACTGCAACGACGACGCATCGGGCAAAACTGCGGAACATTCCAATCTCCTTTGACAAATGCATGGCGGGCTGTGCCCGCCGCAAACGTCCCCGGCCGGCGGAGCCCGCTCGATTGGGGAAACGAGGCTTGGCGGGCAGAGCCCGTTCCAGGAGAACGAGCGGCCGCACGGGCTGAAGCCCGTGGCTCCTTGGCCGCCACAACTTCACTTAACGGCCCAGGCAGTATATCCTCACTGTGAGTCGGGTCTACGGAAGCGACTTCATGGACCATTTCTGCTATCGGGCGGGCGAGCTGTTTTGCGAGGAGGTCCCCGCCGCACGAGTCGCCGGAGCCGTCGGCACTCCGGCGTATGTCTACTCCGCCGCCACCTTTGTGGACCATTATGAGGCCATCGCTCGGGCTTTTCGTCCACTGGATGCTCTCATCTGTTACTCAATCAAGAGCTGTGCCAACATCCATATCTGCCGCCTTCTGAGACACCAAGGGGCCGGCTTCGACGTCGTCTCCGGAGGTGAGCTGGTCCGCGCCCTGGAGGCCGGCGGCGACCCCGCCAGGATCGTCTTCGCCGGCGTGGGCAAGACCGACGCCGAGATCATCCGGGCTATGGAAGCCGGCGTCGGTCTGTTCAATGTCGAGTCCGAGGCCGAGTTGGAAAACTTGATCGCCATCGCTCGAAACCGCGGCCACACCGTTGAGGCCGCGCTCCGCGTCAACCCGGACGTGGACCCTCGGACGCACCTCTACACCGCCACGGGGATGAAGGAGACCAAGTTCGGCGTCGACATCGCCCAGGCACGGCAAGTGTTTCATGCCCACGGAAGAGAGGAGGCGGTTCGACTGCGCGGCATCCACCTGCACATCGGCTCGCCGGTCAACGCCGTCACCCCATACGTCGATGCCATCCGCAAGGGCCTCGATTTGATCGACGATCTTCGCCGAGACGGATTCACGATCGATTTGCTGGACATCGGCGGCGGCTTCGGCGCCCACTACAAAGCCGCCGAGGCCCCGCCGGCGGTACAGTACGCCGAGGCCATAGTCCCCCTGCTCACCGGCCGCGGCTTGCGGATCATCATGGAGCCAGGCCGCTCCATCGCCGCCAACGCCGGCGTCCTTCTCACGCGCGTGCTCTACTTGAAGCAGTCCGGCGATCGCATGTTCGTCATCGTTGATGCCGGCATGAACGATCTAATCCGCCCGGCGCTTTACGACGCCTATCACTTCATCTGGCCCGTGCGACCTCCGCCCGGCCTGGCGGCTCCCGCCCGCGACGAGACGGCGCATGTCCGAACCGCGACCGTTAAGGAGCAACAGCCCGCCGAGTCGCAAGCGCGGCAGGCGCCGCCCGCCAACGTTCAGCAGCAGGAGGAGCCCGCCCTACCCGGCTTGACGCCCGTCGACGTCGTCG
Source organism: uncultured Planctomycetaceae bacterium (assembly GCA_964470125.1). Taxonomy (GTDB): domain Bacteria; phylum Planctomycetota; class Phycisphaerae; order UBA1845; family UTPLA1; genus DATKKX01. Next base: position 2,533 of record CAYYBO010000109.1, on the reverse strand, counting down.
GCCCCGTCTGCGAGAGCGGCGATTTCCTTGCAAAAGACCGCCCCCTGCCGCTGCCCGCTCGCAACGACCTGTTGGCGGTTTTCTCCGCCGGGGCATACGGCATGGTCATGGCCAGCAACTACAACTCCCGCCGGCGGCCTCCGGAAGTACTCGTCGAGGGCGATTGTTTTCGGCTGATCCGCCGCCGGGAAACCTACGATGATCTACTGGCGGCGGAGAGAGAGATGCCGAAGTAAGCCTTCGCGGCCGGTGGATTCCCACCCGCGCGGAGTGCCGACGCAGTTTGCACCGTCTATTCCCGGTTGAACTGGGGACTTCAAGAGTGACGGATTCTCAACCGGAGTCATTCCCGGCGATGAAAGCGACGGCCATATCATTGCCGTTGCCGCTGCCCGCGTTGCCCTCAATGCAGGCAGGTGCGTAAACGGCAGCCGGGCTACCACACGGAATCTCCGCTGTGATCCTCTCTCCACCTGTCTCTGCCGCGGTGGCACTGCAGGTGCGAGGCCTCGTTCAGGCAGATCAGGCTGCTCACGCCGTCCGCATAGCGCAGGCCCGTCAGGGCGGCGTTTTCGATGGTGAAACGGAATGGGGGGCCGGGCCGGTCCGTCAGCCACGCCTCAACCAGTCGTGCGATCGGACTGCCATGGCCCGTGAGAAGCACGACGTCGCTGGAACCGGTCCAGCGCTGCTTAAGATGAGCGGCGAAGGATCGCATTCTCGAAATCATCGCCGACAAGGTCTCGTCCGGCGGCGGCCAGTCAAAGGCTTGAGGGTGGTCGGGACACGGGATGGCCGAGGGGAACTGAGCAACGATCGCGTCCACAGCCGCCAAGCCAAGGTCGGCGCGGGCCCCGGGCGGGAGCCCCTGGAATTCACAGAGTTCCGGGCGGATACGGATCGGCAGCCCAAGAGACTGGGCAAGGGGCTCGGCAGTCCGTATGGCTCTCAGGAAAGGGCTGCTGTACACGGCCAGGGCTGGGCATCCTGCGAACCTCCGAGCGAGAGCCTCGGCCTGGGCGCGACCACGTTCGGAGAGATCGGTGTTCAGGCCGGCCTCGAGCCCGGCGTTCGCGGAGGACTCCGCGTGGCGGATCGCGTAGAGGATCATCAACTGGCTCCGCGGCAAGGATGCAATCACGATAGAGTATCACCAGGCCTGCTGTGCCGGCCAGGGGGCAGCGTCTTGCGGTTGGAAGGCGATCTCTGTTTCGTCGCCGTGACCGTCGCCGCGGGCGATCGGCGGCGATTGCCCCAAGTCCCGTGCGCTTCCGGGGTTGGCGAAAGCGAGGACGACAGCGGGGTTGGTTGACAAAAAGCCTTTCTAACCGTAATCTCATCGGCCTGAATGCCCGTGATAAGTGCCTCCTCGTTTCCTGCGGCAGGCTATAGGTCCGCAGGGGAGGAGCGTGCATCCTTGCGATGGGAGGTCAGCCGATGCGATCCACCATTCTGCTATCCTTAGTGGTTACCGCCGTCATGTTCACCAGCCTCGCCGGCGCTTCGGCTCAACCGCCGGCGCTCCCGCCGCCCCAAACGGGCGCGGCCGCGCAGCCCGCCGCGGTGGAGACGCTGCCCAAGGCGGAAGCCGCCTACCCCTGGGAGGGTGAGATCAACGGCAGCAACGTATACGTCCGGAGCGGGGCCGGCGTGAACTGGTACCCTACCACCAAGTTGAACACCGGCGACCGGGTGCTGGTCTTGAGCGAGAAATTCGGCTGGTATCAGATCGTGCCGCCGAAGGGCAGCTTCAGCTATGTGGACAAGGCCATGGTTGACCGGCAACCCGACGGCAAGACCGGCATCATCAAGCAAGACAAGGTCTATCTCCGAGCCGGCAGCGAGGTCGAGGATCGCAAGAGCGCTACGCAGATGGTCTTGGACAAGGGGGCCAAGGTCGAAATCACCGGAGAGGCGGAGGCCTTCTTCCGGATCAACCCGCCGAAGGGCGCGGCTCTGTACGTCTCCAAGGCTTACGTGGAGCCCGTCCCCGAGCGTCTGCGCACCGGGCTGGCGGAACAGCACACCGAGGGTACGACTCCGAAAGCGCCGAGCGGAGCGGTGAGGACGGTAGTACCCGCAGAGGGCGCGCCGTCGCCGGCCGTTGCAGCAACCAGCGATTCTTCGACTGGCCAGGAGGAGAGCCTGCCTCTTGAAGTTGAACCGACCATCGAGGCGCTGCGGCAGAACATCCCCCGCGCCGCTGAGCCCCCGGCGACCGTCGCCGGACCAAGCGGCGGCCCCAAACCGCCTGCCGACACAACGAGAACACAGGAACCCCCGAAGGTTCCGGAGCTTCCGCCCCGACCGCGCTACGAGGTCATGCTCCAACAACTGGAAAACCTGCTGCAAGCCGAATTGCGTCGACCGATCCATGAACAGGACATCACCGCACTGCTGAATCGGTATGAGGAGATCGCGGCCCAAAAGGAGGAAGACGTGCCTTCTCGTGTCGCGAAAATTCGCCTCCAGCAATTGAGGGATTGGCAGTCGCTGCTCATTACACGCGGGGACAGCAATACCAACGTCACCG
>CAYYBO010000108.1:11050-11702 GCA_964470125.1 uncultured Planctomycetaceae bacterium | reverse complement strand
ATCTGCAGGCCGGAGTTGGTGTAGACGGGGTTTGCGTTCCAGTTGCGGCTGCTGCCGCCCGCGCCGGTGGCGGCGAAGTAGTACTCTACGCCGGAGGGATCTTCCGCGAAGGCCTCCATGTTGATGGCGGTGGTGCTGATGGCCGTCGGCACTTGCACCCAGGCCGGCGGATTGGGCAGCGGCGGACAGATATCCCCTGTTTCGCACTCGTCGGGAATGCCGTTGGAGTTGCAGTCCTCGCTGGTTCCGCTGGCGATGTCCTGATCGTCGCCTATTCCGTTGTTGTTGCAGTCCTCGGCGTTGAACCAGAAGGTCATGTTCGTGCCTGAGGCGCTGATATTGGTGATGGACAGGCCGGAGGGCGCTCCGGACCACCAGTTGGTGTTCGGTGTCGTGGTGGGTGTGCACTCTGTATATCCCGGGGAGGACCACAGATCGGTGTCGTCCCCGACATTGACGTTCAACTCGAGATCCCATCGTCCGTCCGCCTGGACCAAGGTCACCAGGTAATGCGATGAGGGAGTCATCTGCTGGTTGCTGTTGTTGCCGTTGGTGTCGATATGCCAGATGGCTATTCCCGCGTCCGGCAACTGGGAATCTCGTCCGGTCTTCTGCCGGTTTTCGATCATGTAATATTCGTTCGACAGCGTTG
>CAYYBO010000108.1:3606-11040 GCA_964470125.1 uncultured Planctomycetaceae bacterium | reverse complement strand
TTTTCCCCGGTCCGGAAATTGGTATATAGTGCGGTATTTTGGCGGTTTTAGTTAATTTTATTTTAGTTAGTCAGCGTTGGATGGTTGTACTTGTAAAAGGTGTTTGAGGTCGACGGCACTACGAGGTTGAACTGCGGCGTCGTCAGGACCGTGGTGATTGACCAGCCTGCGGTGTACTTCATGTAGGCGCAAGGTTCGCAAGGATTGGTGTTGCTGGTCCCGTAGCACATGAGGCAAAACCGTCCCACCCCGGAGGAGTCGTAGTCGTAGTCATACAAGTCCGGCCAGCCCATCAACATGTGGCCGTTTTCGTGACAGAAGGTGGAGAGGTACAAAGCATAGCTCATGTCGGTGATCTGATAGCGGTAAGTACACACGCCGTCGGCACAGAAAGACACGCTGCTGGCGTGCGGCCAAAGGCCCTCGGCCCAGTTGTTCGGGCACGACCCGGCATAAAAACAATTAAGGGCGTCCACGTAGCCGTTGCCGTCCGCGTCGTATTCACTGAAATCGAAACCCTGCCCATTCAGGAAGTTCAGGGCTTCCAGAATAAGCTCGCGGGCGCGGACGCCGTACTGGATTGCGGGATTGGTGTAATAGCTCTTGTTGTAGATGGCTCTGTAGTAAGCACTGGGGACGTAGTTGGTGTAGGTGAGGTTTCCATCGGAAACATCGTAGAAGTAATCCCTCACCGAACCATTATTCCCGTTGCCGGTGTAGCCGACCTGGTTGCAGTAGTTGTACACGCTCGCGGGGGGGATCGTACCCACACTGTCGGCAAAATCCACGATCAGGCAGATGCCCTGAACCGTCCCGACGCTGGGTCCTCGCTTCGGCGAGCGTCCGGCCCAGCGGGCCGTATCCTCCTCGTCCCATCGAGCCCGAGCTTGGCGGACCATATCTGCGGCCGCCGCGGGGTTGATCCGCAGGTGCTGCCGGAGGCCCAGGTCCTCAGGGCGAAACCGGTCCACCCGCTTGCCGGTTGACACCAAGGCGTTCCCGTCCGGCGCGAGGTCGGCGAAACAGAAGAAAAACGTCTCGGGATCACGCACCACCGTGTAGCCGTCGAGCGTCTCGGTGACGCCATAATACTCGTCGCCCCAGATGCGCAGCTCGACCATAATCCCGTCGGGCTGGGGGAGCTTGCGAACCTCTCCAAATACCGGGGCCGCCTGGGCGGGCCGCTGGCCCGCGACCACGGCAACCGCAGCCATGACCAGCAGAGCCCCCAGGGAGCCCAACGGGTTCCGCGTTTGATTCCGCCATTCGGCATCCGTCTTCCTGGCCGTCGTTGCATGAAGGGCGTAGAGCAGCATTTGGTGGATTCTCCGTCGGGACGCTCGCCTGGTTCCCGATCATTCTTGTTGTTTTATTGGCGCCCCGCTTGTCGGCCGCGCCTGGGCGCGCGGTTCTACCTAACGCACCCCATTATACCAGAAAACGCCCCCCGATTCGATGGATGTGTTCCTATTTGACCATGAACATCCATATTTAGCGATGAACCGAGATTTGCCGATGTTTTCGTGAGTGCGCAGAGGGTCTGCGCTGCGCAGGAATTGCGCGGATTCAGCCAATGATCTACGCCGCTGCCTCAGTCTGGCTGACCATCGTCGTGCTGCTGGCATGGGGGGTACACGGCGCCTGGAGCGGTATTCTCAAACCCAAGACCGTGAACGGCGTGCTTCTGCCGGGCACTCTCGTCGCCCAATTGGGTTTCATCGTCGGCCTGCTTATTACCGGCGGGACAATCAACAATGCCTCGCTCATGAAGGATGACGAAAGGGGTTCGTCTGGTCCGGAGGCCAGGCCCCAGCCCAAGATCCCCGTCATCGGCCCTGTCATCGTGGCCGTCCTGCCCATGGCGGCACTCGGGATCATGCTCTATCTCCTGGTCACGCGGCTGGGAATGCCGATTCTGGAGCAAATGCCGAAGGATCAAATCGCGACGGAGCTGCCGCCGGCCCTTAGCGCATTCTGGGACCAACTGCGCGCTCTCATCACGCTCGCCGAAGGCACCCTCAACGCCCTCCGCACAACCGACGCAGTCCCGTGGCGTCTCGCCTTGTTCGTCTATCTGATGGTGTGTTTCACCGTCCGCATGGCTCCCCTGCCCGGTAATATCTGCGGCCACGCAGGCGCGATTGTGGTCTTGGGTGTTGTAGCCTGGCTCACGGGGACCGTCACGACCGGCCTACCGGAGGCGATCCTCAGCCTGTGGCCGATCTTGTCGCTGGTTGTCGGCTGGCTGTTGCTGTTGCTGATGATCAGTCTGCTGGTTCGCGGAATTGTCTCTTCGTTCCAGATTATGACCAAGACATGAGCCGGCCCGCCCGGGCGGCGCCAACTGGTTCCTCAATGTATGAGCCACCTTTAGCCAACGGCACGGCGGAAACGAGCGGTTATCGTCGCAAGATCGTCGGCGTGGATGACCTTGCCCGCATCGTGCGGGACCTGCGCGAACCCGGGGCTCTCCCCGGCAAGACCGTCGTACTGTGCCACGGCTGCTTCGATATCGTTCACCCCGGTCATATCCGCTATCTGGAGTTTGCCGCCCTACAGGGCGACATTCTGGTCGTCTCCATCACCGCCGACGCGGCTATTGAGAAGGGCTACGAGCGACCGTACATCCCGGAGGAACTGCGAGCGGAGAATCTCGCCGCCATCGAGTTGGTCGACTACGTGGTGATCGACGCCCATCCCACCGCCTGCCCGCTGATCCAGGCTCTTCGCCCGGATGTGTACATCAAGGGACAGGAGTACGCCACCAACCAGGACCCGCGTTTCCTGGCGGAGCGGAAGGAGGTCGAGAATTACGGCGGCCGGGTGATTTTCTCCAGCGGCGACGTGGTGTTCAGCTCGACCCGTCTGGGCGAAGCCGTCCTGCAGGACAACGCCTTGGCCGCCAGGCGGCTCGGATTGGTGTGTCGGCGCCATGGCATTGACCGGCAAAGCATGGCCAGGCTCCTGGACCGGATTCGAGGGCGGCGGACGGTCGTCTTCGGCGACACCGTCGTCCATCGCTATGTGCTCTGCGACGCGGCGGACATCGCCAGCGAATCGCCCATAATGTCGCTCAACGAGCTGGACCGAAAGGACTACCTGGGGGCGGCCGCGATGGTCGCCGCCCAGGCAGCGGCTCTTGGCGCAGAAGTCTCCCTGATCACAGGCTTGGGTGACGATGAAGAATCCGGCTGGGCCACGGAGGCGCTGGCCCAAGCGGGCGTCGTCGTTCGACCGGTCCGTGCGCGGCCGCCGGTTGCCCTGAAGACGCGGTTTCTCGTTGATGATCACAAGCTGCTCAAGGTCAACCGGGCCGCCGCCTCACCGATGGACTCCGTGACCGAGCGGCACGTAGTCGAGGTGCTGGCGGAGGAGACGGCCGGCGCGGAGGCCGTCGTGGTGTACGACAGCGGATACGGCTTGACCACACCGGGCATCCTTCAGCAGTTGACCGGCGCCCTTCGTCGAAAGGCGTCGCTTATCGCTGGGGGTTCATCCGAGACTCGCGGCAACCTGCGCGGGCTGCGGCATTTCGACCTACTCTGCACTTCGGAGCGACGGCTGCGCGTCGCCATGAATGATTTCGGCAGCGGCCTGTCGACGCTGGCCTATCGCATGCTCCAGGAGACGCAGGCCCGGCAGATAATCGTCACCCTGGCTAAGGGAGGCTTGGTCACCTTCGACCGCCGGTCACACGATCCCCAGTCGACCGCCTGGACAGACCGCCTGCGCAGCGAGTACTTCCCCGCTTTTGCGGATCGCGTTGCCGACGGCCTCGGCCGCGGCGAAACCGTGCTGACCATCGGCGCCCTGGCGATGGCCGCCGGCGCCAACCTCATGCAATGCGCCTACCTTGGCGAGAGCGCGGCGGCAATCGAGGGCGGCAAACTGGGTCTCGCCCCGCTGAGCCCCGACGAACTGTGTCGTTGGATTGAACGACGCCCGGAGTTGACCGTCGCCTCCGACAACCCGGCAAATCCCGGTTCCTTCACAAGGTTGAGAGACAAACATGCCGCCCAAGTCATGTGATTGCAGCCTGATTATTCCGACGCGCAACAGCCGGAACATCCTCCTGGACACCCTGCGCCGGCTCGAATCCCTGCCCGATCGACGTTGCGCGCGGGAGATCATCGTGCTGGACAACGGCTCCACCGACGACACCGCCGCCCTCGACAGCCTGTTCCCCGAAGTCCGGTGGATCAAGCTCGGCGAAAATCTCGGCTGCGCGGCCCGCAACGTCGGAGCCATCGCCGCCCACGGCCGCTTCCTGTTGATGCTCGACGACGACAGTTGGCCCGAGAAAGGAATGCTGGATCTGTTGGTGTCCCTGTTTGACGAACGACCCGACTTGGGCGCCGTCGCCTGTCGGGTGCGGCTCGCCGACCCTCCTCACCGGCACGACGCGGGCGGAGTGCCGGGCATCTTCTTTAACTGCGGCGGGGCCGTGCGTCGGGAGGCATTCCTGGAAGCCGGCGGCTTCCCGATCGACTACGACTATTACGTCGAGGAGTACGACCTTTGCTGCCGGCTGTGGCAAAACGGCTGGAAGATCGAGCCTCGTGGAGAGCTGCTGGTGTGGCACCGCCGTGTCACCGCCAACCGCGACAACGACCGAATGCTGCGGCTGCTGGTCCGCAACAATCTGCGGATGTGGGCCCGATACGCCCCGGCCAACCAACTCAGCGACTGCATCGACTCGACCGTGGACCGCTATCGCCGGGTCGCCGAGAAGGAAGGTGCGTTCAAAGGATTCCAGGCGGGACTGGAGGAGGGTCGAGCCGAACTGACTAGCCGCCCGCGGCGGCGGAAACCGCTGTCACAAGACGAGTTCGAAGACATGCTCGGTTTGAACGCGGCCCGACAGGTCATCGTCGAGTGGGCCGATAACCACAACGTGCAAACCGTGGCCCTCTGGTCACGGGGCAAGGGCTGCGAACAGTTGCTGGCCATACTTTCCGATCTTGGGATTCGCGTCGCAGCGGTTTATGATGGTCCCGGCGGCGGTCGTGCTTGGCGCGGGCATGCATTACGAAGCGAGAGACAGTTCGACCCGCAGGACGTGGACGGCATCGTCGTCGGTTGCTTGTCGCCGGGCGTGGCGGAGGACCTCGCCCTGAGCCTGAGGAATCGCTTCAAGGGGCTGGCGGTGGTATCGGCTGCCCCTTGGGTCCAATCAGGCAACCTGTTGTTGCACGCGATGTCGGCCTAGCCGGGTGGAAGCCGCCGAGCAGGCCAAGCAGGCCAAGCAGGCCCGCCCCCGGTCCATCCGCCGCGTCCGGCTGTCGTAGGGCTTCTTGCCCCGTCCGAACGAGCTGAGCCGACCGTTGAAGAGGCGTCGCCGCAAACGTTCATGCGCAAGAAGACGAACATCTCGCCCCTTGTCTCCGCCCGCGTGCGGCCGATCCGGATTGCGCCAAACGGACTGCCCGTTGAATTCGGCACGGCCCGTCCGGGCCGCGGCCGCGCCATGGGCATGAGAACGGCCTCCCCCCCAACACCGCCGCCGATCGGGAATGAAGCCGATCCCAAAGCCACGAAGTTGCGGCAGACACTGCAAGCAGTGCGGTCCGCCAGCGTCGCTTTGGGGCAAATCCACCGGCTCCTGCGAGACCTGGAGAAAACACTGCGACGCGCCAAGGAAAGTCACCGCAAATCGCCGGCCGGCACAAAGACCCTGCAGGATCGAATCGACTCGACGATGCAGGCCGTCGACGCGGTTCTCCTCGGCGCGGGCGACGATCTCGCTGACATACGCGCCGACGGCCACAAGTCGCTGAATCTCGCATCGATTGCCGAGGTTCACGCAATCGTGGAACAAGCAGTTTCACAGGTCCGCGTCAAGCACAGCGACCTCGAGGCATTCCTCGCCGGGAGATTGGAGCCCGCTTGCGGAGAGGCCGACGTCACCGCCGAAAATCGCAACGCCGCCCACACCGCTACGCACGACTTCGATTTCTCCGACACCGTCGGCTGCATGACCGGCGGCGACCTTCTGCTGCACGTCTTAAACTTCCGCGCCGAGCGGCGGGTCAAAGATGAAGATTCCTCACCGATTCTGCGGTTGGCGACAGGTGCCCGGCGTGCCGACAGCCCATCCGACGGCCGACCAGCCACACGGGTCCCAGAATTCGCTCCGCGTGCCCCAGTCCCATAAAGTTACTCTTTTCCGTCGACAAGCGGTGACGGCCTAACGCCGCCGGGCCCGAACGGATCGGTCGGTTGCAGGCCGTTTGCCTCTACTGCCGGCGAAATCACCGGATCATCCCGTTAAAGCAAAGGCTAATGAAAGTCCGGGTGCAAGAGCCCCGATATGAGTCCCGGTAAAACGCCGGGCCTAAGTCGATGGACTCGACAGCTCGGCGGCCCCGAAAAGACACGCACGGCTGCGTGCCTCACCCCGCATCAGAAGAAAAGATGCGTGGGCATTCAGGGAGGAATCCATGAGTCGCATTAACACAAACGTCTCCGCGTCGCAGGCCACCCGCTACCTGATCATCAACCAATCTGAACTGACCAGAAGCCTTGAGCGGTTGAGTTCGGGTCTCCGCATCAATCGCGGAGCCGACGACCCCGCGGGCTTGATTGCGTCTGAGTCCCTGCGCACGGAAATGCGCGGACTCAGCGCCGCGATCGACAACTCCACGCGGGCCATGAACGTGATCTCCACCGCCGACGCCGCCCTGGCCGAGGTGTCCAAGATGCTGCTGGAGATCAAGGGCTTGATCAGCAAGTCGAGCAACTCCGGGGCCCTGTCCAACGAGGAGTTGCAGGCCAACCAGTTGCAGATTGACTCCTTGCTGGAGAGCATCAACCGCGTGGCCAACTCCACACAGTTCAACGGCAAGAAGCTCTTGAACGGCGAGTTGAGCTACACGGTAAACGGTCTGGACGACACCAAGATCGGACGTCTGTTGGCCTTCGGGGCTCGAGTCCCCGCCGGGGCCGAACAGGCCGTCACCGTGCAGGTCACCCAGTCCGCTCAGACTGCTCAGCTAACCATTGGAGTGGGCGGCGGCGTGGGTATTTCCGCCTCCGGCCATCTCTCCTCTGGCAACAACATCACCATTGAGGTCCGCGGTTCTCTCGGTACCGAGATCTTCACCTTCACCGGCAGCACCAGCATAGGCACCATTGCTGATACGATCACCAACTCGAAGACGCTCACCGGTGTTTCCGCCACGGCGGGCGGCAGCGGCCTCTCCTTCAACAGTATTTCCTACGGCAGCCGTGAATTTGTTTCCATCCGCGCCGTCAGCGGCACCTTCACCGTGACGCCCGGCGACCAAGGGGATTACGAGGACCGCGGCCGAGACGCCGGCGTTCTCTTCAACGGCCAGACCGCCACCGTCGATGGGCTGGTCGCCAAGATTCGCACCAACGGGCTGGACCTCCAGGCAGAGCTGACCACTGCCTTCGGCACGACTCTCGGTTCTG
>CAYYBO010000108.1:0-3596 GCA_964470125.1 uncultured Planctomycetaceae bacterium | reverse complement strand
CCCCCCGTGTTTGGGGGGGGGGCCCACTTTGGCCCAACCGGGTGGGACACCCAGGATTGGTGTCCCCAGCCTTCGGCACGTCTATCGGTTCTGAGTCCTTCAGTATCACGGGCGGCGGGGCCAACTTCCAAATCGGGCCGCAGGTCAACAGCGACGGCCTGGTCAGCGTCGGTATTCCCTCGATCACGACCTCCAACCTGGGCAACAGCGTGTATGGCTACCTGAACACTCTGGGTTCGGGCGGCGCCACCGAGGTCGTCAACACCAATAACCATCCGAGCGCGGAGAAAATAGTCGCCCAGGCCATCTCGCAAGTGGCCATCCTGAGCGGTCGTCTGGGCGGCTTCCAGGCCAACCAGGTGGAGACCAACCTCAACAGTCTCCGCACGGCCCTGGAAAACGTGACCGCGTCGGAGTCCACGATCCGCGATACGGATTACGCGGTGGAAGTCTCCAAACTGACTCGGGCGCAAATCGTGCTCCAGTCCACGGTGCAGATGCTGGCCATCGCCAACCAGTCGCCCCAGATCGTGCTCTCCCTGCTGCGGTAGCAATCTTGCGGCTTTGCAGCATTGAAAACGCCGGGCGGTCGGCGTCGTCACCCGACCCGCCTCCCGCCCTCGCCGGCCCGAAGGCGAGCCTCCGAGAGAATCAACTTCGGCGGTCGAAATCCAACCACCAACCGACCGATATTAGGGTGGTTGGTTGACCGCCGTGCGGACCGGCTCGAGATTCGGAATCGCCGTTGGGGAGACAACCGATGCGCCCAGAGGCTCACAATCGCAACTCCTGCCGTACCAGCGGCGTGATCCTCACCTGTTACGTGGACGGACATAAGCGATTCCGGCCGGTGTCCCTTGCCGAGGATGCATCCGACAGACACTTTGAAGTCTTCGCCGCCGACACCCAAGCGGGCGCCATGGATTCCGGATGCTTGACGCTGCCTTTCCGCCAGGACCGCCGAGCCAACTGAAGCCCGCCTCGCACCTGGTCAAGATCGCAAAACCGCACGAGTCCTTCGCGTGCCCCGCTCCTGGAACGCTGTCGCGAAACGCTCCCTCCCCCGCGCCGTGGGCATTAACAGCAGACGGCGTGCGGCCGGTCACGAGGTCCTGCCGACATAAACATGGGAGTTTCCGCTTATGTCATCTATTTCCAGCGGCGTGGGCTTGATTTCCGGCCTCCCCATCTACGACCTGGTGGACGCGCTGATCGAAATCCAACGCCGTCCGATTACGCTCATGCAGAGCCGCCTGAGCACGCTCTCCAATCGGCGGACCGCCCTGTTTCAGATCTCGGCTCAACTGCTCTCTATCCAGAACGCCGCCTCGCGATTCGCCAACGCCGATTTCTTCCGCGCCGTCAAAGTCACCAGCTCGAATGAAAACGCCATCATCGCCACGGGCACTGCGGGAGCGGTGCCGGGGCAGTACGCCTTCACCGTTCGCAATCTTGCCGCCGCCCATCAGGTCATCTCGCGAGGCTTTGCGACCCGTGATTCGACTTTGCTCGGCGCCGGCACACTAACCATAGAAACCGCCCAGGCGATGCTGAACCGCGCCACTCCCCTCGCCCAACTGAACGGCGGCCAAGGCGTCCAGGCGGGCAAGATCAAAATAACGGATCGGGCGGGCCAGGCGGTGACCCTCGATCTGACCGCCGCCCAAACCCTTGACGACATCGTGGCCGCGATCAACGGTCAGACTCAGGCCAGGGTTGCCGCTCGCATCGACGGCGATCATCTCGTCCTGGAAGACCAGACCGGCCTGATGACCGGCGACCTAAGCGTTGCTGAAGTCGGTGCCGGCCGTACTGCCGCGGACCTCGGCATTCTGGGCAGCTCGGCGACCGGGGCTCTCGTCGGCAGCGATCTCGTCTCCTTGTCGGCGAACACCCGCCTGGTTGATCTAAACGACGGCAACGGCGTTCGAGTCCTGAAGAACCAGATGGATTTCTCCGTCTCCCTGAGCGACGGCACCGTCCTGGAGTTCGACCTCTCGGAGTATCTCAACCAGAACACGCCGCTCTCCATACTCAACGGTGGCGCGGGCGTCCCGCCGGGGCAACTCCGCCTCACCAATCGGGCGGGCCAGACGGCGACGGTGGACCTGTCCGGCGCCTCGACGATCGGCGACCTGAAGACGGCGCTCGAGTCCGTCGGCCTGAGCCTTTCGGTGACGACCAGCGGCGGCCATCTGGTCATCAAGGATACCTCCGCGGGCACCGCCGAGACCAAGATTGAAGACGTGGGTGCCGGAACGACCGCCGCGGCCCTGGGCTTGGCAGGCTCTTCAACCACCGGCACTATCACCGGCAAGGACGTTTACTTCGTCAGAACGGTCGGTGACGGTCTCCGTATCATCAACTCCGACGTAAACAACGGGGGCAAGCTGGTCGCCTCGATCTCCGCGTCGGGAACGGGACTGACCCTGGCGGACACGACGAGCGGCTCTAATCCGCTGCAGGTAACGGTTCTGAACAACTCCAATACCGCCGAGGACCTCGGACTCCTCAATCCCGCGAGCGGCAACGCCGTTGAATCCCAAAGGTTGCTGGCCGGCCTGAACACCGTGCTGCTGCGATCATTGAACGGCGGGGGCGGTATCGGCGTCGGACAAGTCCAGTTGACCGACCGCGCCGGAACCACCGCGGTCGTGGACCTGGGCGCCGCCCGCACCCTTGGCGAGGCCATCTCCGCGATCAACAACGCATCCACGGCCATCACCGCTTCCGTGTCTTCCTCGGGGCTCGGCATCGAGTTGCGCGACACCAGCGGAGGAAGCGGAAATCTGAAGATCGCCGACCTCACCGGCACGACGGCGGCCGACCTTCGCATCGCAGCCGATGCCGCTGTCAGTCAAGTAGCCAGTGGAAACCTCCAGCGACAGTACGTTTCATCAGCCACGCTGCTCTCCGAGTTTCGAGACGGCGTCGCCCGCGGCAAGTTCCGCATCACCGATAGCTTGGGCCGGTCGGCCGTCGTCGATCTGACTCAGGGCGACGAGCGCACCCTGGCCGACGTCATCAGCGAAATCAATTCGCGAGGTATCGGGGTCATCGCCCGCATCAACGACACCGGCGATGGATTGCTCCTCGAGGACACCGCCGGTGGAGGCAGCCGCCTGACCGTTGCCGAAGAGGGCGCCGGGACAACCGCCAAATCACTGGGCATCCTGGGGACGGCCGCTGAAGGCGAAACCACCATAGACGGCACCCAGGAGGCGAGGATCACCGTCACCGGCGGTGACACGCTCGATACCTTGCTGGCCAAGCTGCGGAGCTCAAAGGCCCCGGTGAACGCCTCTATCCTCAACGACGGGACGCCCGGCAGTCCCTATCGCCTCAACCTTACCAGCGCAAAGACCGGCCGCGCCGGCATACTGGCCATCGACTCCGGCGACACCGGGCTGATATTCGACCGGCTTGTTCAGGGTCGGGACGCCACGGTCATCTTCGGCCCGGCGGACGCCGTTTCGCCGCTGGTGTTGACCAGTTCGAGCAATACGTTGTCGGAGACCATCAGCGGCGTGCGACTTGAACAGAACTCGACCAGCGAGAAGCCCGTAACCCTCACCGTCTCCAGGGACGCCGGCACG
>CAYYBO010000107.1:0-11746 GCA_964470125.1 uncultured Planctomycetaceae bacterium | reverse complement strand
CGCCCACTATCCAACCCTCTGGACAAGGAGCGCCTTCGGGCACCAGACAGCTAAAAGCGTTAACGCAATCAGCTTCAGCGTCTGGGCAAGTTATCGCGGCGCACAGAGCATAATCCACGAGGTAAGCTGCCTCAATGGCTGTTCGCATCGCGCTGGCGGTCTGCTGGGCTGAAAGGCGACAGAGCGACCGCAACGCCGGGTAACAGCGGTAGAACTGATTGCACTGCGCAAGGAGCGCTGGCTCGATCACGTTATTTACGTACGCGAGCAGCTCATCTCTTGCCAATCTTACGTTGTTCTTGCACTCGCTGCATCGGGGCCAAGCGGACTCCTCAAAACACTGTTGAACCATCTCGTTGTCAACACACTTATCGCAGTACATCGGGTCACTCGGATCGCCCGAGCCCGAAAGAAAGAGTGGAAATGGCGGGACCCCCGGGCCAGCGCCTCCCATGCCACCCCCAGCACTGGGGATTGGTTCCGGTTCACACGGATCGAATCCCCCGATGATGCCGACGAGCTGCTCGACTGCAGCGTCATCAGAAAGGCTTTGGGCAACTTCAGGTGCGAGACGGGCCAGCACCAGAGGTTTGTGCGGCGTCAAGCCCGCAAAGTCAGGGAAGCGAAGCGCGTCAGGGGAGTCAGCCGCACTCGCAGCACTGGTGAACGCGTACGCAATGGTGGTTCTTCCATGACGCCACAGGCTGATCGCTGTTGAGCCGCGAACGACGGTGTTCGCACCAGGATTGGTGCCATTGTCGTGCCATATGAACAACATGACCGGTATATCCTGATGGGAGACTGCGTAAGCGCGCAGCGCGGCTCCGTACGCCGGTTCACCAGGCGCGTAGCGCGCAATCACGACAACTCGCGCCCAAGGGCCCCAAGACAATTCTTCAAGAAACTGAGTGACGTCAGTTACAAACGTCGTGGGGGTGGCTTCAATCTCACCAGCCGATTTCCAGACCTCGGCGTAAAAGATCGCTCCAGGAGATTGATCCGAATAGACCAGCAGGCCCGGGACCGCGGGCGGCACGGGCATATCTTCCGCCCAGGTGGGCTGCGCGACAGCCAAAACACACGCCAGAGCGGCAGCACAGAAAATCCGAGGCATTGAAATGACCTCCTCTGATGCAGTTCTGCCTGACTAGAAAGAGACGACATGAGCCAGCGGCTCACGAATCCCGCCACGCGATCAACGAGGCCTCCTTTCTAGGGTGGCGTATGCCTGGGTGAGGATGAATTATCGCTTGTGATAGCTGCTTCCTCTCCGACATGCGCCGGCGGTGGCGCTCACCACTAGAACAGCCAAGGCATGCATTGAGCGGTACGCCTCCCGATCTGCACGGGCCGACAAGGTGACGATACTGATTGATGCTAGTTATACTCTGTCGAGACTGACTCGGTCAAGCGGCAGGCTAGGGGGATGCTCAAGAAGGATGCCGCTCTGGTCAGGTTGGGGGAGAACCTCCGCAAGGCCCGGCGGTCCAGGGGGTGGTCGCAGGAGGAGCTGGCCTTCCGGTGCGGCGTCCATCGTACCTACGTCGGCGGCGTCGAGCGGGCCGAGTACAACGTCACCATCCTGACTTTGAGGAGGTTCACCAAGGCCCTGGGCATCTCCCTCGGCGACGTGCTCAAAGGAGTGCTCTGACGCTACTGCCGTCTAGCACACAGCCCGCCCGTGCCGGTACCGCCCCGGTCGAATGCCCGATTGCCACCCTGTTTGATTCAGCGGGGCGCCGATTTCCTTCGCGATGACAGACAGAATCGTCATCGCGGTGGTCGGGCAGGCGGCGGCCGTCCATCCCCTTGACGCAACCTCCATTTTACCGGCCCCGCGTCCGAGAAAGCGGGCCGCTCCGATTGACTGAGACCGGCCGACCGGATAAAGTAGACAGAGCATGGCCGCCCTCCACGGCTCCTGGGCGGGTGCCACTGCCGGATCGCGGCGAGACCGCCCCCGGCAGCCCACCGCGCGGCAGCTTACGCTGAGTTGATACGTCGTCATTCGTATTGGGTTATCGCGTGCGTGCGCCGCCAGGTGCCTTCTCCGAAAGCTGAGTGTCGGCGCGCCGTTGGGCAACGAGCGCGAGAATGTGCGCGCGATCGTCCTGCCGCCTGCGGGTGTTGCCTGCGCCGGCAGCGACGACTGGAACAAGCCGTGGTACGCTGCAAGGCGCAGCCGCGGGCCGCGATCGAGTTGAGGGGGCTCGGCCGTCGCCCTGACGGGAGGTCATCATGCCAGCGAAATTGCCAGTCTGGGGGATCGACGTCGGGCAGTGCTCACTCAAGGCGATCAAGCTCCAGCAGGCCGGCGAGCAGGTCGAGATGCTGGCCTTTGACGTGGTCGAGCACGAGACCGTCCTTTCGCAGGCCGCCGCCAACTCCGCGGAGATGATCAAGAAGGCCATCGAGACCTTTCTCTCACGCAACAGCCTCCGCGACAGCCAGGTGGTGGTGGCCGTTCCGGGGCAGCAGACCCTGACCCGATTCACCAAGATGCCGCCGGTGGAGCCGAAGAGAATCCCGGACATGGTCCAGTATGAGGCCAGCCAGCAGATCCCCTTCGACATGGATGAAGTAGTCTGGGACTACCAGGTCTTTACCGAGAAGGACTCCCCGGACGTTGAGGTGGGTATCTTCGCCATCCGCAAGGAGTTGATCCGCAACTATCTCCTGCAGTTCACGGAAGCGGGCATCTCGCCGTTCATCGTCCAATCCAGCCCGATGGCCTCGTACAACGCCGCCCGATTCGAGCAGCCCGCCGAGCCCGGCAAGGCCTGCGTGCTTCTGGACATGGGGGCCTTGGCCACCGACCTGATCGTGATGGAGGGTAGGCGTATCTGGTCGCGTCCCATCCCCATCGGCGGAAACCGCTTCACGGAGTCCCTGGTCTCGGCGTTCAAGATTTCATTCGGCAAGGCCGAGCGGCTGAAGAAGACAGCCGCCGCTTCCAAGCACGCCCGACAGATATTTCAGGCAATGCGGCCGGTCTTGCAGGATTTGGTGAACGAGATCCAGCGCTCGATCGGCTACTACACCTCAACGCACCGCGACGCTCACATTGTTCGAGCCATCGGCATGGGCAACGCTTTCAAGCTGCCGGGCCTGCAGAAATTCCTCCAGCAGAACCTGCAGATTGAGGTCGACAAGCTATCGACCTTCAAGAAGATGATCATCCCGCCCGATAAGGCTCCCGCGCTTGGCGAAAACATCCTGAGTTTCGCCGTGGCCTACGGGCTGGCCCTCCAAGGGCTGGGCCAAGCCGCGGTTGCCTCCAACCTCATTCCGCTGGAAACGCGCCGCGCCTTGCTGTGGACCAAGAAGAAGCCGTGGTTTGCGGCCTCGGCGGCGGCCATGGCCCTGGCGGCCGCAGCCTTGTGGGTCGGCAATGTTCTGGCCTCCGGCCAGGCCAAGAGCGCCTTGGGCGATCTGACTGATCTAGAGCCCCAGGCGGTCGGCTCAGTCCAAGAGGCCGAACGAGTCATCGGCACCGGCGGTGCAGGCGAACCGCCCCTCCAGCGCGCCGCCATGATTGCCGGAGCGGCGGAGCGACTGAAGCAGGAGTACACCAAGGTGGCCGCCCAGCCGGCCGGCGACATGAGTTCGCTGACGGCGATGGCCAAGCTGCTCGAGAACAACGTCTATGTTCCTCGCATTCTGGCCACGGTGTACAAGGTCTTCGAGCAAGCGGCACCGGCCGAGTTGAGAGCCATCGACGATCCGCGCGCCTACGCCGCGGCGGCGAAGAGAGTGTCTCGCACCGATCGGCAAGAAATCTGGCTCCAGCAGTTCGATATGCGTTTCGATCCTGTAAACGCGGCAAACCTGCTGCCTGCCAGTGCCGACACCGGCTCCCGCGCCCGCGACGGGGGCGGCGAGTCGCGAACCGGTAGGGGAGGCCCAGGCTGGGTCCTTACCATCGTGGGAGAGACAACGATGCCTCCTACGGAGGCTCCCCGGTGGGTGGATGAGAAGATCATCAAGGAGTTGACCAAACTTGGGCGCCAGCCCGGCCGCGGCTTCCACTTCGAGAGGGTCGAGCTCGCCAAGGTCGAGGAGGCCGGGAAGGGCGAGATGTTGATCCCCGAAGCGGGCAGCGGCGGCCGTGACGCGGGCCGCGGTGGGGCGGCCGCTCAGCCCGGCACCAGCACCCGCGGCAGGGGGGGACGGATGGCTGCGGGGGCCGGGGGGGGAGCTCAACCCCGAACTCCGCCGACCGAAGGCATCCGCGGCTTCGACGCTCGGGGAGCCACCCGGAGA
This sequence comes from uncultured Planctomycetaceae bacterium, assembly GCA_964470125.1. GTDB lineage: Bacteria > Planctomycetota > Phycisphaerae > UBA1845 > UTPLA1 > DATKKX01. The sequence continues at coordinate 7,483 of CAYYBO010000107.1, read as the reverse complement.
ACGGATGTCAAGGCAGAGGACACCACGCTGGTAGAGGAGATCAAGAAACAGGCCGCGGAGAATGATCCGCTTCTGACCAGCGAGCCAACGTCCACCGATAGACGCTTTCTGCTATACGTTGTCGTTCGCAAGGAGGACACCCCGAAGAACCTGATCCCGGACGAGTATAAAGAGGCGGGTAGCGACAAGGCCGGTGAAGGCAAGCCGCAGGCCCCTGAACCGCCCGAGGTCCAGCGCAGAGATGACTAGGGCGCCGCGCCGCCCATCGTTGGAGCGATTGCCATGGCGTTTCTAAAAGCGAATTGGCAGTTCTTGGTTATGGGTGCTGTTTGCCTGGCCTCGATCGGGGCCGGCGTCCTGGCCCTGCTGGGCACTTCCGACGTCGAAGCCAGAATGAAGGAGATCGACAGCCTAACACAGAAGGTGTCCAGCTATCAGCGTAGCCCTGCCAACAGCGTGACGATTGAGGCCAAGCGACAGGAAGTTGAACGGCGCCGGCTGGAGTTCGAGGCCAGCTTGAATACCGCCCTCGCCCGCCAACTGAACAATCCTTTCTACGAAGAGGTGGACGCCGACGGCAATCTGATTTCCCCGCCGCGCCGCCCGATTATGGACAACGTCTTGCCCGAGCCGCTGAGTGCGGCCGACGCGATGACGTTTCGCCTTGCTTATCAGGAGGAGTTCAAGAAACTAAACAGTAAACTGAGGGCTCGGGGAGGGCCCGCCCCCGAGGAGATTCTGCTCGAGCAGCAACACGTCGACCGGATGAAGCTGGCACAAGAGGATGAGAGTACCAAGTCGCCCACCCCCGACGCTGAGCCTGAGGGCTCTAGGAAGCAGAAGCTGGAAGAGTTCCTGCGCGAGCACGCCCAGGCCCGGGCGGCGGAACAAGTCGCCCTGCGCATCTACATGTATGTCGAAGAGGGGGCATTCGGTCCTCACTCCCTGGTCAACAGGTCGGACACGCCCACAGCGGTGGAGATATGGCAGGCGCAGATGTCCCTGTGGATTCAACAGGACCTCGCCGCCGCCCTGGCCCACTGCAATCAAGAGCGAGCCGAAGAACTCAAGAAGCAAGGGCACCACGACTTGCTTTGGGTGGCTCACATGCCCGTGAAACACCTCAAGTTCGTCGGCATCGCCGATCAGTTGGGCAAGACCGGCGGGTCGACCAACCAACCCGCGGGGTGGCCCTCGTTCACCGGGGCTGCAAACGACGAGAAGCGGTTCGTGGTTCCGATACAACTGCGGCTCATCGTGGAGGAAGCCGCGATCATGAACGTGATCGGACATATTTGCAGCATCGGTTTCTACACGCCGACGTCGATATCCCTCAAGCCGGTTAAACCGGATCCCCTTTACGAGGAGGGGTTCGTATATGGAGAGGCCCCGATGGTGGAACTGACCGTCAATCTGGAGGGCTACTACTTCCGGGCTGTCTTCGAGCAATGGATCCCCAAGAATCTGAAGCAGATTCTGAAGACTCCCGACTGCAAGGATGACGAGGATGAGAGGTCGGGCCGCGGCTGACGGCAGCCGTGGTCGCAGCCCGAGCAAAGCCGATTTCACGTAAGACGACGCGCCCCGCGCAGCCGCGGGAGCCGTCCTCCGGGCGCCGCTTGCTACGCCGGCGGGCCCCAGAGCCGGAGGCCGATCAATGGCCAAGAAAGACGCCAGTTTCGTCGATTTGCATGCGGAGAAGATCGTCCTGGGCCTATGTGCCCTCGCCTTCCTCACCGCCGTGGTCTACTCCTTCAGCGGAATGCGTTTCGCAATAGACGGCCGAGGGCCTGCCGAGCTTGTCGAGGAGACCGGCAGGCAGGCGGAAGCGACCGCCCTGGCATTCAAGAATGCCAAACCGCCGAAAACCGATACGGAAACGCCCGGTGTCGGCGGCAAGACCAACAATGACCCCATCAAGCAATTGCAGAGATGGTTTAGCGGTCCGCAGAGCCTTGCGGAGGTGGCCCAAGTCGACCCCAAGTTGCCCCGGACTCAGAAGTTCCCTTGGCTGCGGACGGGCATCACCTATGTGGCCCAGGAGGATCGCAAGGAATTGGCGAAGCTGGTTACGCCGAGCGTGCCTCTGGTTGCCGCGGATCGCGGCCAACTGGAGTTGAGGGAAAGACTGGCGTTGGGGGAGATGGCCGCCGGCAGGAGTGTGGAAAGCGGTACCGGCAAGCCGGTGACCCTGAGCTTCGTGTCGGTTGCCGCACAGATCGACCTGGGACAGCAGGAGCTGAACTTCAGCCTTGCCAACTACCCTCCTCGCACCCGGTTGTCATTTGTCAAAGTGCACTTGCAGCGCAAGGACGAGGCGGAGCCGTGGCGAGGTTGGCAGGATGTCGACACCTACTTGCCCTACGTTCACTTGGAGCGGCCGGCGCTCGGGGACCCCGCCGAGACCAAGGGAATAAGCTTCACTGAATTCACCGAGGCTGTGGAGAATGGACAGAAGCTGATCTCGCAGACGGATCTGCCCTCCAGGCGTCCGCAGTATCCCGCGGTGCCGTTGCTCGACGAATGGCCGCCTCGAGCCCGCGACTCCAAGACAGAGGAGGCCAACCGCCGGGTGCGCAAGTGGACCGACCTGGGCAGGAAGGCCCTGACGGGCAAGAAACCGTTCACGGGCGTCGATCTTGACTCAGCTTGCATGCTGGCCCACGCGGCGGTGGCGGAAGCCGGCGCCGCCGAAAAGGAAACCGAAGCAGCCAAGAAGCTTCTCGATGAAGTCATGGCCAAGATGCCCAAGGCGAGAAAGGCTGAATGGGAGCGCCCCCTGCGCCCGGCTGAGCGGATGATGCCGATCATGGCCCACGATCTTACCGTCGAGCCGGGCCGTACGTATGTGTACCGCATCCGCTATGAAGTTCTGAACCTATATGCGGGCAGCCCGGGCGAACTGAAGGACCCTGCGGATGCCGAGTTGGTTACCCTTTTCAGTGATTGGTCGCCGGCCAGTCGGCCGGTCGAGGCGGCCAGCGATCTCATGTTCTTCCTGACGCAGGCGGACCCCAAGAAACAAGACGTCACCGTGACCGTTTACAAGAAGACTCGGACCGGGTGGAAAGAGCAGGAGTACAAGATCAAGGTCGGCGAGACTATCGGCCAGAAAGAGAAGCTCGGCAGGAATAAGGGAATCGACTTCGCCACCAGCCTGGTTTGCGTGGACATCGACTTCGACCGGCTGGACCCGGCCCCCGGCGGCAAGAAGACCGTCTCCATGATCTACACCGACCCGGTGGACGGCCGGCTTCGTGAGCGCTACCTCTCGCGCGACCGCAGGGACAAGGACAAGATCGGCAAGCAACTCGTCGCCGCGGCATCGGCGGCGAAGTAGCCGGGCAACCACACATTCCTGATGTGTGCTACGACTGCCAGGCTGCCATTTCTACCAGCCTTGGCATACAATCTCCACTTGTGACCATACGGACCAGCCGGCCGCGATTGGCTGGCCGCAGCGAAGAATCATTGGCTCGCGGGTAGGCCTTTTTCGGAGCAGAACATCATGCCGACATCGAACATTCATACGCTGTTGGAGCGACTCGGCTCGCTGAAGACCGGCCTCTATCAGAGGGACTTCCTGCTTACTTGGCTGCAAACCGACGCCGACTTGCGGGCCGTCGTGCTGGCCGCCGAGGCGTTGGAGGAAATGTGGAAGGCGAACGTCTGCGCCCGCGTGTTCAGCTCCGGGCTGGCCGTCTCCAACTTCCGCGACAAGTCCACACGGACGCGTTTCTCCTTTGCCAGCGCCGCCAGCCTGCTCGGCCTCTCCTGCATGGACCTCGACGAAACCAAGTCGCAGGTCTCCCACGGCGAAACGGTCCGCGAGACGGCCAACATGATCTCCTTCCTCACCGAGGTGATCGGCATTCGCGACGACCTCTTCCTCGGCGAGGGGCACAAGTACATGGCGGAGACGTCTGCGGCGGTCGAGGAGGGGTTCCGCGAGGGCGTCCTGCCCCAGCGGCCGTGCGTCGTCAATCTGCAATGCGACCAGGACCACCCCACGCAGTCGCTCAGCGACCTCTTGCACTTGCAGTCGCTCTACGGCTCGTTGGAGGCTCTGCGCGGCAAGAAGATCGCCATGACCTGGGGCTATTCGCCGTCGTACGGCAAGCCGCTTTCCGTCGCCCAGGGGATCGTCACGCTGATGACCCGGTTCGGCATGGACGTGGTGCTGGCCCACCCGGAAGGGTACGACGTGATTCCGGAACTCGAGCAGGTCGCGGCGAAGCACGCCAAGGAGTCCGGCGGGTCGTTCCAGAAAGTCCACAGCATGGAGGAGGCCTTCCGCGACGCCGACGTGGTCTACCCCAAGAGTTGGGCGCCGTACACGATCATGGAGAAGCGCACCGCCCTGCTCCGCGGCGGCCAGGGCAAGAAGGTCGAGGAGTTGGAGAAGGAGTGCCTGGCCAACAACGCCAAGTTCAAAAACTGGGAGTGCAACGACAAGCTCATGTCGCTGACCAAGGGCGGCAGGGCCCACTACATGCACCCCTTGCCGGCCGACATCACCGACGTGAACTGCCAGGCGGGCGAGGTCTCCGCGTCGGTGTTCGAGCGTTACCGCCTGGCCACCTACCGCGAGGCCCAGCACAAGCCCTACGTCATCGCCGCAATGATCCTGCTGACGCGGCTGCCCAACCCGACGAAGGTGTTGCTGAAGAACCTGGAAAAGGGCGGGTCTCACCGCGTGGAATGAGTCCGCTGCACAGCCTGGCGAAACCCCGTGCAATTCGGCACGGCAGGGCCTACGGCGGCGGATAGGGTTGGCCGACCATGCCCCTTCAGAGCGGCCGAATCTTCGCGCGGAAAAGGAGATTCAGGAGTAGCATTCGCAGAATGGTTGCGCCGAAACCGACAACAGCCGCGGCGGGGACAGCGAATTGGCACGCCAGCAGCAGTGCGTGGCCGAGAGGGAGAACTATCGCAGCCGCCTTGCTACTCTGGCTGACGGCGGCTTGCTTCGGTCTGATCTTCGGCCCTGGGCTGGGCGATCATGAAGTCATCGTCGCCGAGTGCGGGCGGCAGATACTGCAGACGGGCGACTGGATCGTCCCCAGCTACCTGGATGTGCCTTTTGTGGTCAAGCCGCCGCTGTCGGCGTGGCTGGCGGCGCTGGCCGGCCTGATCCTGCCCTCGGACCCCTCCACTGGCATGCCGGTCTCGGCGACGGAAGCGCGGCTTCCTTCCGCGATTGCGACCTTGCTGACCGCGTGGGTGCTGTACCGGCTGGGACGTTCGTCGTTCTCCAGGCGAGCGGCGTGGATCACTGCTTTCGTGTACGCGGGCTCGCTAGGGGCGCTGCTCTTTGCATTCAACGCCACAGCCGAGGCGACGCTCACCTTCTTCTGCACCTGGGCCTTCGCCGAGTTCTGGTGGTCTCGCCAGGCCGCCTGCTCTCGCCGCCGTCGGCTGCATCTGGCGCTCTTCTACATTGCTCTCGGATTGGGCATGCTCACCAAAGGTCCTATGCCGCTGATGCTCGTGGCCGTGCCGATTGCCGTCTGGTGGTGGCTTGAGCGCCCCATGCGCCTCGCGGCCGGCGGCGGCTTGCGAACCATTCCCAGAGCCATCCGTCTGGGTGCTTGGCAGGCATGGCCGCTGCTGAAGATCGCCTTGACCCGCCTTGGCTTGTGGTGGGGAGTGCCGTTGTTCCTGCTGCTCTTCGTGCCGTGGATGATCCTGGTGGGGTTTCGGATTCCGTACGCCTGGGACTACTGGTGGTATGAGTACTTCGACCGGGCCAGGGGTGACTATCCCGGCTGCCGTGCCGGCGATTACCACTATTATCTGCCGATCCTCTTCGGCATGCTGCTGCCGTGGTGCCTGTCGTTGCCGGAGGCGCTTCTAAGCCCCTTCCTCCCGGTCTATCGCCGAGAACGCAAGGGGCTGACCTATGCGTGGTACTGGGTGGTCGTCGGCTTCTTGCTGTTGTCGATTATGAGCTTTAAGAAGTCGTACTACATCCTGCCGGTGGCCCCGGGCTGCGCCTTGCTTCTGGGGCCGGTGTTGGATCGCTTCTTCTTTGGGCCCGACCGCCTGTCGCCTCGGCGCCAGCGTCTCATGGCCGGGGTGCTGCTGGGCGTTCTGGCGGCGATCATCGCGGTGGTGTGGTTCGTGGGCCGCGCGAAATACGACGAGATACTGCACGGCAACGTGGGCTGGATCAGCCTGTTGTTTGGCGTCCCGACAATCGCGGGTTGCGCGCTTGCCGCTCTTTTCTTCATTGGAACGCGGCGGGTCGCCAGCATTTGGGTGTTGGGAATCACCATAGTTGCTGTGTTCGCCACCGCGTGGAGCGCCATGGGGAAGGACTTGGCCAATGTCGAGGACCCCCTGGCCCTGGTCCACAAGCTGCGCGAGCTGGAGGTACCCGACGACGCGCCGCTCTACTGGGCAAGCAATCGACCGGACGGACGCATCCTCTTCTACGGCAACCGGGAGGTCCGGCATGTCCTCGACCCCTATAAACTGATCGCTGAACAAGAGGACCGACGAGACGGCGACGCCCTTCGCCTGGCGGTCGCCACCGAGATCTGCGCCCTGTTGGAAGGCGAGCAGACCGTCTATATGGTCTTCCAGCGGGATCAATTTGCTCTCCTGGTCGCAATGTTCAATCCGCCCGCCAGAAAGCTGCTCAGTATCGACCGTGGTATCGCAGGACCGGATGACGACGACTGGCTGGTGGTGACGAACGCCGGCGTCTCCCGCCCGCCGTCATCCGAAGTCGGCGTCTGACGCAGCCTTCCTGGCTCAATCGCTTGACCTGCACCGCTTCAGAAATCCCCCCGAGTTGCACATGAGGAAATGAGGATGGCGTCCTCGGAATTGGAGGCTCCTCTTCGAAGCTGATCGGCGCCAACCACCGTACTGCTGTTGGCTTGCTGGATCACGGGGCGGCGCCGGTTTCACGAAAGCCGGCTCTGATCGGCTTGCGGCCCGTCGAATTGATCGCTTCGTGGTAAGATCCCGCCACGTGATGGCGGCGGCCGCTCCCGCCGGTTCAACTCCATCGCACGGAGCCGTCGATGTCTCACCTATTCTGGTATCCGGGCCACGAACTGATCCTTCCAAACATCGTTCGAGCGGAGAATTGCCGCCTCTACGACGCTGAGGGCAGGAAGTACTTCGATCTTGAGTCGGGCGTCTGGTGTACGCCGATAGGCCATGCCCACCAGGCGGTGCTGCGGGCGGCCGCCGAGCAGGCCGCCCGGATAGGGCATACCGGCTTCAACTACTGCAACTCCATCGTAGAGGAAGTCGCTGCGGAACTGCTGGAGTTACTGGGCTTCGCGGATGGCAAGTGCGTCTTTCTCTGTTCCGGCAGCGAGGCCGTGGAGTACGGCGTGCGGATCGCTCAGGCGGTTGCGAAGCGACCCTTGCTCATGACCATGGCCGACTCCTACTTTGGGGCGTACGGATCGGCCAACAAGAAGCAGGAAGACGAATGGTTCGTCTTTGACTGGATGGCCTGCTC
>CAYYBO010000106.1:2146-11883 GCA_964470125.1 uncultured Planctomycetaceae bacterium | reverse complement strand
GCTGTCAACGACAAGCGATGCTCGATCCCCCGGCGGGAGCGTGCCCGGTGACCTACCCGCTCCAGAAGAATCCAGTAAACCGTGCCGCTGGATCCGCTTGCGATCTGCTCCATCGCCATGAAGGGATCTCATTGCTGGTCCAGATGAGCGAAAGCTCGTGCTCCAGCGCAAAGCGGGAACGAAAGAGGTATAGCCGAGGTCGGACCAGTTAAAGCCAAGTTTCTCCTCGGAGGTCTCCCACGCGATGAAATTGCCCATCTCCTGAACGAGACTCTCCCCCATCGCTCGTCGTCCACCTCCCAAGCCGATTTCAGTAGCGAGTCGACTTTTCGTCGAACGAACGAGTCTCATCGGTGTCTTGAACTTGGCGACGCAGACACTAGCCAGGGCGAATAGGGCAGTCGACTTCCCGCAGTTGTTTGGGCCGACGAACACGTTCGCCTGCGGGTCAAACTCGAATGAGACCTCGTCGAACGGCCCTAGCTCGGTCAACTTGAGGGACAGGATAGGCATCGCATCGCCTCCGCTCTCACCCTTTGATCTCGACCAGTTTCTTCGTCGAGCGGGTTATGTTGATGTGGCCGGTGGGCGTGGCCACGACCAAGTCCTCGATGCGGATGCCGCCCCAGCCGGGGTAGTAGAGGCCGGGCTCCACGCTGAAGACCATGCCTGGCTCGATCCTGGTCTTGACGCCCTTCTTGAGTCGCGGCTCCTCGTGGATGGCCAGGCCTACGCCGTGACCGGTGCCGTGCAGGAAGCGGTCCAGACAGCCGTACCGCTCGAAGGTCTCCCGCACCTTCATGTCCAACTCGTGCCCGGTCTTGCCGGCTCGGACCGCCGCCAGACAGTTTAGTTGTGCCTCAAGGACCTGGTGATAGACCTTCTTGTAGCGGGCGTCCGCCTTGCCGACGAAGACCATGCGGGTCATGTCGCCGCAGTAGCCGTTGTAGATGGCGCCGAAGTCGAGCAGGACCATTTGGCCCTTCTTCAGCTTCCGCTTGGGGTCCGGGGCATAGTGGGGCTGACAGCTCGTCTCTCCGAAAGCGACGATGGGCTCGAACGAGTTGCCCTCGCTGTTCGTCCGCATGAAGTTGTCCACCGCCATGGCGACTTCCCGCTCGGTCATGCCGATGCGGATGAACGTGAGCATGTAGTCGAAGCAGTCCGAAGTGATCGCCTGGGCCTTGCGGATCAAGCGGATCTCCTCCGGCGTCTTGCGCACCCTAATGCCGGAGAAGACACCGTCGGCAGGGCGAGTCTTGACGCCTCGGAGGTTCTTGATGAGCTCGGTGCCGTCGAGGTACAGGAGGGCGTTTCGCTCCAGGCCGAGCCGCTTGGCCCCGACGGGCAGTAGCTTCTTGATCTTGTCGGCGATGGTCTTGGGCGTGACCGGCGACTCCAGTAACTGCGGGCTTACGCCGGGCAGTTGCCTGGCGCCGTCGATATAGCGGCCGTCACAGAGGAAATCGCAGCGAGCCTCGTGGAGGAGAGCGAATCCCTCGGGATCGCCGAACTGCTGCACTTCTCCCGGCATGACGGTCTTGAAGCCGGTCAGGTACTTGACGTTCTTGGGGTTGGTAACAAAGAGGGCGTCCAGCCCGGCCTTCTTCATGGTCGCTCGTACGGTCTTGAGTCGCTGTTGATCCATGATCGTCGCACTCCTGCGGTTGGCGGGGTTGTTTCTCGCAGAGGCGCAGAGGACGCAGAGAGGTCATTTCTTCTCAGCGATCTCTGCGCCTCTGCGAGAAACAAGCTCCCGACACCTCTACGCCTTGCTACAAGTCAGCTTTCTAAACGCTCTTATCTAGAAACGCAAACAACGCCGCCCGGCAGAGCTCCGGTTCCTCCAGCCAGGGGAAGTGCCCGCAGCGGTCCAGTGGGATCACCTCTGCGCCTGGCAGGATGGCGGCGTAGTCGTCCACGACGCGCCAGGGGATCGGGTCGGTTCGACCATGAATGACGCAAACCCTGTTGGCTAGCGGTGCCAAGAGCCCGTTCATCGCGCCCTCGTCGTACGCTTGCTGGATGGAGGCCGTTGTCTCAACGCTGACCTCTCTGTTGTAGTATTCCAGTGACGGAGCTGCGTCTCGGTGGGACGGATCGAGGTAGCACGGCAGGGCCACGTTGAACCGCTGGTGATAGAGTGAGGCCCGCTCGGCGGCGTCGGTTGTGGTCAGAATGCGACGGTCTATCTCGGCCAGTTGCTTCTCCTGGAGCGGAGTAAACCGGGAGCGGATCGTCGCCTCGAAGGCCGGCCGCCAGCCAGGTCGCAGACCCGCGGGACTCATCAGGATCAGGCGGTCGACCCTGTGGGGGTGCGTCGAGGCATAGAAGACCGCGAGCATGGCTCCGGCGGAGTGGCCCAGCAGACCGATTCTGTCGGCTCCCAGGTGCAAGCGGATGGCCTCCAGGTCCTCCACGTTCGCTGCAATCGTGAACGGACCCATCGACGGCGAGTTTCGGCAGCCCCGCTGGTCGTAGGCGCAGACCGTGTGCCGTTCCGCCAACCACTCGCCGAGGGCCGACTCTCCGAGGTAGTCATAGCAGCCAGGACCGCCGTGCAGCAAGACGAGCGCTGGGCCAGAACCACATCGCACGCCGTGAAGCGTCGCGCGAGGTGTTGGGATGACGATGGGGGCGTAGGCTGGTTTCGACATCGCGGAAGCACCCAGTGGACCTTCGCGGCAGCTTTCCCGGCGAGCCCCGGACTTCAGTCCGGGCGATCCCTCGAACGCTGAGCGCCGCGCGGCGGGAACGGCCGCCCGGACTGAAGTCCGGGGCTCATCAGTCGGCATTTTCGACCGTCGGGGGGTGTCTGTCATCTGGCCCTCGTGTAAACTCCCGTCGAGAGCGTCCAATGGCTGAACCATGCGAGAGCCCGGCGGAGTCCCCGCGGAAGATCGATCCTCCAGCCCGCCGCGGAGCCTCGATCCGGCGGCTGGCGAAGCGATGGCTCGTGTTCGCGGCGGCCCTGTACGTGGCGTGGTGCGTCACTTTGTACTTCTACCAGGACAAGATGCTTTTCCCGGCGGACCTGGCGCCGGCCCCGACGGCGGTGCGCTACGATCGAACGACGGAAGAACTGCGAGTGGACATCGGCGGCGGCGAGCACGCGGTAGCCTGGTTCATGCCGGCGTTGGCGCGAGACTCAGGGAAGCCCGCCCCGCTGGTCATCTATTTCCATGGCAACGCTGAGATCATTGACTACCAGTCCACCGTCGTGGAGGGCCATCGCAAGCTGGGCTGCTCGGTCCTCCTGCCGGAGTATCGCGGCTATGGGCGCTCGGGCGGCAAGCCGAGCGAGAAGGGCATTCTTGCCGATGCGGTTCGGTTCTTCGATGAAATCGTGAAGAGGCCGGATGTCGATTCGTCACGAGTGGTCATGCACGGCCGCTCGCTTGGCGGTGGGCCTGCCGCTCAACTGGCGGGAGCGCGGAGGCCGCGGGCCTTGATCCTCGAATCCACTTTCACCAGCGCGGCGGTTATGGCTCGCGGCTACTTGGCGCCGCAGTTCCTGGCGCAGAACCCGTTTCGCACCGATCGCGCGCTGGCGGGGCTGGACGTACCGGTGCTGATCTTCCACGGTACACACGACGACATCATCCCCGTTTGGCACGGCCGGGCGCTTCGCGATCTTGCCCAAAACGGCGTTTACGTCGAGTACGACTGCCGCCACAACGACTTTCCCGGCGACACCAACGAGGACGCCTATTGGAACGAGATCGCCGGATTCCTCAAACGAGCGGGCGTGATCGAGGACGCGGCAAGATGAGCAAGAAGAAGAAAGACGCACCCTTTCGAATCGCCGTGATGATCTCGGGGGCCGGCACCAGCCTGCAAAACCTGATCGACCGCATCGCCGACGGTCGACTACCTGGCGTGGAGATCGCCGTGGTCATCTCTTCCCGTTCCTCGGCGCAGGGTGTGGAGCGGGCCGCGCAGGCGGCACTCCCCGTCGAGATTGTTCGCACGAAGGACCACCCGGACGTGGAGCATTTCAGCAATCAGATTGCCCTGACTCTGGACGTTTACGCGGTCGATCTGGTCGTTCAGGCGGGTTGGTTGTGCTATTGGCGCCTACCGAGGCGGTGGCTGGGCAAAGTGATCAACGTTCATCCGGCGCTCCTGCCCAAGTTCGGCGGCCAAGGGTTCTATGGTGTTCACGTCCACGAAGCGGTGCTCGCCGCTGGCGAGAAGGAGACAGGCGCTACCGTCCATTGGGTGGACGACGAGTACGATCACGGGAAGATCATCGTGCAGGAGAAATGTCCGGTGCTGGAGGGCGAGGCTCCCGAGTCGCTTGCCGAGCGAGTGCAGGCGATAGAGCGTGAACTGCTCCCGGCAGCCATCCTGCGCATCGCCGCCGGCCGGCGCGGCAAGTAGATGGCGTCCACGCGCGCTGGCGTGGGTCTCCAACAGACCCGTAGGGTCCTGCTTATCGCTTGGAAAACTGAAACCGCTTGCGAGCGCCGGGCTGACCGGGCTTCTTGCGTTCGACTTTGCGGCTGTCGCGCGTCAGGTACTTGCCGTCGCGCAGGACGCCTTCGAGATTCGGGTCGGCCTTCATGAGCGCGCGGGCGATACCAAGGGAGATCGCCCCAGCCTGACCTATCTGGCCTCCACCGCGGACATTCACAAATACGTCGAATTTGCCAAGGGCCTCGGTGGCCTTGAGCGGAGCGATGACGTCAAGCCGGGTCTGCTCACTGAAGAAGTAGTCGTTGACTTTCTGCTTGTGAACGAGGAACTGCCCCGTGCCGGGCCGGATGCGAACGCGGGCCACCGCGGTCTTTCGCCGGCCTGTGCCCCAAGACCAATTGCCGGTTTGTCGGGCGCCTTGCGCGGGGCCGCTGGCCTCGGCAACGAGCGGCGGCGCCTGGGAAGAGACGGCGGGATCGAGGGCATTGGGCTGGCTCTCGGCACCGGACGGCGTTGTCGGCTCGCCGGGGCCCGCGCCTGTTACATTCTCCGGGATCTTCGGTTGGTCTGACACGGTATCAGGCTCCATCTCGTCCTCTGTGCTCGTAAGCGGTTTGCAGCCGAGCCCTCTCACTCAGGAAGGCAGCCGCTTCCACTACTTCCTTCCATCAGATCACCTTCAGGTCCAAAGGCCGGCACTGCTGTGCCTGGTGGGGATGGTCAGCGCCGGGGTACACCTTGAGTTTGGTCAACAGACGCCGTCCCAACGCGCTCTTGGGCAACATCCTGCGAACCGCAAGCTTGATGATGCGGTCGGGGTGCTTCTGTATCAATTGGGCGTAGGGGACGATTTTGTGGCCGCTGGTGTAGTAGGTGTAGTAATCGTGGAACATCTGCTCCAACTTCCGGCCGGTGAGCTTCACCTTGGCGGCGTTGGTTACGACGACGAAATCACCCGTATCTACATGCGGCGTATAGGCGGGCTTGTGCTTGCCCATGAGCACGGTGGCCAGCTTCGTGGCCAAACGACCGAGGACCTTCCCCTCGGCGTCCACCACGTACCAGTCCCGCGTGACCTCACCTGGCTTCGCCTGGTAACACTTTTGCGGTGCAAAGGACATAAGTTCCTACCACTTGTGGCGTCTAGCCTCCCTCGAATTCGAGAATCCCGGATTCTACCACCAATTGCAGTCTGGTCAAGCCCGGCGTTAGCACGCTCGGTTCTGTCCGGTTTCGCCCGGGCAGAACGGCGAGCGGTCGGCCGGCATCCCTTGAGCGGTCTCACCGACGGCCTGCCCTGCCGCATCCGCTCGACAACACGTCTCCGGCCTATTTACGACTTCCAACGGCAACATGTCGCCCCTTGGTGATGCTCGCAAGAATCGCCTCGCAGGTTTCGATTACCGGACGCCACTGGCCCGAATGACCTCCAGGAATACCGGGCCCTGCCTCGATACGAGCCCGGAATTCTGCCAACATGCCCTCGTAACCCAGCTCCAGCGTCGGATCCGCTGCTGCCAGGCTAAATCCATGGAGGGCATCGGCCCGCGTGCTGTTTGCGCTGCAAAGACGACAATTCTGATTGACCGTAAGGGTGTTCCCATCAGAGGCGCGCATCTCCAACCGAGTTCCGACGCTCTCGGCTGGGCTCTGGTTGTGCAGACTGGCCGAAACGGGAATCCCCGAGTCCGTGACAAGCGTTGCCACCAGACTCCCTTCCGGATGCGCGACAGCAAAAACCTTTTCAGTCGGACCCAGAAGGTGCTGCACCAGGTCCACCAACTCGAAGATCTGGTCGGTGTGAATGGAGCAACGCCCGGTGATGCCGATGGAATGGTCGCCTCGGCGATTCGACTGCACGGCCATGGCTACGGGCTTCCCGAACTTTCCGGAGTCAAGAAGTCTTCTCGCTAGCATGATGGCCGGGGCGAACCGCAAAGGGGTCGTCGCGAGCACGCAACGCCCCGCAAGCCTCGCCAGGGTGTCGATACGCTGGGACGCGGCGACGCCGCCCGCCATTCCCGTCAGCAGAACTCCGACGCCGCCGCTGAGGCATTGCTTTATGACGTTCGCTCTCTTGTCGGCGGGGAGTTGCAGGATTGCACCGTCGGGCCTCGTCTCCTTGAGCAGGAGGCCGAGGTCGGAATAGGCCCAGCGGGCCTGGCACCGTGAAGTTTCGCGCTCGGCGTCCTCGGTGCACAGGGCCTCAAGAGTGCCGACTCGGTTGATGGCTTGCAGCAACCAGGGGGACGTATCTCGCGGGGAACCGATGAATGCTAGTCTTGGGGCCGGCATGGGTCCTCTTCGCCCGAAAATAGCTGGAGCTTCTCTGCCCGCAGCCGAGGTGGTATATTAGACACGGCCGGGGAATTCAGCCAGCGTCCCGACCTTCGACATAGAAGCCGGTGGCCCAGTTTCAGAAACCCATCCATGCTCAAATCCGTCACCCAGTTCTCCGTGTTCCTGATCAACAAACCGGGGATACTCTCCCGAGTTTGTGACGAACTCGCCAGCAAGAAGATCAACGTTGTCGCCCTGACCCTGATGGATTCCGTGGAGCACGGCGTGTTCAGGCTCGTGGCCGAGGACCCCGGTCGAGCCCGCGATTTGCTGAAGGCCTTGAACCTGCCGACCACGGAAACGGAGGTTTTGGCTGCGGAAATGCCCAACCGTCCGGGCGCGATGGCCGACCTGTGCGGGGCTCTCAACAGCGAACACGTCAGCATCAGGTACGCCTATGTGACCAGCGGAGCGGCGGGAGGGCGGACCATCGGTATCTTCAAGGTCGACAACCTGCAGAAAGCCCTCAAGATCCTTTCGCCGAGAAAATCACTCCGCAAGGAGAGGCGGCCGTTTCGGGCGATGCCGGCGGCTCGGGGTCGATAGGGCAGCGGAGAGCGATCCAGCAGTCGAAGGCTGAAGCTGCCCGAACCTGAGTCCGCACGCCTCCGCACTCAATGGGGGCGGATCAAGGAGAACGAACGCAGGGCGCCGAGGGGGTTCTTCCGCGGTTGAGGAGGCGACGGGGCGACGGAGTTTGTGCCGGCGCTCGCCGGCAGCAATACAACCTCATAGCCGACAGCGCTGTTGAGCACCTCTCGACGTTCCCGATCGCTCCACTCGAGCAGTACGTTAAGGGCGCTCGCGCCGCTCGTATGAAATCGCAGTTCGTAGTCGCGGACGAGGCGGTCCATGATGTCATGCAAACCCCGCCACAATTGCAGTGTCTTCTGCTCGCCGTGGTTGATCCGCACCACTCGCGCGCTGGCCAAGGCCCAACGGACCGTCTGGTTGAGTTGACCGTCCAGCATGTCTCCGAGGAACGGATGCGGCCACAATGGCGGACCGGTCGAGCTCATATCCGCCAGCGCCAGGCGCAACCGCCAATCATCTCCGGCCAATCGCTCCGCCAGGCGCCGCAACTCCGCCGGAGTCTGCGGGCGACCATCGATCAGGAAACGGAATCGGTTCGCAAGATTCGGCGGCACATCGGCGGGCAGGCAATCACTCTGAACCAGTTCCAGCATGCTGCGGAGCATGGCGGCGTTGTAGCAGTTGATCGCATAGGCCAGTTGAGAATCGCGGTCGGGGAATTGGCCAGGGCTGGATTCTGGCCCGACGCGAGAGGCAAAGGCCAAGAACCGGTCCAGCGGCTGCCGGTCCTTCAGCAAGGCATCGTAGTTCACCCGGTCATTGACAACTGATCGGCTGAGGGCGAGTCCCCAATCAGTCCAGTGCATTGCTGTAGCATCCGACGCCGTATCGTGGAGTTCAATCGGCTGGATCGTGCGCGGTCCGCAGGATGCAAGAAGCACGACAGTCGAAAGCACACTTGCTTGAAGCATTGGATACGCCAGCCCCGGCCGCCGCCAGGATCGACACGTGAGACGCGCATTTCGAGTCTGCTCACAACGCATGATAAAGGAAGCCGCGAGCGGTCTTCTCGCCCAGATGGCCTGCCGCCAGCAACCGCCCGAGCAAGGGGCTGGGCTTGAAAAGCTCGCTGCCACCAGACTCCTGCTGGAACTCACCCATAAGCCGATGAACGACGTCGAGTCCGACGCGGTCGGCCAAGGCCAAGGGGCCCTCCGGGAAACCGAACGCCAATTCCATGGCAAGGTTCACGTCACGGGGCAGCGCAATCGAATCGGCCACCAGTGCTGATTCGTTGATCGCCGCCATCAGCATTCTGCTGAAAAGCCGCGTCGCGTGGTCCGCGGGCTTCCCCAGGGCTGCGGCAAGCTCGTGCAGACTGGGTGACGGCTGGCAGGCTGGCCTGCTCTTGTGTGGCGTCTCATATGCCCGCGTCATGTCCGAGCCGGTGTAGTCGTAGAAGCCTCTGCCGCTCTGGCGGCCGAGACGTCCTCCGGCCGCAAGCTTCTGCAACACCACGCTCGGCGCAAAGCGGACTGCGTCACCCAATCCCTGGTGAATCGTCTCGACCAGCCGCAGTACCGCCCCCAAGCCTTGGCGATCCATTCTCTCGAATGGGCCGTGGGCGTGGCCGCCGACGTCTCGAACCGCCGCGTCGATCGTCTGGATATCGCCGAGACCGGCCGCCAACAGGCGCATCGCCTCCAGACAAAACGCCAAGTGAACCCGGTTGCCGATGAAACCGGGTGAATCGCTGACCTTCAACGGGGTCATCCCCAGCTTCGAGGCCAGGGCCCGGGCATCAACGAACGCCTGGCTGTTGCTGGCCGGTCCCAGGACGACCTCCACAACATTGGCATCCTCGCTGGCGTTGAAGAAGTGCATGCCCAAGAATCTGCCGGCGGCGCCCAATCCCTCGGCAAGCCGGGCGATGGATAGGGTCGCCGTCCCGCATGCCAGCAGCGTCGTCGGGGGCAGGACGGCGTCGATCTTCGCGAGCAGCTTACGCTTCAGTGACAAATCCTCGGTGGTCGTTTCGATGACATAGTCCGCGTCGGCCATGCCCTGGAGATCCGCAACCACCCGCAACCGCGACGCGGCTTCTTCTGAACAGTGCCGCGGGAATCGTCCGACGGCCGCTCTCTCTGCGAGTTGCTCCGTGATTGTCGCCCTGGCTTGGTGGGTCCGTTCAGGTCCGCTGTCCTGCAGGCGAACCTCAAAACCCGCCAAAGCCGCAGTCTGCGCAAGTCTGCGACCCAGCCGCCCGCAACCGATGACGCCTATCGTCTGCACATGCCCATCGCTCACCGCACTCGTACTCCCCGGCGCAGCCCAGCCGCGACCAAAGTAGCGGCCGACCGCGCGGGGGGCCCGCGGGCCACACACGGTAGTCCCCCCCCCCGCCGCGGGCGCCCGGGCAGGCCGGCGGCCGGGGCGGGTCGCCC
>CAYYBO010000106.1:0-2136 GCA_964470125.1 uncultured Planctomycetaceae bacterium | reverse complement strand
CGGCGGTCTTAGGCGGCCGCGCGAAGTCCAAACATCAGCCGTGCGGCGTGCTCACAGGCCGGCCGCCGGCTCTCTTCACCTCGCCTGGCGTGGTCGGTCCTCAACGCTCAAAACACCCCATTCTGCGGAATTAGCGGAGGCTTGACAAGGTCTCTTTCCACCCCCCCTTTTCTGCAAGAATGGACGAATACTAGCAATGCCATTTCCCGAGGAAATCGTGGCTGGCCGGCGTCCGCGGAGGGCTGCGACGGCCTAATCGCAGGCGGTTCAAGCTTTGCGGCAACTGCCCTTTCCTCTGCGTGGGCCTCTGTGTGGGAGACTGGCCTGCTATGGGCGACGGCGCCCCGGCCTGGCAAGGCGAGGTCATCTGCGGGCGCAGCCTCTCCGCCCGCGTCTGAAACGGTTATACTCAAGGGAAATGATCCTAGCATTGGGTCAGATCGATCCGGTCGTCGGGGACATCGCCGGGAATTGCGCAAAGATCCGTCTGTGGATCGAGCAATCGAGGTCGGCAGGGGCCGATCTCATCGTGTTTCCGGAGTTGGCCGTCAGCGGGTACCCACCGAAGGACCTTCTGCTGAAGCCTCGGTTTGTAAGCGAGAATGCCCGAGCCGTCGACCAACTGGCCGAATCCAGTCGAGGAGGGGCGGCTGTACTGGTAGGTTTCGTACGGCGGAACCCCTCGCCCGTGGGACGACCGGTGCACAACTCTCTCGCGCTGCTCGTTGACGGGTGCGTGGTTGACGTATTCGATAAGTGCCTCCTACCGACCTACGACGTGTTTGACGAGGACCGCTATTTCGAAGCCGGACGCATGGCTCGCGCCGCAGACCTGAAGCTGGCCGACGGATCGGTTCGCATCGGCATTACGATTTGTGAAGACCTCTGGAACGACGCGCGGCTGGTTGCCCGGCGCCTTTATCACGCCAACCCAATCGAGGAGCTCTCGGCTGCCGGCGTCCAACTCATCGTCAATGCCTCCGCCTCGCCCTACGAAGTCAATAAGCAGGCCTTTCGCGAGCGGCTCCTCGGCGGGCAGGCGGCAGGCAAACGCGTGCCGCTTGCCTTTGTCAATCAGGTTGGCGGAAACGACGAACTGATCTTCGACGGGGCCAGCGGCGTGTTTGACGCCCAAGGGCGTCTGATGGCCCGCGCGGAGGCCTTCCGGGAGGATCTGCTCGTGGTGGATGTTCAGCGCGAGGGCCCCAACCGCGTGGCCGACTACCCGGATTCCGTCGCTTCCGTGTGGGAAGCACTAGCCCTCGGCACGCGGGACTACGTCGAGAAATGCCGATTCCGTGATGTCGTCGTGGGCCTCTCGGGCGGGATCGACTCGGCCGTGACCGCGGCCATCGCCGCCCAGGCGCTGGGCAGTCCTCGCGTGCATGGCATCGCCATGCCGTCCCGATACAGCAGTGATCACAGTATCGCAGACGCCAGGCTGCTTGCCGCGAATCTCGACATCGACTTTCAGATTATTCCCATCGGCCCGCTGCACACTTCATTTGAAGACCATCTCGCCCCCTTCTTCCAGGGACGCGCCCCCGACATGACCGAGGAGAACATTCAGGCCCGTCTTCGTGGCAATATCCTGATGGCGCTGTCCAACAAATTCGGCTGGCTTTTGCTGACAACCGGCAATAAGAGCGAGCTAGCGGTGGGTTACTGCACGCTCTACGGGGACATGTGCGGCGGGCTGGCGGTGATCAGCGACGTTCCGAAGACGATGGTCTATCAGCTTGCACATTACTGCAACCAGCGCGCGGGCCGCGAAGTGATTCCCGCGTCGAGCATCAACAAACCGCCCTCCGCTGAATTGAAGCCCAATCAAACGGATCAGGACAGCCTCCCCCCTTACGAGGTTCTCGATGCCATCCTGCACTGCTACGTGGAGGAGGAGAAATCAGCAGAAGAGATCACGCAGCTCGGTTTTGATGCCGCAATTGTCCACGACGTGGTGCGGAAGGTTGATACGAACGAATACAAGCGCAAACAGGCTGCAACCGGCCTGAAAGTCACCAGCCGCGCCTTCGGCGTTGGTCGCCGCATGCCGATCGCGGCAAGAATGACGTGGTCTGCCGGCTAGCCCAAGTTACGAAGCTATCGGATTTTTAACTTTTTTTCGCACTGTCGAAC
>CAYYBO010000105.1:9796-11904 GCA_964470125.1 uncultured Planctomycetaceae bacterium | reverse complement strand
TAACTTCCGTTGTCAAAACGGCGGGCGTCGTCGCGGTACTCCAGCTCGTACTCACCGAAGTTTTCGGGGTTGCGGACGCTGAGCCACCCCACGCTTGAAGGCTGCAGGAGCCCCAGTAGTTCGTGCCGGCAGTAGAAGATTCCCGCTCCCTCGGGTCCCAGCAGCCACTTGTGTCCGTCGGCGCTGAGGAAGTCGATCTTCATGGCTCGCACGTCGATCAGTTGACAGCCCAGGGATTGAATGCCATCCACGCACAAGAGGACGCCCTTTTCCTGGCAGGCGTTTCCCAAGGCGGCAAGATCGGTGCGGAAACCGCTGGCAAACTGGACCGCAGAGACGGTGACCAGTCGGGTGCGATCGTCGATGAGCTCGACAAGCCGCTCCAGGGGGATCCGCCCTCGATCTTCGGGGACCATCTTCAACCGCACACCGTGGGCCCGCAGTCTCATCCAAGGGTAGACATTGGCCGGAAACTCGGCCGCAGTGGTGACGATGTTGTCGCCCTTGGAGAACTGCAGTCCGTTGGCAACGAGATTCAGGCCCTCGCTGGTGTTTCGGATGAAAGTCACCTCCTCCGGGTAGCAGTGGAGCAGCTTGGCAGTCGACTGGCGGACTCGCTGAGCCTCCGGCATCAAGCCGCCTCGGGAGTAGGCGTGCTGCTGGGCCTCATCGAGGAAACGTCGCATCGCCGCGGCGGCGGGCCCGGAGAGAGGGCCGACGCCGGCATGGTCCATGAAGCGGTATTGCCGGACGATCGGCATCTGGCTGCGAAGGGTCTCGATGTTCACGACCAGCATCTCCGTTGGGTCAAGTAGCTCATCGTCACCTGCGGCATCGTTCGCCAGTCAATCATCTCCACGGGCCGGGAGTTCTCGGGCGGCTCTACGGCGGTTCGAATCCGATAATCGATCCGGCAAGGCCGACGGATATCCACGCGCGGCCTCGCCCCGGCGCGCCGCCCGACGGCCCCATTTCCAGGTATCCCGCAAACACTCAATGCGCTCTCGACATCGGCAAGTTTGCGGCGGTATGGGAGGTCGGCAAGCCCAAGCCGGTTTCAAGTTCGATCGTTTCGTTGATCCCACTAATAGTCTATGCGGAGGTCACGGGGAATTCCACGCCGATCGACGGGGGCGCGAGGTAGGCAAGGTGAAGCTGTTGCACGGCGGCTCCGCGAGACTCACGAGAACATGCGAGTTCGGAAGCCCGGCGTGTCGAGTTGCCCACGAAGCGCGCGACGGCTCTCGCAAGGAAGACGGGATACGATCCAGGCGTGGGCGCCGTTTCCAGATGGCAGGTTTTGCATCGGGCAACGCGCTGGGCCGGCGGCCCGGCTTGCCCGAATCGGCGCGAGCGGCCTGTTCTATCTCTTGCTCTTGCAGCGCCGTCTCATGGCGGCAATGGAGCCGAAGGCAACTGCGAACAGACCGAGCGTGCCCGGTTCAGGAACA
The DNA here is from genome assembly GCA_964470125.1 of uncultured Planctomycetaceae bacterium. GTDB lineage: Bacteria > Planctomycetota > Phycisphaerae > UBA1845 > UTPLA1 > DATKKX01. The sequence goes on along the minus strand of CAYYBO010000105.1, from coordinate 10,453 downwards.
GCGGAAGAGATGAGGCCGTTTTGTTCTCCCTCGACCGGGGTGGCGGTGAGGGCCAAAGAGAGCCCCTCGAACCCGGGCACTTCCGCGGGCAGGCCATTCTGCAGGGCGCCGAGGGGGTCGGCTCGATAGGCAGCCTCGATCATCCGTTCGGTGAGATACTTCCACTCATGATCGGTGAGGTTTTCGCCAGCGCGGAGTCTAGCGAGGAGGTCATCCAGCTTCTTGTCCTTCTGGGAGGCGCCTGAGAAGATGCGCGTAGGGGTTGCCTGCGAGGGCATGCCCACGGCCTGGAAGAAGCCCGAGATCATATCCAAGATGATGTGTCCGGAGACATCGATGGGCCCCAGGTCGAAGTCGGTTACCTGCTCGTCGTGGAGAAAGACGCCATCCGCCTGGTAATTGCCTATGTTGGTGAATCGGATATCAAGGTCGTAGAAGCCCAGGGCATTCAGTCTGCCGCTCGCATCGATCAGGGCGTTCCCGCTCCACTCCATATCCTGAACGCCGGTGTTCAGCGTGACTGTGTACTGCAGGGGTGTTGGGGCAAAAGTGGTCACTCCGCTGAATTGGTTGTAGCCCCGGGTGCCGGTCGTGGCATTGAAGAAGACTTCGGGAATCAGGCGCTTCGAGAAGCCGACGCGGCTTTGGATGCCGATC
>CAYYBO010000105.1:3713-9786 GCA_964470125.1 uncultured Planctomycetaceae bacterium | reverse complement strand
ATCGGATCAGTGCTGCCCGTCAGCGTTGAATCGCGGCCCAACTCAATCTTCAACGGGCCAAGGTCGAGGGTGTTGGGGTTGCCATACGAATCCGGCCCGAAGAACCTGAAGGATTCGTAGGTGTAGCCCTGGGTGCCGCGGTTGTACTCCAGCCTCTGCCTGAATTGGTTGTAGTTGTACAAGGGACCGTTCTGAGGCTGGGACAAGTAGTTGAAGTTTCCGGCATACTCGAAGCCGCGGAAAATGAACCGCTGAAGGTCGCTGTATCCGGCGGAAGCCGTCGCCGCGAAAACCGACACCAACACCACGCACAATACTGCTATACGCTTATGACTTCGAGTCACCATGAGAAGGTCCTCCCGCAAGCCGGCTACATTCGGACGGCCTCTATGCACCGGCTGCCGGGCGATCGGCCTTCTCTTTGATGAGGCGAGGCCCCACTTCTCAAGCCGGAGCGCGCGGCTGCCAGCCGTGCATTGAGATATCGGCCGCGGGCAGGCTCGAAATGAGGTGCGATCCTTCTGAGGGGCGAGTCCCCACCGAGACCTGGGGGGCGTCCAATAATTCATCAATCCCCAACCATGAGACCCAAGAGGGCGGTGGAAGTCCTGGCCCCGGCTTCGAAATCGCGGATGTGGAAGAACTCGTTGGGGGAGTGGGCGTTGCAGTTGGATTGGCAGTACCCCAGCAGCAGGCTATCAGCACCGAGGATCGTCTTGAACAAAGGGAGGATCGGCAGGCTGCCACCCTCCCGGATGAGCGCGGGCTCGCGACCAAAACCCATAGCTATCGCCTGCTTTGCGGCCCTGACGCCCGGCGAGTGCAAATCCGCGAGGTAGGGATCGCAACCGGCGTAGGACTTGATCTCGACGGTCACTGTATCCGGCGTCCTGTTGTGGACGGTTTGGTCAAAGAGATCGCTGATTTCCTGGCTGCGCTGCCCCGGCACAAGGCGCATGGAGACCTTGGCCCCCGCGAAGGAAGGGATGATGGTGCTCGAACCCTGTTGGGTGTAGCCGCCGTAGATGCCGTTGACGTCCAGCGTGGGCCTGGCCCAGCGACAGTGAAGAGGAGTGTAGCCTTTTTCGCAGTGGACCTTGGGGCTGCCCACGTCGGCCAGGAAGGCCGCCTCGCTGTAGGGCAGGCGGTTCATCATTTCCACTTCCTCCGCGGACATCTCTTGAACGTGGTCGTAGAAGCCGGGAACGGCGACGCGGGCGTCGCGGTCGTGGAAGGAGGCAATCAAGGCGGCCAGGACGTTGGCGGGATTGGCCACGGAGCCGCCGTAGCCGCCGCTGTGCAGGTCCTTCCTGGGACCGCGGATGATAATTTCCTTGTATACAAGTCCCTTGGTAGCCGTCGTGATCGCCGGGCAGTCTTCGGCAAACTGAGCGGTGTCGTGGATGAGGACGTAATCGCAGGCCAAACGGTCCTTGTTCTGCTGGATTGCGCCGGCCAGGTGCTCGGAGCCGATTTCCTCTTCTGCTTCTATCAGGAACTTCAGGTTGACGGGCAGGCTCCCTGCCGTTTGGCGCCAAGCCTCCGCCGCCAGTATGGCGCACAGTAGCTGCCCTTTGTCGTCGGCGCTGCCGCGGCAGACAATCTTGCCGTCCTCGACGACCGGCTCGAACGGCCCTGTGTGCCAGAGTGAGAGGTCGCCTTCGGGCTGGACGTCGCAATGGCCATAGACAAGGATGGTCGTTCTACCGCGTTTCTGCGGGCCTTGGGCGAGAACCACCGGCCAACCAGGGGTCTCGACAATTTCGGCCTCCAAACCCGCTGCGACGCAGCGGGCTCGCGCCCAAGCTGCCGCTTTGCGGATGTCGTCGGCGTGGTTCTGCTGGGCAGAGATGCTCGGTATCCGCAACCACTGAAAGAGTTCGTCCCGGAATCGCTCGCGGTTGGCGTCCAGGTATTCCAGGGCCTCCCGAATCGGACGACTATCGGCCATCGCTTTCGCCCTCAACCCGCCAATCCCTGTCAAGCTCTCGCGGGTGGCGGATTCTACCACGATGCGCGTTCGCTGCCAGGCGGGCCCGCCGGCCGCCGCCGGGGCGGCCGTGAGATTCGCTCGCGGTGGATTTGTTGCCCGGGAATGAGATCGCTTTGGGGCCGGGGTGCGCCCATGGTGAGCGCGCGGGGTTGCGCATTACAGAAGACGGCAGCGGGGCTACAATCCCATCCAATGAACCTTGATGATGAAATCTGCTGCTGCTATCACGTTTCGCTTCGGAAGCTGCTGAACTACACGCGGCGAGAACAACCCAAACACGCTTCACAACTCTCCAATTGCCTGGGCGCCGGAACCGGCTGTGGGTGGTGCATCCCGGTGCTCAAACGCATTCATGGGGCCACGATCAACGGGGAGTCAGCCGAGGAAGGTTGGCTGCCGGGGGATCTCCCGAGCAACCCCGAGCAGTATCACACCATGCGGAAGAGCTACATTTCATCCGGCCACAAGAATACGTTTTGAACCTCGCCAACCGGCCGCCGGGCGTGCAATTCACGGACTGGTCGGCGCGACATCCGCGGGGGAGAAGTTGCGATCACGCCACTTGGGGCGGTAGACTACCATGTGCGAGCCGCCGCAGATCACGTTGCAGGCAAGCTTCACGGAGTACACCGGTTCGAGCATGTCGCCTCGGGCGCTCAGGTCCTTGTACCAACGGGGGAAGATGACGACATAGGCAGGGTTTTTGTTGATCAAGTAGTCCAGGATCGACCCGCCGTTCATGTAGTGCCGAACAAGTTCCGGCTCGACCAGTCCGACGGTGTCCAGGACCGGCCGGCGACTGATGAAGCCGATAGCTCCGATGTCATTCGTAGCAATGAGTTGGTCCTTGGTGGTGTGTTCCACGATCCAGCGCCCGATGGGCACCTGCATGGAGTTGATGTTCCACACCGACATCACACCCAGCACACCGGTGACAACAAGGGTAATCGTCGCCCAGCGGAAGGTCTGCCGCCGCTGGAAGTCCAGCGAGCGGCCGCTCCAGTTCCAGAAGGAACGCTGCACGACCGCGCCTGTGATTGGCAGGGCGCCGATCACCACGAGCACGAGCAAGGGCGTGAGGTGGGCATAATAGCGTTGGAATTGGAAGACGATCACTCCCCCGGAGTCGACGAACCCGCGAAGCCAGGGATAGCCCACCAAGCTGATGATCGCCAGCCGGCGAGCCGACGCGGCCGGGCCGGTATCCCGCCAGTTGGCCAAGAGGGCTTCCCGAATCCCGAACGCCAGCGGCGCGCAGTTGAGACCCAGGCCGATGCCGGCTGCAAACAACACCAGCGTCGGCCACACAAGGATGGACATCATCACGTAGAACGGGTTGCCCCGGTTGATGGCGGCGGGCAGACCGTCCAGCCAGGCGGGTCTGGCGAATCCGGGAGCGACCGCTTTGGCCGCAAACGTGTTTGGCACGAGTTGGCCGTCCTGCTGCCAGTTGTACGCCGCATAGGCCACAGCCATCACGATCCAGACGGCCACATGGGGCAGGGCTGTCTTGAGGAAGCCGCCCAACCATCGCCGCCCGGCTCGCCGCGAGGAGATCGCCAGTTCCAGGCAGGTCAGCGGCAGCATGAGCAGAAACTCGGGCCGCAGCCACACGCACAACGCGAAGAGAGTGGTTGCGAGAAGCTTCCGCAAAGGCAGGCCGTACAGCCAGAGGCCGATCAGAAAACACAAGCTGTACGCCGCAGCCTCCATGCCGGTGTAGGCCTGGACAAGCGTCGGTGAGACCAGGACCGTCAGAAGCCCAGCCCAGCGAGCCAACTCCAGGCGGTTGGTCCAACTGTGGATGATGCCGTACACCACCAAGGCAGTGCCAAGACTGCACAGACCAGCCAGGATGTAGCTCGTCAGATACCAGTCGCGGACAAGCGGGAAGACGGCCGCGATCAACATCGGCCAGAGCGGAGCTGTCGAACCGCTGCTGGGCACGCCGGGATTGAAGGCCATTTGCCCGTGTTCATAGACATTTCGGGCGAATTGAAGGTGAATGAAGGAATCGTCCAGCGGGAAGCCCGCTTGGCCGCACACAAGGAGAACCGCGAGCCAATAAAGCATGCTTAAGCCGGCAAACCATGCAGCGATCATCGCGACATCGCGCCGGATTGCTGCATGCATGCCGTTGCACCGGACCGGTTGCAGCACCACGTCGGCCATCGCGGGAGTTATACACAGGTTGTCCGCGTATTGGAATACACCACGCCGGCCGCCGCGATCCAAGCTCCTGACGACCCAGGGAGCCGCCGACGGGATCGTTTCAGTTCGCTTTCCTTGCCAAGGACCCCGCCATCGCCATAATCCCGCGCATGGAGTTACCGGCGAGGCCATTCCAGTGGCTGCGGCAGGCTGCCCAGCATCGTCTCTTTTGGATGGGCGTCCCCCTTCTGCTGTATCTGCCGACCGTTACAGGCCCGTTTGCGTTCGACGACCTTCTGCTCGTCCTCCGCGCTGAGCGCTACGCCGCCGGCGAATCCGAGAGCCTCGGACTATTCCGATTCGCTCCATCGGATGCCGCCTGGCAGGACCTTCGAGACCGCGGCACCTTTCCCTGGTGGGCGCCGACCCACCTTCGTATCGATTTCTTCCGTCCGCTGGCCGAATGGTCCTTCTATCTCGACATGCTGCTATTCGGCCGAAACACAGTCGGCCATCGCCTGGTCAGCCTCCTCTGGTTTGCGGCGGCGCTGGCCTGCCTGCACAGATTGTACGCCACTGCCTCCGGCGACGGCGCCCGCGCAGGCGTCGCCGCCTTCTTCTTCGGCATCTCCCAAACCGTGACCCAGCCGGTCACCTTCATCTGCAACCGCAGCGATCTCATTGTGGTCGCGGGGACCGCATTAGCGGCCCGCGCTTATTGGTCCGTGACGGTGGGATCGCGTTCGCGACACGCCATCTCGGCCGGCGTCGGCTTCGCCGGCGCTCTGCTTTCGAAAGAGATAGCCGTGGGCCTTGCCGGCGTGGTGTTCGTCGACGCCTTACTCCTCCGGCGCGGGCAAGGGCCGCCGGCTGACCCGAGAAGTCAGCGACCCGTCGCCAGCGTCATCGTGCTCTCGGCAGCGGCATATCTAGCTTGGCTTGCTGTCACCCGACCTTGGCATCTCGGGCTGGGAGGAGACAACGACCTGAGCAACATCTCCATCCTGGCCCAAGCTCCCAGGGCGATCGCGCTTTACCTGGCCACATGGACCATCGGCTTCCCCATCAGTCTGCTGTTCCAGGCCGGCATCGGGCCGGTCTTGGCCGTTGGCGCCGCGGGGGTGATGGGGACCGCCTTATTGGTACCTTCTCTTCTGCGACTTGCGCGGACTGACCGGGCGGCCGTTTTCTTCATTCTGTGGGCCCTTGTATTCCTCGCCATAGCTCTGTTGACCTTCACGGAGACAAGGGCTTTGTGCGTGGCATCGGTAGGCTGGGACTACATCCTGGCGGGCCTGCTCACGCCGACGTCGAACAAACAGGCTGCGCCGATTTGGCTCCGTCATTGGCTATTGGCGACGAGTGGAACGGTCAGCCTGTGTTGCGCCGTCGGCACGGTCGTGATGCAAACGAAGCTGGAGAGCCAACTCCGCGAGCAAGTGAGAACCTATGTTGAATCCTGCAAGCCGCCACTATCAAGCGGCGATCTTCTTGTGGTGGCCGAGGCGTCGACCGGCCTTGAGTTACTTTTCACGCCGGAGCGGCTGGAGTTCATGACCGGTCTCAGGAACGTCGCCGTAGCTTTCCTTACTCTGCCGGGCGGCAATGCCCAGGTGGCTCGAGAAGACGACCACACGCTTGTCCTGAACGCCGCGGGTGACGATCTGCTGGACCGGCGGCTCTTCCGATTGTCGCTGGGACAGGACTCAGGCCGGCGAGTGGGGCGGACGTTCGAGGCGCGAAGATTGACTGCCGAAATCCGCGCGGTGGACGATGATAATCGGATCACGTCGCTGGCGTTTCGCTTTGCGGACGCCCTGGACTCGTCTCGATTGCACTTCTATCCACCAAGCGTTGCTGCCGTCGCCCGGAGAGCGCCATGAAGACTCGTCTCCGCATTCCGCTCAGCCCGTGCGATTACCTCGTGTT
>CAYYBO010000105.1:0-3703 GCA_964470125.1 uncultured Planctomycetaceae bacterium | reverse complement strand
TTCCGATCTCCATGAGACACGTGTACGCGCCCTGCTTCATGCGGCGCAAGGACCAGGGCGCGTACACGTGTCTCATGGGGCTGGAGACTGCGGGGCACGTCTCCCCATCGCAGGCCCGACACGCACTGGCCCAGACATTCCTCTCCCACCCGGTGATGGCGGCATCCTTGCGGGTCTCCGTGGTTTCCGGCCGCCCGCTCTGGATCGCCCCTTTGCTGACTGAGGCCGCAGCCCATCTTGTCGCGGCCATCGCCCATCGTTTCATTGACCTGCGCGGCCGCGCCGACGCCGAGGACAGCTTACGGGCATCCATGAACGACTCTTTTGCTGCACGCTGGAACCATGCTTCGGGGCCGCAGATTCGACTGGATCAGTACGCTCTGCCGGGCGGCCGCACGATGTTCTGTCTGCGATGGCTGCACTTTCTGATGGACGCCGAGGGTGCGCAGCGTCTCTTCGGCGAGATCGCCCGGCTCGCCGAAGAATCGGCCGGATCGCTTGCCGGACGCGCCCAGACCGCCTCGAACGCAACGCCCAATATACACCGGGCAGTTGATCCGCTGCTGCGATATTCTCGCGTAACCCGGTGGAGGCTGGTCGGCCGGTGCTTTCGGCGGCTTCAGCAAGGCCCCAAGCTACAAGTTCGGCCGCTGCACCCTCATGTCTTTCCCCGCGCGGCAGACCACCGCTGCCTTCTGAAATCCTGGGCGCCGGGCGAGAGCCAGGTTGTCCGCGAAAACGCCAAACGCAATACGCCGCCCGGACCCGGTCTCTACGCTCGCCATCTCCTCGCTTGCACCATCCGAGCCCTAGACCGTATCTACGCCCGGCAAGGCGTGGTCACCGACGCCTATCTCCTGACGATGCCCTTCCATTCGCCGCGTGAATGTCCGGCGGGCGAGGGATCCTCATCAAGGCCGATCCATGGCAACTACCTCGTTCCCTTGACGATCTGCGGCCGGCGGGAGCTGGTGGGGGATCGTGCCGCGTTGGGCGAGGATATCCTTCGCCAATATGCCCGGTTTACCAACGAACAAAACGACATCCTGTGGTGCGCGATGATGTGGGGCCTGGGTCGCCTACGGCTGTCGATGTACCAGGCGCTGCTCCGCCTGCAGGTCGGCTTCCTGCCTCTGGCGTCGGGTTTCTCATACTACAGCGAGATCGAGCCGCCGGTCCGCCGCTTTCTTGACTGTCGCGTTGTGAACCTGTGGGGCGCCAGCGTTGTAGCCACGCCGCCCGGTTGGAACGTGGCGTTCAGCCGTTTCGACAACAGACTCAACTTATCGGTGACTTATGCCCGCCCTTCGGTCCCAGACGACCTGGCGGCGCAGTACGCCCGTTGGCTGGAGGAGGAGATGTTCTCGGCGTGACGGCAAGGGCCGCGGTCTCGACCTCCGAATCGCACCCTGGCCACGCCGTCGTCAATTGTGCTGCTTAAGCTGGATTCTTGTGCGTGCCGTCGCACCAGGGCAGGGCGGCGCTGCGGTGGCACTGGCAGATCGCCTTCTTCCCTGCTTCAGCAACCTCGACAACCAGCGGCTTGACGCCCGTGCCGTGTTTGGAGTGCGAGCCATCGCAGTAGGGCAGCTTGGCACTCAAACCGCACTGACAATAGGCCTTGGTTCCCGGCGTCTCCTCAACCACGATCGGTCTGTTGCCATGTTTGACTTCCATCGGTGTCGCTCCTTCGGGTCTTATTCAGAGGCCCGGCGTGAAACAGGATGCTTCATCGGCAGGGATGGTACCGCAGTGTAGCGCTCTTCGGGAGGCGTTGGCGCCGCTACCACCTGGAGGGTTTCGCGGCAGTCCCCGCGAAATACCCACGGGAGCGCCTGCATCACCTGGCGCTTCGCAAACCTTCCGCTGCAAGCCGCAGGAGCGAAGTGATCGCCAGCCGCCCTCCGTTGCATCAACCAGTTCCGTTCTCGGATCAAACCATCGGCTGCGCATAGTAAACACCCCGCGACGCGCGAACTCAACAACCAGCGCGGCGGGGTGATTACAGTCAGCGGAGAACGCCCCCGGCTGTTTCTACTTCTCGGCTTGTGGGGCAGGGTGGCCCGCAGGGACCTCCTGCTTGGCTGCAGCAGCCTTAGGGCATGGCTTAGCACATTCCTTGGCCTTATGGGCGCAGCAGGTCTTGGCGCACCCCGCCGAGCATTTCTGGTGGCACTCCCTCGGGCACTGCTGATTCTCCGCGCAGCCAACGCCGGCGAATGTCAAACCGATGACGAACAGGCCGGCACACAGACACCTCATTATCTTGTTCATAGGTCTTTTCCGTTCCAGCATACCCTATCTCCTTTGGGTTCCTCGGCCGCCTTGCTGTCCAAGCTCCCAGGAAAAGCCGAGACTGACTCGCCTTTGGAAGTTGCCGATTATAGCAGGACCACCCTGCCGGCCAAAGCAGGCGTGGCCATCATCCCTATTCGGCAAGCCCGTCTGACCGGCCATCCGAGACACGGCCTGCCATCGCGCCGGCTGGGAGTACAAGCACCGTAGCGCCCGTCAGCCGGTTGAACTGCATGGATCGCGAGGATTGAGGGACGAGATATCCATACCTCGGCCGTCATGGGTCTTGAACTTCCCAGCCTGACGGCAGGAAGATCGGTCCCCTGGGAGGGTCTACCGCTCACCGCGCGGCGCAAGCGTTAGGCCTACATTCTTACTCGCTGTCGGGATTGGGCGATGCCCCGTATTGCCTTTTGATGACGTTCACGTCCGGGGGCTCGCGCACAACTGAGTCCGCCCGCTTGGCGTCGTGGTCGTACCAGACCAGTCCCTTGTCGATGCGCCCGTCGCTTTCCATCAAGGTGCCAGGGGGCGTGACAACGGCGCTGATCGGCAGGCCGACGGTGTTGACGAAGATCATCCGTCCAGGTCCGTAGGGGATGTGCAGGTAATCCACCCAATTCCAGGCGAACTCGCGGTCGGGCTCATTCATTTCCGCGGCCGGCCTGATGGCGTTGCCCTTGTCCTCGAAGGGGTCCTCGAACCAGAGCGGCCAATGACTGACGGCGCCGTTCTCACAGTAGACCTGCGAGCGAGCCCAGGATCGTTGCGGCTGGCTCATCGGCCCGGACTGGCCCGCGCGGCTCAGGTAACCCTCGGTGCTGGGCGTTGTCATCTCGTTGTTGACGAGTGATCCTGAATCGACCCAGGGGTTGTTGACGTGGGCACAGCCGGCGATCACGAACAAGGTGACGGGCGCCAGGGCGACGCCCACGATTCGAGTCCAGCCCTGCAACGGATGTCTGATCATCGGTCAAACCTCTCTGACTTCCTGCCTACTGAGGCTCGCGGGAGATACGGCCTTCTCGGGGTCGAGGGCCACCCGGGCTCAGGCCCGAGACTCTTCGAGCGGCACGCTAGATTTCAACGATCTTCTCGACCGCGTAGTTCGGTGCCTCCTCGGTAATCCACAGGTGGTGCGGGTGCGATTCCACCATGCTCGCCCCGGAAACACGCACGAACCTCGCGTTTTTGCGGAGGGCCTCAATCGTGGGCGTTCCGCAGTAGCCCATGCCCGCCCGCAGGCCGCCGGCCAGTTGATACACCAACTCCGCCAGGCTGCCGCGATAAGGCACTCGGCCTTCGACGCCCTCCGGCACGAGCTTCTCGCGCTGCGTCTCACCCTTCTGACTGTATCGGTCAGCGCTGCCGCAAACCATTGCCCCCAGCGATCCCATCCCTCGATATT
>CAYYBO010000104.1:5713-11991 GCA_964470125.1 uncultured Planctomycetaceae bacterium | reverse complement strand
GTCATACGTGAACACCAGCTTCTTGCTACCGACCAACGGGGACGTTGGCTCTACCCCGATCAGCCGATTCTCCCCATCCCAGGTGTACGCGAACGTCCCGTCCGCCGTCAGGTTGCCGTCGAAGTCATACGTAAAGCTCTCCGCCGGATTGTTCGTCGCCGTGTACTGGTTCAATGCATTCTGCGTGTACGTCGTCGTCACCCCGCCAGATGGCGGGCACGACTCCGCCCCGCACGCCTTCATCGTACTGCGGCTGCCGATCCCGTCATAGTCGTAGGCGAAACTCGGAACCGAGCCGTCGCCTTCCGGCAGCGGGTCAGGAATCGCCGCCCCGGCAAACCGCCGCGAGCAGGTCAACTCGTTGCGGTCATTGTACTCGTACAGGTCGTAGTGATCGCCCGACCCGCCGGCGAAGGCCGCGCCCGTCCGAACCACGCTGGTCCGCCGGGCCAGATTGTCACTTACGTACCCGTACCGCGAGATCAGCGTCTCGCCGCTCTCGCCCGGCGACCAGTTGTTCTCCACCGCCGTTTCCGGCCATCGCCGGTCTTTCGCCGTATCTCATCACTTCGGATATCATCACCTCAGCCGGCCGGCGATGGTCTTCGGGAATAGGCTTGCCTTTTCTGGCCGTGGTGTGGATCGCCTCGGTGCTTGCTGTTCTTCGCCGGCAGCGGCGTCGACGAACGTGAACGCAGCCGCAAACAAAGCCGCAACACTCAAGGAGTGGTCCCTCTGCACTGCAAATGTTCGATTTCTTCGCAAGCCGCGGGGTTTCTTGTGTCCCACGTTATAGCGTTTCACGACTGGGTGTGGCATGAGGCGTCCCCTTGTCGGCGGGCAATCTGGCAAAGGGGCGCACATGGTGTTCCCGTCGGCCAGGAGGGGGCGACGCTACGAACAATCGTGAAATGCTCTGGTCAGGGGCGGCTGGTGCTGGGGGCCGACGAGGGCGTCGGCCCGACCGAGGTTGCGACCACGCGAGGGCACGGGCCGCTGCTTTGGCTGCGGCTTCGCCGCACTGAGATTCCATAGGCTTCCTCTATCTCGGCGTCACCGTTCCAGTACGGCCGCGACTCCGATAGAAAGTGTCGAACCAATGTCCTCCGAACGCATACAGAAGATCCTCGCCGCCGCCGGCTGCGGCCCGCGCCGCGCCTGCGAGGAGCTGGTCCTTGACGGCCGCGTCGCCGTCAACGGCGAAGTCGTCCGCGCCCTGCCGGTCTTGGTTGACCCGAGGCGAGACCGCATCACGCTGGACGGCAGGCCACTTCGCCCTGCCAGGCTTGTGTACCTCCTGCTCAACAAACCCCCCGGCGTCTTCTGCACGCACAGCGACCCCGCCGGCCGAAAGCGGGCCGTGGATCTGCTGACCGGGGTTCACGAACGAGTTTTTCCCGTCGGCCGCCTGGATTCCGAGTCCACCGGCCTGTTGCTCTTGACCAACGACGGCGAACTGGCACAACGATTGACGCATCCGCGTTTCGGCGTGCCCAAGACCTATCACGCCGAGGTTGCCGGCTGCCCGACGACGGAAACACTGCAGAAGCTCCGCGCCGGCGTCTGGCTCGCGGAGGGCAAGACGGCCCCGGCGATGATAAAGGTCCTGCACCGCCAGCGCGACAAGGCCGTGTTGGAGATCACCATTCGCGAGGGGCGCAACCGCGAAATTCGCCGCATGCTCGCCAAGCTCGGCCACAAAGCCCGCCGCCTGAACCGCGTCCGCATGGGCAAGCTGACCATCCGCGGGCTGCCGCTCGGCGCGTTCCGACCGCTCGCCCGCGAGGAAGTCGCCTACTTGCGTTCACTGGCTGATCACGGCGACTCGCAGGGCGTCGCCGGTCTTCGAGGCGGCGTCGGAGGATCGAGGTCTCACATTCGTCGTCACCCTACGGGCGGTGGTGCTGACAGGCCGCGTCCTCCCGCGCGTTCCGGCCCGCCGCGGCGTCGGCGGCGGATCATCACCTGACAATGCCCGCTCTGCTTGAAGGGCTTCTTCAGAGCCAGCCATTCGCGGCGCCGCCCGGACTCAAGTCCGGGGCTCCTCGGTGTTGTCGGACGGCTCCTTAGTGCGGGCAGGGCTCGCACGACGGCGGGTATACGCAGTGCTGATGCGGGGCCGTGCCAAACGACGAATGGCACGTCTCGATGCAGCACGGATCGCCCGGCGGCAGCTCAGTGAAGCCCGGCGCAAAGCCAGCAGCGCAGGCCGAGCCGAAGGGTTCACTGTGCAACCAGGAGCCGTTCTGGGCAGACAGTTGCACAGGCGGCATTCCGGCCAATCCAGTGTCGAGCTGCCGCACGTCGGACGGATTGCCGACTCGAACGAATATGAACCGAGGCCGTACAACCAGTATGGAGTCAAACGTGCCGCCGCTTGGATACGTCTTGACCGCGGTCATTGTCCCCTGCGGTGAAGGGATAACGGAGAGATCGACGGAAACGTCCCACTGTTGGGGGTTTTGCCCGCCGTTGTAGCTCACAGTAATCGGCTGGCAACTGACTAAGCTGAGCGAGACCAGTTCGATGGGAACGGTGGCGGCGCTCGGCAGAGGCTCCGGAAAACACATTTCGTTGGTGCGCGATACGACGGTGTCCGCCAGCAGCGGCGCTCCCGCCCCACCGAGCATGATCGGTCCCCAGAATGGGTCTGAGCCCGGATTGAAGAAGTCCGGCGGCAGAGGCGTTTCGTCAAAGCTGAAGAAGCTATGTCCGTCGCAGAGCGTACTCCAGCAGTCATCGCCCGGTGGAACGCAGATCGTCGTGTGGCACGACGTGCCCGCACCGCCGTCGGCCAGGATCAGCTCGATCATTCCCTGAACATCCACGCTGTTCGTGGCGTTATCCTCGTTGATATCCGAACACGGGTTCAGTTGATCATACAGCAGTGCATCAACGAAGGACGGAATGTCGTCCAGGTCCACGTGGCCGGAGCCGTTCATGTCGCCCGGGCACGTCGCACAGCCGAGGTAGTTCTGCCGGTCGATGCCGACTAGGGTTAGCAGTAGTGACGGCTCGATGTCATTGGGATACTGGCTCCAGGAACCCTGCCAGATATGAAGTCCTCCGCCGTCCATAAGCTGGTAGAGATCATTGCCCACGTCCACGGTGATCGTCAGGTCGGTCCCCATGAACAGGGGCGAGTTGACGACATCGACTCTAATGCGGTCGCCCGGCGTAAAGTTGAGGACCCAGGCGTTGAACCGTACCGGGTTGCCGCTATAGGTGTAATCCACGTACCAGTGCCAGTCGTTGGGGTCCTCGGCCAGATCGGTATAGTCGTATTGTGGTACGCCCGGGGTGGGCGTGACGCCGCCGGGGAAGGTCGTGCCGACCGGCAGGCCATCCAGGGTCCAAGTGGACTCGCTGAAGGTCGTGCCTGGCACGGTGGTATAAACGCGGTCCCAGGTCCGCCGCTTACACACCCAGCAGGTCTGCGGGTCAGTGTTGTCCGGTTCGGAGTAATTGAAATCGCCCAGCACATCGACTGTCAGGTAGTATTGGCCGGGCGACTGGCAGGTCATCACTTGGGCCTGCAGGGCGTGACCGCCCGCTTCGGTGCTGAACGATCCGTGGTGGCCCAGAGGCGTGTCATTCACCTTGTCCGGACAACCCTTGCCAAGCTCGTAGTAGTATGACGAATTGGCGTGGTAGGTATGCGTTTCCCGGGAGCCGTGGATGTCCACGATGAAGACCTTCTCGCCGATCAAATACTCATCCTTGTCGACGTGGACGGTAATCAGCCAGTCATGCGGGTCGTACATGCAGGTCTCGCCGGCGTCGGGATTGTGGCCGTCCCCGTTGATGTCCTCGCCGCCGTCGAAATCGCCGTCGCCGCCGACGCCGTCCTTGCTGTCAGAATCACAATCGTTTTCGCCACGAAGACCATCTTTGTCGATGTCGGCGAGGGCCGCGGGGCCAAGCTTGTGTCCGGCGTGATAGTCCTGGTGAAACGTGTAGTTGCGAATGTCATTCTTGTCTTCCACCTGGTCGCGATCCGTGTCCTTCATGTTCTTACTGCACTGAAAGCGCAAGTCCTCGTCGAAATCCATCACTCCGTCGCCGTCGGTGTCCATCGTCACGCGAGGATCCGTGGCCCGTCCCGTCAGCCCGGCATTGGGGGCGAAGTATGAGTCAAAACTGTGCGTTGAAAAGCGCCGCCACGCGACGGAGCCGTCGTTGTCAGTATTCAGAAAGCGGCCCTCGAGGTTGCCGTCCACATGGCGGTAGCCGTCGACCACCATCCAGTGGCTGGGCGTCGAGTACATGACCGGCCGCCCGCCATCGATCCAAGCGATCAGTTGCTCGTCGGTGGGTCGGGTCCGAGAGTAGTTCAAATTGCCCGCCGCGGTCTGCAGGGCCCAGGCCAGGCCGGTGGTCGTCTCGTCGTCGGTGGTACCAACGTTGTGGTCCAGATCGCCGGTCGGATCACTGTCCACCGCCTTGATCTTCCAGGCAACTTCGTCGCGGGTGATCGTGCCGCCGTAGTAGTTGTTAATCATTCTGATCGCGGTGTACGGGCAGTACATCCGTTCGTGAGTCCACCAGTGGACCAACGCCTCGTGCGAGCCGTCCCAGTGGCGGTTATTGGCGGGGAATTCCTCGCAACGGTCGAGACACAACAGCTTCGTGTCCTTTCGGGCTGCCAACGACACCACACCCAAAGTGTTGCTGTCACCCGTCATGGCAAAGTCAATTCCGCCCAAATCGCCGGTCACGTTGATGGAACTTCCCGTTGCACCGTAGCCTGTCCGAGAAGCCGACACCGTGTGGGGCCCGGCGGGGACTCCGCTGATTGACCAGCTTCCGTTGGGACCTGTCGTGGTGGTCAGCCCGCCGCCCAAGTCAATGGTGACTCCGCCCAACCCGCGGCCCGAGACGGAATCCGTCACTTGGCCGGATACCGTGTAGTCGTTCCGCGGGGCTCCGGCAGGGGCGGGCGCCGTCGGGGGGGGCGGCGGCAGCGGCGGGTAGCCGACTGTGAATTCATATGGCCCGGCCCAGGGCCCAGCCACGCTATCGACGTCATAGGCGCGTACGCGCCAGTGGTAGACGGCGTCAAGCGGCAGCGGCGGCGTGGTGTAATGAGGTTCGACCAGTGTCGCATCCCCGAAAAGCGGGCTGCCGCAGCCCGAGTCGGCGCAGATTTGGATCTCGTAGTGGTCGGCGAGCGGCACTGCCACCCAACTGAAATTGAATTGCCAGTCGTCGAAGCGGTCTTTGTCCGCCGGAAGGTAGATTACTGGGGCGGGCAACGGATTAATCGCCCCTGGAGTCGCCTGTGAGTAAGCAAACCCTGACCACGAATCATGGGTTACGTCTGACGGCAAACCCACAACGCCCAGAGTGCCGCCTGGCTCGATGATCGGGGCGGGTCCCTTGGGGCTGTCGGACGTGCCGGCGATGGAAATGGTCGTGTCCCAGGCGAGCCACAGGCCCGACTCTACCGCGTCGTTGGCCTGGCTGCCGGGCGAAGGACCCCAAGCCACGAAGCTGGTAATTGTCTGAGGCGAGAATATCGGGACGGAGTAGAGTGCGACTTGACCGCCGTCGCTTTCAAAGGGGTCCACCATTCCCGGGGGGCTGTGCAGGATCGTGACATTGTCGCCAAAGTCGTAATCGTCGCTTCCAGGTCCCAGGCCGTCGAAATAGACCAGCACGAACGCTCCCGCCGGCACCGGCGGCAGCGCCACCGGCAGCGTATAGTTGTCGCCGTCAAGGTCGGTCAGCACCCAGCCGGAGGCAGACTCCTCCAACGAGCCGGCGTTGTACAACTCGATCCACTGGAATTGTCCGCCCGGGGGCTTCAGGGAGACTTCATTGATGCGGATTCCTGACTGGGCTGCCGTGGCGGCTGACGCCGCGGTCAAACACGCCGCAGCCGCGATGATCGCCACGGGCGCCGCCCATCCGCGCCGCGGAAGCTGTCCGGTTCTCGTGCGTCTGGTCATAGTTCACCTCTGTTGCGAACGGTGGTTTGACTTGGACCGCGGGGCGGTCCATCCGCGCCGTCTTCCCAAGACCGCCCGCGGCGGCCTTCAGGATACTGTGTTCGACAAACGCGGCTTTGATCCTCCGGATTCCCTCGAACAAGGGATCAGTTCCGGCCCCAACACTCCGAACGCCGGCAATGCTACCGACAGGTTCGCGCCCTTGTCAATCTTTATGTAGATAAATAAGTATATATTTTCGCCGGTAAATGTAGGGCCTCGCGCTGCCCAAGATTGTGGAAAGAAACAATCTTGCGACCGGGCGGTCCGGTTCCCTGCTTCCCGGCT
>CAYYBO010000104.1:0-5703 GCA_964470125.1 uncultured Planctomycetaceae bacterium | reverse complement strand
GCCGGGAGACGTCGCTACTTGCCGACCGCCGTTTTCGAAAACCCGCCCGCCAGCGCCGAGACGCCGGCCAACCCCCGCTCGCTCAGATATGCCGCCAGCCCGTCGATGATCTTCACCGGCGTGGTCGGGTCAACAAACAACGCCGTCCCGACCGCCACCGCGCTTGCTCCGGCCAGCAGGAACTCGACCGCGTCCTGCCATGTCCACACCCCGCCCATGCCGATGATCGGCACGCCCGCGTCTCTGGCAACCTCCCGCCAGACCTTGTGAACAAGATGGATGGCCATCGGCTTGATCGCCGGCCCGCTGAAGCCGCCCCCCCCCCTTTTTTGGGACCCCCCGGTTTATGGGAAAAACCCCCCCCAACTTTGTTAAATTTTGGTTGGCCAAGGGTTTTTTGCCCGGCCGCAGGATCCGCCCGATCCCCTGGCCAGCGCCGGCCGCCAAGTCTGGATGTCGATAGCCATGCCCAGGAACGTGTTGACCACCGACAGCGCGTCCGCTCCGCCCTCGATCGCCGCCCGGGCCGTCACCGAGATATCCGTCACGTTCGGCGTCAGTTTGACGATCAATACGCCCCGGCAGACCGCCGCCCGCGCCGCCGACACCAACTCCCGCATAAGCCCCGCGTCCGTGCCGAAGGTCAGCCCGTCCGCCACGTTCGGGCATGAGACATTCAACTCGACGCCTGAGATTCCCGGCAGCGGGTCAACAGCCCCGCAAACCTCGACGTATTCCTGGATGCTGTGCCCGGCCACGTTGACCAATACCGCCGTTCCCAATTCCGCCAACTCCGGGGCTTTGTCGCGGATGAACACCTCCAGTCCGACGTTGGCCAAGCCGATGGTGTTCAGCATCCCGCCGGGCACCTCGACGATTCGCGGCGGCGGATTGCCCTCCCGCGGCTGAAGCGTCACGCTCTTGGTGGTGAATCCCCCCAAGCAGCTCAGATCCAGGTAAGGCGCGTACTCCCGCCCGTAGCCGCACGTCCCCGAGGCAGTCAAGACCGGGTTCTTCAGACGAATCTTGCCGATCTGTACCGACAGGTCCGCACTTCGTTTCGTGTTCAGCGGTTCACCCATGACCCCGGTATCTTATCCCGGCAGCACGAGTTGGCGAGGGTCCGGCCCTGGCAGCATTCTCGCTTCTCCGCTCTCAACCCGTTTTCATTGCAGCACCGCCGCGCCGTGTTACACTGCGCGTTATGTCACAACGAACCCTGGAGGCACACTACCGACCCAACCACAGGCTCACCCAGGTCGTCGGCCTGACCGGCTATAACTGCGGTTACGCCGAGGCTTCCGGTTCGCGCTCCTTTGACGAACACCAGCGAGCCCTCGTCTGGCAGTTGCTCGGCGACACCCCAATCGCCGGCGAAACGATCATCCTCGATGTCGGCTGCGGCATCGGCGGTCCCTGCGGCTGGGTCATGGAGCGGTTCCGGCCGCGCCGCGTCATCGGGCTTGACTACCTCTGGTCCAACGTCCACACCGCCGCAGGACGATGGCAAGCCCAGTCTCCCCGCCCTGCTTTCTTTCAAGGCGACGCCCATCATCTTCCCATAACCGACGCCTCCGTGGACGTGCTCCTCAACCTCGAATCGGCCCTGCACTACCAAGACAAGGACGCCTTCCTCGAAGAGTGCCGCCGCGTTCTCAAACCGGGCGGCATCCTGTGCCTCGGCGACATTACCACCAATCGCAAGGCGCTCTTCGCTCCGCTGATGTTGCTCAACCGCCTGCCGACCCAGTTCAACTCCAACATTCGGCTCTGGTCCAACGGAGACTACCTGGCCGCATTCTCGCGCCTGGGCCTGGACCTGGTGCGACATGAACAAGCCTCGCGCCGCGTGGCCGCGTCTTTGGCCGACGGCCTGGCCGAGATCGGCCGGCGCGGCTGGGCCGCCGCCAAGGGCTTCCGCGCCCGCTGCGCCTACCTCGCCGTGCTCCGATCCCTCCTGAACTCCGGCCGCCTCTCCTACGATCTCTTTGCCGTTCGCCGCAGGAGCTGAGCGGCACGGCGGAGCCTCGGGCAGGGCATCTCAGATCCCCGCTACTCCATACGATTCGAGCCATCCCCTCCCACCCCACTGGAAGCCTCCGGGCCCTCCTCGCCAGCCTCCCCTCTCTCGCCTTCTCGCTGTCGCCGGGTCTCAATGGGCACCTCTCGCCACTCCCACGGCCTGGTGCCCGGCGTCAGCAGGCTGGCCTTCGGCTCGCCGCGCTTGCAGAGCACCTCGACGCGGCCCGTCGTCGCGTGAACCCGCGCAATGGTCTGCTCCACGCCGACATAGTGATAGACTGGCGAGGCCCGGCCCTCCTTCGTCTGAGCCGACGACGAACCGCCGGACGCACCGAGTATCGTCCAACCCGCCAACACGATTCCCGCAACCAAGGCCGCATAACATCCTCGCTTCGCCATCGCCATCTCCCTGTCGTCCGCTGTGCCAGCCAAACGTCTGGCCCGAGCAATTCTCCTCTGGTCCCTTATACCGATAAGTAGCGATTCGGCTCCGGGTTGGGCTCGACGCCGCGATGCGCCGTCTCAGCCCTCCCCGGGCCGGATGCCGGCGCCGCCCCACGCTTCGCCGCCAACGGTTGTTAAGCCGTCTCCGCCGCCGGTCCGATGTGCCGGGTAACGAGCCGATGGGGGCGCCACGGTGGCAGTACGCCCGAGAATCTTCGACATCCTGCTTGGCAGTAACGACGCTGCGGCTGACCAGGCATTGGTAGCGGCCGCCCCGGAACTGGATGCGCCGTTGCAGCGCGAGGCCGTGCGCGTCCTGCTATCCCGCGGGCGGGAGGCTGGTTTGGAGGCGCTGCCCGGCGTGTACGATCGTCTTACCGGCGAGGCAAAGGACGCCATCGTCGCCCATACCGCCCGGCTGTTCGGCGCCCTCAGGGCAACAATCCGAAACAGCAACATACGGACCCGCCTGAACACCCTCGACATCATTCGTTGCAGCGGCAACATCCGCCTGGCATACCTTCTCGCTCACGCGACCCACGACAACGCTCCTCAGGTTCGCACCGAGGCCGCCGTCGCCCTGCGTGATCTTGCCGGCCGCCACGGCCAGAACTACGCGGAGACCGTCGCCACCCTGCGAGACGCCGCCGGGGCGGACGCCAAGATTGTCTCGGCGGCTGCCGCAACGCTTGGGCTTCTGCGGGATGAACGTCGCTACCTCATTGACGCCTTGGCGGAAGCGGTAAATTGCTACGAAAGCCACTTTCGCCCTGAAGTGCTCGAAGCGGCCATGCTCTACGCCGACGAATTAGAGGACAAGCTCTTCAAACGCCCCACGGCCAAACGCGGCAAGCTTATAGAGACGATGCACGGCATCCTCGCCTCTTCCTCCTTGCCGCGATTCGCGCCCTTCATCTATGTCGCCCTCTGTTACCAGGAACTTAGCCGCCCGATTCTCTCCATCTTGTCCACCAGCCGCGACTGCGAGTTATTCGCCCAACTGATTCGTCTCCAGTGGCTGACTCGCGACCCCGGCATCAGGAAGAGTCTGGCGGCGATTCGCTCACTTCCCTGGCTCGAAGACGGCATGGATGCCGCCTTCGGTCTTCCTGACGATGCCGCGGCAATGGCCCCCGCCTGGTTGCTCAACCTTGGGTTGCCATCGGGGCAAAAAGTCGCCGCCCTGCTCAATTTCCTCCTGCTTGATAATCCGGCCGCCAACCGCGCCGCCGTTTGGGCTCTCGTCAAGATCGACACGCCGGCCTCGACCCTGGCCCTACAGAGCGCCACGGAACACGAGGAGGAAGCGGTTCGCAAGGCCGCCGAACGCGAGATCGCGTTCCGCGCCCGCCGCGACAGCCTGATCGTCCGGCGCCCGCGCAAGGACCGGCCCGATGAATGGACCAACGTCCTCGATCGAGCCAGCATCTCCGAGGAGTTTGAGGACCTCTGGCAGCATTTTGAACGCCTTCAACCTGTCCAGGCGGCAACCGCGGGCCACCATGCAGCCAACTATGTGCCCGGCTTCACCGCCCAGCTCCAGGTCAAGCTGCGGTCGCCGCAAGCCGGCGATCGGCTTCGCGCCCTGCGGCTGCTTCAAGCCCTCAACACCGGCGAGCAATTCAAGAACGAAGTCTTCGCCCTGGCCAACGATCCGTGGCCGCCTCTCCGGGCAGCGGCGATGGCTGTCCTGGGGCGGCTCGATGACGTGACCAGCCGCAGAATCCTGGAACGAGGCGCGAATGATGCGGACCCCGGTGTTCAGACCGCGGCCATCGAGGCTCTTGACCAGATGAACGCCCCTCGGCGGCTCGAACTGTGCCTGCCCAAACTCGAAAGCGATCACGCCGATGTGCGGGCCGCCGCCGTTCGTGCCCTGCTGAAGCTCCGCGTGCCTAAGGCGGCGGTTGGCCTGATCGGCATGCTCCGCGACCGGCGGGCCGAGCATCGCTGCTCCGCTCTCTGGATCATCGATCAAATGCGGCTTGACAACCTGACGCCCCGCGTGCTGGAGCTCGCCGCCACCGAAAACGACCCGCGCATCGCCCGCATCGCCAACCATGTGGCCCGCAGGCTCCAGCGGGTCAAACAATCCAAGACCTCCTCCCCCCAGGTTCCGGCGCTCGCCCAGGCCGATCCATGCACGGCCGCACATGTGGAGAACACCCCGCCATGATCCCAGTCATCCACATTCTCGCCCAGCGCCCCCACTCCAAGGAGATACAAGGCTTCTTCGACGGCCTGCACACCGCTCTGCGTCCCAACACAGTGGGGCCGCCGGCGATCATGCTGATCCTCGGCTTCGTCGCTGGAATCGTCGCGTTGCTCCTGGTCCTGGCCGTGCTCAAGACACGCCGCGCGGCCAACCCCTCGGATTCCGCCGACGGCCGCCCCATGAGGCTGTTCAGCCAGGCGATGAGGAGGCTGGGGATAGGTTGGCCCGATCGCCTGCTCATGCGCGTCATCGTTCGCCGGGCCCGTCTCCCGCACCCCACTGTGCTGCTGCTCAGTCCTCCCATGCTCGAGCGCCATGCAGTTCGTTGGGCCGATTCGCTTTCCATTACTCCCCTTCGCAACCATGTCCGCGGCAGATTGAAGGCGATCTCGCAAAAGGCCTTCAATTAGAACTATCACCAAAGCCGGCTTCTCTCCAGGGCGGTTGCCGCTTGTGCGGGCACGGCGTGTCGGGCTCCGGTGCCGCTCCCGGCAGTGGAGTCTCGAAACGCTGAGAGGCGTCGCCGCCGGCGTTCTGCGGGGATTGGGGCCAGACGCTCAGACTGGAAACAGCACTAGATGCGCCCGGGGAACCAAGCGGCTTGCCCTCCGGCCAGGATATTGATGAGGGCCTGGATGTCGGCGCCGTCGGTTTGCGAGTCCGCGTTTATGTCGGCGAGCATCGGATCACATGGCGGGTAAGGATCGCCGTCGTGGTCCGCGGCGTACCCCACCGGGTCAATCAGGGCCTGCACGCAATGCGGGATATCGCCGAAATCGATCGCCCCGCTGCAGTCCAAATCACCCAGCAGCCGAACTCTACCGTAGTAATAGAGCGGCGGAAGGCTGCCCTCGCTGACGGTGTAATAGCCCCAGCCGTCGGCATCGAAGGCGATGGCTTCGCCCTGCAGCTCTGAGGCCAGCGGCACGGTCACGCCGGCGGATGCGAAAGCCTCCCATACGGTCGTGCCCGGCGGCCGAGACCAAAGCGACGCGTTGAAGTAGCCGCGAACCAGAATCTCG
>CAYYBO010000103.1:0-12075 GCA_964470125.1 uncultured Planctomycetaceae bacterium | reverse complement strand
CCTCCGCCCCTCCGGGGCGGAAAGACAAGAAGACGCTCGATTCCACGGGTTCTGCGTCGCGGGGCTTCGCCCCCGCGACGCTCCACCCGCGGCTACGATCCTTGGCCCCTCCGGGGCTAGCAGTCCACTGAGGCCGAACACGAGACTCCTCACAGCGTTGTGTAGTAACAGCCGGTTCCACACAAGGGCCTCAATCTCAACCCGCAATCCCAAATCCGCAATCACCAATCCGGAATCGCCGTGCCTCCGCAAATGCTCACTCCCGGTTCTCTGCCTCCGCTCGGAGGTCTTCGCGCGTTCCCGTCGGCCACGGGGGCCCGACGCTACGTTTGGTTCCTCAGCCTCGCCAAATACACCGTCCTGGGCTTCACGTTCAACTCCGCGAGCACGGCGTAGGCCCGATCGGCGGCGTGCAACTTGGCTACGCGACTGTTCGGGTCGTTCAGGTCGCCGAAGACGATTGCCCGCGTCGGGCATGTCTGGGCGCAGGCAGGGACTATCTCGCCGTCGACGATGGGCCGCCGTTCGTTCTTGGCGGCGATCTTCACAGCCATGATTCGCTGCACGCAGTATGTACACTTCTCCATCACCCCGCGACTGCGGACCGTTACCTCGGGGTTGAAGGCCAGCTTCTCGACCTCCGACACGTCCTTGTGATTGTTGAACCAGTTGAACCGCCGCACCTTGTACGGACAGTTGTTCGAGCAATACCGCGTGCCGATGCAGCGGTTGTAAACCATGTCGTTCAGCCCCTCGGCGGAATGGACCGTCGCCGCGACGGGGCAGACCTGCTCGCACGGGGCGTTCTCGCAGTGGTGGCAGGTCAGCGGCTGGAAGGCGACCTGCGGGTCCTCCGGCTTGCCGCGATAGTAGCGATCTATGCGGAGCCAGGCCATCTCGCGGCCTCGCTCGACCTCGTCCTTGCCCACAACGGGGATGTTGTTCTCCGCCTGGCAGGCAACCGCGCAGGCCCCGCAGCCGATGCAGGCGCTCAGGTCGATGGCCATCGCCCAGCGGTGGGCCGGCGGCGCCGTCACGCCGGGCTGGCGAACCGGTTCCTTCCACAAAGACCTCAGCGGCGGGTGATGCACGACATGCTTGGCGAAATCCGGGTGCGTTCGATAGTGTTCGACGTCCGCCTCACGGACCAACTCGCCGAGCCGTTCGGCGGTTGCTTCCCGGCCGACCTTCGAGTCAATCGCCTGATGGTCCTGCGTGGTCGCCAGCTTGTACCTTCGGCCGGTCTTCTCGACTTTCACGCTGGTCAGAACGTCCATCGCCCCCGAAGTACGCAGGGCGTAAGTGTTGACGCCGACGCCGTCGCCGACGCGGCCCGCCGCGACGCGCCCGTAGCCCAGCGGCAGGACGATGGTCTGCTCCGCCTGGCCAGGCTGGACAAACGCGGCGATCTCGATGGAGCGGTCCTTGGCCGTCAGCTCGAGCACGTCACCGCTGCGGACGCCCAATTCCCTTGCCGTCGCCGGCGAGACAAAGGCCGCGTTGTCCCAAGTCAGCTTGGTCAGCGGGTCCGGCAACTCCTGAAGCCAGCCGTTATTGGCAAAGCGGCCGTCGTAGAGCGTTGGGCTTTGTGAGAACAGAAGGTCGAAGTCGCCCCCAGGGCCGGTGGCCTTTGCGGCGGCGCCGAACGTTCCGATGATCTCCTGCCCCCGCTCCGGATTGAACGGTGGTTGAACCGCAGGCAGCGCCGTCTCCGCGACGACACCGTCGTGGAGCGATTGCCGCCACAATTCGCCCCGATTGACGCCGTAGTCGAACAACTCGCCAAACGTCCGACGGACGATGTCGTGGCCCTTGGTCATCTTGTCTTCGCAGATGAAGGCCAGGAGCTCGATCGGCGTCCGCCCTTCGTACAGCGGTTCAATCGTCGGCTGGATGATGCTGATGGTTCCGTCGTAGGCCCGGGCATCGCCCCAGGATTCAAGATGATGCGCTCGCGGCAAGTGCCATGTGCAGGCCCGGGAGGTCTCGTTGTTGTACAGGCTCAGGTGGACGCTGTTCTTGACTGCTGCAAGATGGCCGAAGAAATCGAGATCCGCCGGCGCGTCGAAGACCGGGTTGCCGCCGAGGATTAGCAGCGTCCCCACCTTGCCGCCTCGCACGTCGGCCGTCAATTGGGCGAGGGCGTCAGTGTGGGAAGGGCGAGAGCCGTCAAGTTCGTCGGTGAATGTGATCGTCCTGCCGATGGCATCCATCGTCGCGTTTAGAGCGTGGACGAAGGCATGGACGGCGGCCGGCTGATGCGGCCCCGCCGCGAAGACGCATCGCCCCTTGTGCCCCGACACATCCTTGGTCAGAAGCTCTCGCAGGCTCTCGTTCAGTCCCTTCGACAGAGAATCCGGGAGAAGGAGGCCGGGGGCAAACCGGGAGACGTCGCCGGCACGAAGGGCGCAGCGATGGTCGGCCATGGCCCCGGTGATGCTGTAGCCGCTCTCGACGACGTACAGCCGGTTCATCTTGCCGCCGCCGTCGAGGCGGTTCCCCTGGCGGTCCACCTGACGCCCGGCCACGAAATCTCGAGCATGCTTTAGTGCGGCCGGGTGCGTGCCAAGGAGATCGTCGTCAAAACTGACAATCACGTCGGCCTTATCCAGGGCATAGTGCGGTCGGTACGGCCGACCGAAGGCCATCGCCGTGCCGGCTCTCTCGTTGTCCCGCGAGATCGGCTCGTACTCGAACCACTGCGCCTGCGGAAACGCCGCCATCAGCAGCCCGCGCATGTCCATCATGCTCGGCGACGACGTGGCTTCGCTGAGGATGTAGAGCCCCGCGCCCTCTTTCGCCCGCAAGCCCGCGAAGTGCGGCTTGGCGAAGGCCTCGAAGTCGCTCCATTGCCTCGGCGTGCCCGTGTCCTTGGTCTGGCGGATTACCCTCCGGCGAAGCTCCTCGAAGTCGGTCTGCACGACCTGCCGGCTGCGGTCGGGGTCGTAGAACTCCAGAATGCTCGCCTGGGCGATGGCATCCGCCGCGCCCCTGTTGATCGGGTGCAGCGGGTTGCCCTCGATCTTGATCGGCCGCCCCTCGTAGCACGTCACCAACAGCCCCTGGGCGTAGCCGCCTAACTCCATCGCCGTCGCGTACTGCACCGTCTTGCCCGGCACGCGGCCGACGGGCTGGCTCGCGGCGGGGACCAGCTTCTCTTGCGGCCAGCGGCAGCCGGTCAGCCCCGCCAGGGCCATCGAGGCCCCCATCAACTTGAGAAACTGCCGGCGCGAGGGCGACTTCGACATCCACGACGCCATCGACGGGAATTCGCTCTCGACGAAACGCCGAAACTCCGGCGTATCCGCCAGCTCATCCAGGCTGCGCCAATAGGTGCGTCGCAAGTTGTCCCGGCCTAAACGCTGTTTCACGCCAACCCTTTCGCGGCGCCGCCCGGACTGAAGTCCGGGGCTCTTCGTTGGAGGGCCGAGGCCCCTCCGCTCCTCCAACTTGCTCCTAGCGATGGCACGTCGAGCAATCCGTTGAGGGACGAACGCCGTATTCCTTAAGCAGTTGCCGCCCTATCTCCAACTGCTTGTCCAGCGGTAGCTCCAGGTCCATCCTGGTCACGTCTTCCACTCGCCGCAGGTGCCGCTCGGGGTTCCGGTGGCAGTCCAGACACCACCCCATGCTCAGCGGTTTGACCTGGGCGATGGTCTCCATTTGATCCACGCGGCCGTGGCATGACACGCAGCCGACGCCCCGGCGGACGTGGGCGCTGTGGTCGAAGTACGCGTAGTCCGGCAGATCGTGGACGCGAATCCACTCCACCGGCCGGCCGCTCTGGAAGCTGTCGCGGATAATCGCCAGCTTGGGGCTCTCGGGGCGTATCTTCGCGTGACAGTTCATGCACGTCTGTGTCGGCGGCACGGCGGCGTGCCCGGCCTCTTCGACCGTCCAATGACAGTACCGGCAGTCGAGCCCCAGTCGTCCGGCGTGCAAGGCATGGCTGTACGCGACCGGCTGCTGCGGGCAGTAACCCACGTCCGTCGTTTCCGGAACGGCCCCGAACGCAAAGATAGCCATCGCATAGAGGCCCGCCCCGACCAATAGCACGGGCGGCAGCAATCGAATTCGGTTAGTCCACGGAGGAAAGACGAACGGGTCCGGTTCACCGGACGCGGGAGCACCGGGAGTCGCATCGTTGACGTGACCTTTGTCTTGGTCTGTCAAAGCCATGCCCGCCTGGCCAATAGCTACATCAAAGAGGGTTCAGACCGGCCTAAGGTCCTCTGACCTGGGCGGCTAAGTTAGGGGGTCATGCCTGCGCCGTCAAGCGATGAGGTGAATGGGATTACCTGACGTGTTGTCTGTCTGCTGGATGTAGGGCTCTGCTCGGAGACTTCGCTGGAAGGGTTGACGAGCTACAACTGCACTGACTCGCGAAGGCGGCTTCATCGACGCACGCCCGTCGCCGACTCCAAAGGCGCGAACTCGCTTCTCAGGCTCCGCGTTGTGAACGGTCTCCGCCCACGCCTGCGCTCCCAGACGGAACCCGTCTCACTGGCGGGACATAATTAGCCGCCGCCACGCCGCCTGCCTTTGGAGCTGTCTCACAACACCTGCTGATCTCCCGCTTCCGCGGCGTACAGCGTTGCTGTCGAGCGTTGCGAGACAGCCCCTCGGCTCCTCCTAAGGGTTAGTCTGCTCTACACGATCGCCGACCTTCGGTTCGCTCACCTTGCGGGTCACCTCACCGACCGACATGAGCCCCTGGACGCTGCGAATCTCGATCTCTCCACCCTCTTCCCCGCGTTCTCCGATCACCTGCCCGGCTTGGTTGCGGACGGCGGGGCCGGTGCTCACGTAGCGGAACTTCTGCCCGACGGCGACTTGGTCCGCTTCTCCAAGATCAAGATAGACGCGACCGCCGTCGACCGCGGCGATGCGGGCCGGATTGGGCAGGTCCAGGCACTTGTCCAGCAGGTCCTCGACCGCGTCCCGGATGGCCATCGCCCCCGTGGCCCCCAGCCCGAAGGCTTCGGCGGCAATCTCGCCGGTCCGCACGTCATACAGGCTCAGATACACACCGTACCGGTTGCGGGCCTGCATCTCCCGCAGCTTCGCCATCTTGCGACGCTCATGCTGCAGATCGCGAAGCCGCTGCGCCTGGGCCGCCTTCGAGGAACCATACACCCGATCCGCCATTGCGGGCTCGCCGTCCTTGTAGTCCGGCGGCGACTCCGTCGTGTTCTTGAAGGTCAGGTCCTCGTTGAAACCGATCGAACCCTCCAGCAAGTACTGAACCGCCATGATCTCGCCCATCTCGGGGGCCGAATCGGGGTTGACGAACTTCGTCTGCCCGAACTTGATCTCGCGGAGAACGTCGAGGATTCGCTCCCGTTCGACCAGGACGAAACTCTCGGTCTCCATCAACTCCCGTTTGAGCGTCTCCCTCGCGCGGATGTTCATCCCCGGCGGCTGCTTCTCGGCGTTGGGCGCGCCCCGATTGCCGATCTGCACATCGACGTTCACGTTGGTTCCGCTCTCGCCGGGCGCCGGCTTGGGCTCCTGCTCCACTCCGTAGGGGACGTCCTCGACCGGGCGATCCTCGCCGAATCGCACCAGGGCCAGGACCAGCTTGCGGCTCATCTTGCCCTTGCGGTGAGCGGAGACCGAATGCGTATAGTCGTAGGTTTTCGCCGCCTTCTGCGTCTTCGGAGGCGGAGGCGGTGCGTCCGGCCCCGGCGTCGTCGTTTCCGAGCATCCCGGCAGCAGCAGTCCCGCCGCGGCCAGGATTGCGAGATGCACAACACGAAGTCTCATGATGGGGTCTCCCTCTTTGGTCTCACGGTTGCCACGAGAACTTCTTCGGCTCTCGGATGATCACCTGATAGTCCGCCACGTTCGCCCCGAGACTGACTGCGCTGTAGTCCTTCTGCGTGCGAGCCGGGCAGATGATCGGCTCCCAGTTGGTGGCTTCCTTCTCGAAGCCCTTCTCGTCCGTGAACATCGTGCGGATGTCGACCACGATGTCTTCCTTGTGCTTGTTGCGGATGGTCATCCGCACGCGCAGCAATCCGCCCTCTTCCGTTCGATCCACGTCGAGCTTCTCGATCTCCAGAAGGCCCTTGAGATTCGAGCTGTTCCACTGGACGCGGCCCTTCTGCTGATAGGGCTTGTCCACGTCCTTGACGTCCGCGGGATGGGTGGAGGCGCAGCCGGTAGCCAGCAGAAGGCACGCCGCACCGAGGAACACCAAATATGCTCTCACAGTCGATACTCCTTTCTCCGGCCGACCCGTCGCGGGCCGGCTATTTCTTCTGTGCCTTCTCGTCCGGCGGCGGACGGAGAACGATCCCCGTCGCGACCTCCTCGTAGTTTCGCGTGCCCGGCGTCGGTGGGACCATGCACTTGCCCCCCTTGGTCACGTGCGGCCCCTGCGCGCACAGGTTGTTGCACCCCGTATGGTCGGTCGCCAGTTGCATTCCCTTCTCGTGATAGAGGGCGACCAGTCCTTCCGTATCCAGGTCCGTGCATACGCCGTCCGCGTGCAGCTTGGCCATCAGTTCATCGCTCGGCGTGCAGCAGCAGGCCCCGCCCAGCACCCAGGGCGTGCTCCCCGCGATGTGCGGGAGCCCGTCGAAGCAGTGGGCCAGCGGCGGTTGTTCGCGGCAGGCAGGAACGTAGGGCGGCGGCGGCTTCACGGCCGCGCACCCCGCGCAGAAACACAGCACGATCGCCCATCGCGCGGTTGAGAACCGCCCGCCCCTCCGAGGCGTCGCGGGGGCGATTCCGCTACTGAACCGGGCGAAGCGTGAGTAAGTAGGCATTGTCCTGATTCTCCAGCGAGTACATCACCAATACCGCCTCTCCCTCCGCGGGCGCCGCGATGTAGTTGCGGGTCACGTCATAGCGAGGCAGGTACTGGCCGTTGATGTCGCAGAACTTCAACGTGATTGTGTGCAAACCCGGTGTCACCTTCGCGGCGAAAAGCTGGACCTCTCCGGGCAAAGACGTCCAGTACCGGGAGTCGCCGCGGATGTCCCAGTAGGCCGCGAAGTTCCCGATGTACGGCATGTGCGACAGGATCTCCTTCGTCACGGCCTTGCCCGTCTGTCGATCCCGCCGCGTCTTCACTCCGCGAGTGACCGCCTGATGATACGTATCGAGCAGGCAGAACGCGGGGCCGCTCCGATGGCCGTCGATATAGACGTCCGCGGACCGCTCCCGGTAGTTGACCCGCAAGTACTCGTCGTACGCCGCGTTGTTTCCGGTCAAGTACTTGATCGGCCCCTGGCCCATCTCGATTACGATGATCAGGTTGACCTCCGCCTGGAACCCGCGATCAAGAAACGCCTCCAGCGTCTCGGCGCGCAATTGCGTGGGGTCCGCCTCGGCGGCGCCGGGCAGGCTCGCCGGCAGTTCGGAACGCGAGCACCCTTTCGCCAGGTCGACGACGCCGTCGATCGGCGTCTTGCTCGTCGTGGCGTCCTTGTAACAGAGTTCTTCGCCCTTCAGTTCCTGTTTGAAGGCCGCGGTTCGGTCCGCGGAGAGCTTCTTGATCTCGGCGTCCTCGGTCTTGTGGGACAGCTTGATCGCCGCCTTCGAGAAGGCGATCCGCGAATTGTCCTCCTGTTCCATCTTCATATACGTGCGACCCAGCCAGAAGTGTCCGAGCTGGAAGTCCTCTCGGAAGTCCGCCATGTCGTCGTCGCGGGTGGTCGAGGCCAACAGGGATTGCATGAAGAAGATGCGGGCGTCGTTGTATTGAGCGTTGATGTAGCAGGCCAGCCCCGCGTAGAAGGCGAGCAAGGCCCGCTCGTGCGGTTCGCCCTTGAAGAGTTTGGCCGCTTCGTTGCCTGCGGCCGCCGCCTTCTCGGCGTCGATGTCCTGGCTCTTCTGCACTTCCATGAACGTATCTTTGGCCGCCTTGTCCGCCAGCGAGAGGTTGCCTCCCACCGTGGCCAGACTGACCTCGCACATCCCGTACATCACGCAGTTGCTCTTCTGCGCCGGGTTCTGCCTGTACTTGTCGAGTATGCCCAGGCTGTCCGCGTAATCCGGCCGAAGCTCGTGGCGCGTCGAGTGCATCGCTCGCCCCAGACGGACCTCTTCCGGCGACGGGCCGCAGGCGCCAGCCCACATCGCGATTGCCGCCAACGAGAACCCCGCGAGACGCTGGCGACGCGAGCCCTTGGCCCGCGCAATCCGCGGACTCCCCTCTGAATGAAGTGCCATGCCGTGCCTCCTATCTCATCAGCGGTACACGTCACCCCTCTTCGAGGCCTTCTTGAACTCGTACTCATCTTCCCAGGGGATGGCGGACGTGCCCGCATTGGTCAGACGGAAGCTAAATCGGTAATAGGTGGTCATTCCGCCGCCCGCGGAACGGTCGATGGCGTCTATTTCGCCCGTGAGGAAGAAGTCCGCGCCCAGTCGATCCGCATCCCCCGCACTGGTGATCTTGCCCCGCCGTTTGTCACGTTGCTCCTTCTCGATCGCTTCCGTCAATTCCCGATCGATGAAGACGATCTTCCCTTCGCAGTGCTTGGTCAGCAGGGTGCGCATCTTCCGCGTGAATGCATCGCCCTCGATGTAGTCGTTCGTGTTGTTCGCCACGCGGAAGAGGGCTACCTTCGGCGGCGTGGAGGCGTTCTGAATCTCGGGCCGAGTAATCAGCGAGCGGGCCATCCGCTCGCAAACCGACCGGAAATCCTGGCTGCTCAGGCCTGTCCCCGTCTCCATCTCGGTCAGGGCATCGGGATCCACCCGTTTGGTCTCGCTTGTCGCGCAGCCCAACCCCGCGGCCGCCAGCCCCGCCGCGCACAGCAACACCCATAACTTGTTTGTCCGCCAACAACGTTCAAGGGTCCGCATGACCACGCTCCTTCCTTTCTCACCAGAGTTCACAGACGTCTCGCTCCACTACCTAATGACTGCCGCCCGTGCTTTCTTTCACACGAAGCACACAGCGGAAACCAAGATCATCCCTCCGCGTCTCCGGCGTGATTGCCTCGACGCTGTCGCAAGTGCAGCCCGCCGGCCCCGTGCGGTAGCCCCCGCCCGCCGCCAGCTTCGCAGAACCGCTTGGCGGTCCCGGTGGGGCCTTTTCCGGGGCATGGAGCCAGTAGTCCGCTCCCTGCCACGTATCCAGCCACTCACAAGCGCTGCCCACCCCGTCCAGGACGCCCCAGGGGCTCGCTCCCTCCGGCCTGCTGCCCGCCGGTTCCATCGCCATGTGCCTGGGGTCCTGGGCGAACACGCAACGCTCCGCCCGCCAAGTGTCACCCCACGGGTACTTCGACTCTCGATCCCCTTTGACGGCTCGCATGTACTCCAGATGCGTGGGCAGCCGCAGTCCCCGCCATGCCGCCGCGGCCTCCGCGTCGTACCAATCGACTCCCGTCACCGGCAGGCCGACGCTCTCCGCCTTCGGCGTCTCCCACTCAAGTGGCGCTCGTCGGTGGCTGACATCCAGAAACTCGGCATACCGGCCGCGAGTCATCTCGGTCCGATCAATGAAGAACGCCTGCACCCGGAATCGCCGAGTCTTCCCGCCTGGAAGCGACATGGATACCCAGCCGCTCGGGACATACACCATGCCCTCGGGCGGGTTCTGAACTCGTTGCAGGAGGAGGAGGCAATCAGTCAGATAGATGCTCGCCATCTGCCCAAGTCGGTCGGCCTCATTCGCCTTGCCTGCTTGAGCCGCTTTCGTGTACTGGCGATAGACGGATTCCGCTCGCTCGATCTCCGGGCCCAGCAACTGGCGGCTGGAGGTTTCGTCCAAGATGCGCCAGAGAGACGCCAACTCCTCGCTCGGCTGGAGATCGGCCTTCTCCTTGGCGTCCGGCTTTGAGACGCTCGCCCAGAAAGCCGTCGTCCATTCCTTGCATTGCCGGACCACCTGCTTCTCTGACGGCGCCGTCCTGAGGATGCAGCCCAGCACGTCCTCGGTTGCGACCTCAACCAGTCGCAGGCTGAATATGAATCCGCTCGAAGTGTTGGAGAGGCTTACGACCAGCAGTCGATTCGCTCCGCTCGGCTCGAGCCGGGCCCGCAGGGCGTCTGTCGCTTGCGACGCAAGCCACAAGTCCTGCTCTTGAACGACCACTCCGGTCAGGGAACGGTCGACGACTTTCACGCCGTCGATCTCGCTCATCGCCGCGATAACGCATTGGCCGGTCGCTTTTGCGGCTTCCTCCGATACCCGCGGCCCGGCGATGCATGGGGAGACCGCCACGGTTA
Source organism: uncultured Planctomycetaceae bacterium (assembly GCA_964470125.1). Lineage (GTDB taxonomy): Bacteria > Planctomycetota > Phycisphaerae > UBA1845 > UTPLA1 > DATKKX01. The sequence goes on along the minus strand of CAYYBO010000103.1, from coordinate 1,884 downwards.
CGTCGCCGACCGCAGCAATCTGCGGCAGCACGCACAGCCCGCCTATGAGCGCAGCGGCAAACATGGCACACCTTGCCGAGCGGCACTCCGAGTAATCGATCTGTCCAAACGCCGAAGCGAGAGCCAGAATGCCGCTTCAGACGAAGCGGCGGACTTAAAATGTCCCCTTCTAGACTCCTTCTCAACACGTTGTCAGGGTCAGCGGCCGCTCTGTATCTGACTCGACCAACGGCGTCCATTGTGCCGCCGCATACGAGATAAGTCAACTCTAGGTCGTTATTTTCTTTCGCGGAGTCGATCGGTCCGTCCGTGAAACATCCGAGAGGTTTCTCTCACATCCCGATCCACGGACTGCAGCCCGCCCGATAGTAGCCATCTTCCTTGAGTGCCCCTCATCACACGAGGCTCCCGAGCAAGTCAGACATTGACGAGCCCTGCCGTCCTTCGTTGATGGTTTAGCGATGCTGTGGAATCACCCTTCTGGCGTGGAGGGTAAGCACGCGGGTGGGTGGGCCTAAGCCGCACAGAGGCGATGTGGTGAGGTGTGGTGGTGGTAGAGTATGCCTCTGGCGCTTAGGAACCCACCCGGTGAATGCAACTCATCTGTAAGGAAACGCCCCCAAAAAGACAATCGGGTAAAAATCCCAATCTGCAAGGATGGGGTAGATCGGAATGGACTCCACGCCGCCGATCACGGTTTGCACCAATCAACAACGCTCGGTGATCCAATCGACCAGGGCTCCGAGGAACGGCGAATTGTCCGCCTCGAATTCCAACGTGTGCTCGCCCTCGGCATAAGCCGTGATCTTCACGTCCGCCAGACCCAGTTCCCTCAGCCACTCGCTCGTTTGTTCGTTGTCGATGATCTTGTCTCGTCCCGCCAGGAACATGTGAACGCCGCCTCGCCAGCCCGAGCGCCGCAGTTGCCTGGCCCGCCGATCGAGTCGACGAGAGGCCAGAAGAAACGCCGCCGAGACCTGCCGCAGCATCAGGCCGTCGCACTCCAAGTACTTGATCCTCTCCGGGTTCGAGGTGAATAGCCGGAAGTCGTTCAGGGGGATGTCAAACAGGCGGTGCCGGTCATTAACCAGGGCCATGGCGACACGGATTTTCGCCGCAGCGGTCATGTCCACCTTCGGGAAGAGGCCGGGCGAAACCAGCGTCAGCGTTCGAACCTCCTCCGGCGAGGCAGCCGCCAAGGCGCTGGCCAGTTTCCCGCCCCAACTCACGCCGACAACGTGAGCCGCTGCGAACCCGGTCGTCTGCAACAGCGTCTGCAGCGTCTCCAGAGCGTCGCCCAGGCACTGATCCGCCGATTCGGCATGGCCCCGCTGCTCCTGGTTCATCCCGCTGCCGCGCCGGTCGGGCATCAGCACGGTCAACCCCTGCTCCGCGAGCAATCCTCCTGACTCTTCGTACCAGCCCCCGTGCGATTGTATCCCGTGTAGATAGAGCACGGCCCCTCGCGGCCTCTCCCGCCGCCACCAACGCACGCCGGCACGGTAGCCGTCGGTCAGAGTGATAGTCTCGATTCGAGGAGGAGAAGTCACTGGTTGCGCATCTCGGGTGGCGTCGGAGCGGCAGCCATGTCCTTCTTATCCGGATTGCCCTGCCAGTCGGCCCCAATCGCTACACCGCATTCGGGGCAGCGGCCGCTCGCGTTGCCGGTCAGATTGTACCCGCACCGCTGACAGTAGCCGACGGGGCGAGGCCATTTGAGGCGGCGGTCCATTACTTCGAGCGTCACTGCGGCAACAGCGGGAACCGCCAGAACAAAGAGGACATCGAGTTCTACACGGCCGGGGCGGGCGCTGGGGCCGGGGATGCAGAACCAACCTGCCAGGAGCGGGATTCCCATTACCACTACGGGCAGAAGCGACATCC
>CAYYBO010000102.1:0-12249 GCA_964470125.1 uncultured Planctomycetaceae bacterium | reverse complement strand
GTGGCCGACGTCCGCGCCGCCACCCCCACCGCCGCCGCCGCCCTCGTCGTGCCCGACCGCGGCGAACTGCTTGAAGACCTCGAAACTCGCCGACACCGTCTCTGCCGGAGCGTCGCACGACTCGTGGAATCATCACGATCGCGACTGACCATCGCCGAACGGTGCGAGTGGTTCCGCGACCCATTGTCAAGAGTCCGCCGGCATCAGCAAACCATCGACGAGGCCCTCGCCCGTGTCCAACTGGCCGTGCAGACCTTTCTCGGCGCTCGCGCCGCCGCTGTCCATCATTTTGAGTTGCGCCTCGCCGGAGTCCGCCCCGAGGCCGTCCTGGCCAGGCTCGGCGAACGAACCTCGCTGGCGGAACATCGCCTCTCGCAAGCCCTCGGACGATCGCTCCTCCGCCAAGAGAGGGCGGTCCGCGATGCGTCCGCCAGGCTCCTGGCCTCATCTCCCGCCCGCCTGATCGATGGGCATCGCAAGCTGTTAAGTCAATGGTCCGATCGCCTCACGCATGGCTTGGACCGCGCCCTCGCGGATCGCGCCCGCGCCCTCGGCACGCTGGAAGCCCGCCTGTCGGCCTCCAGCCACGGTCAAATCCTCCGCCGCGGTTTCACCATCACCCGGCGCGCCCGCGACGACAAGATTATCACGACGCCGAGCGATGTCCGACTGGGCGAGCGGATCGAGACTGAGACGGCGGATGGACAAATCACTAGTCGTGTCCTGGATGACAAACAGACTGAACTGTTCGAGTAGCAGATGAGCCGCCCCCTGAAACTGCGAACAACGACCTGGCGTGGCAAGCTGCTGTTCGTCCTCTGCTTCCCGCTGATCGTGGTGGTCGTAGTTGTGTTCTGCCTGGCGCTCGTGGTTGTCAGCCCCTGGCTTGGGCTGAGGCGCTGGAGGCGGCGGCGAAGTGTGACCGCATCCTTGGGCGATAGGGCCGTTTTCGTATGGTCTTCTCGCCGCGGCTGGGATGCGCTCATCCGAAACAACGTGCTCCCACTGTTAAACGACCGCGGGGTGCGCCCGGTCTGGCGACGGCGCACCAAAACTCCGCCGGAGGAGCTGCTATGGACGGTATTGCAGGCAGACTTGCATCAGCTTCGATGTCGGCCGTCTGTGCCGTTTATCGTTTCGCTTGACGAGAAAGCGAAGCGATTCAGCAAAGTGACCTCGCTGAACGCCAAGCTGAGATCGCTAAAATCGTGCGGCAGACGCAGCACGGCTGCTCAGGAAGCTGTCCGGCCGATCCTGTGCGAGGCGTTCCGCGAGCACGGGGTGTCGTTGGCAATCGGAAACGGTTAGACTGCTTGTTCCATCGTATGCCTGGTGGGTCCGAAAGTGCACACCGGCGAGGCCTTGCACAACGCCGGCGTTTTCCGTTGGCATTAGGAGGTGCTTTCTTGGCCCAAGAGAAACCGAGCTTTGAGAAGGCAATGACCCGGCTGGAGAAGATCGTCGAGTCCATCGAGCAGGGCAAAATCGGCCTGGAGGACTCAATCAAGCAGTTCGAGGAGGGCATGGCCCTCATTCGCCAGTGCCGCTCCGTCCTCAGCGAAGCAGAACTCAAGATTCAGCAATTGCAGGCCGCCGGCCGCGACGGCGTCACGGCCTCTGACGGCTCGGGTTCGCTTCGACAGTAGCGCGCCCCGGCCGGCGCTACCTGGCGCATCGTGCGCCCTTCTCGCCGCCCCTGCGACCCCTTGCCCGGCGGCTTCAAGGACTCGCGTGCCTCGGCAGCAGTATCCGCACTGTGTTTCCGCCGCCCAACATGGCGTATGCGGGCGAGCGATCGGCCCATTACAGAACGGCTCTACAGGATCAGCTCATTGCCCACTTTGCGGGCTCGCTCCGGCTTATCCAGGTTGACGCCCGAGGCCAAACCGATCTCCACGAGAAGATTCCAACCAGCGCAGAGGTAGACATAGGGCGTCAACTCTCCGGCGTCAGGTACTTGGATGGTCGGGAAGCAAGTCTTTCGATTGGCAAGGGCCACGACCATGAGCCCCACGCCCTGGACGAGCACCTCGTGGAACTTATCCGCCTCTTCGTCGATAGGATCGACGACAAACACGATGTCGCTCTTGTCCATGACCTCTTCAATGCCGTGAACGGCATAAGTGCCTTCCAGGTAATCCGACTTCTTGCGGGTGATTTCGTTGGTCTTCAGCGTCAGTTCCTCGGCGACGCCGTCGTTGTAGCCGGCGAAGTATATGGTCGGGGCCCGCGTCGCCGCTTTCACGATGTCCGCGTCGATGGACATGGTCAAGGCAGCCTCGATACGGGGGGCCAATTCAGAACAGGTCATTTTCTTGATCGAGCCCGCGATATGCCGGACGATGGATTCGTAAAACAGACCCTGTTCGATGACGCTCTTGGTCGCCGCCACGGCTTGTTCCCAACCGCAAGTCAGCACGAAAGTACTGTCGCAGGCCTCTTCCAAGAGAGTATGCTTGTTGGCGGTCAGCCCGTAACGATGCCGGTTGTTCATGGCCGCCAGCTTCTTGGCCAGTAGGATCACTTCCTTGGTGCGGCCGGAGTTCGACGCGCAGAAGGCGGCGCATTTGGAGAGGTCGTACTGCGCGGCTTGTCGAGAGCCGTCCGTCGCAATGGCCAGGGGCAGCCCCCAGGTCAGCGCCTTGCGAATCGCATTTTTCGCCGGGAATATGCGGCTTGATCCTTCGCCGGTCAGGAGAAGGCGGCCGACCGACGAGATCGCCCCGGCCACCTCTCTGGTCTGATCTGCGTTGAATGCCTCCACAACCCCCACAGTGTCCATCATCTCCTGAACCAAAGCATGTTGAGCGTACTTCTTGTCTTGTCGATTCATGATGAATCTCCACTCGCGGCGCCGCAGGCAATCGCTACCCCTCGGTCTAAACCCGCTTGGCAATGTCCGCCACGATGTTCTTGAATTGCTCTGTCTCGGCGGCAATCTGCTTGACGAAACCATTCTCCTCGGCCGTGCCTACCGTCGCCTTCATTTCCTCCTCATTTCTGAATGTAGCCCGCCGGAAACTGTTGTCGTAGTCCTTCTTTCGTGAAGTGTATACCTGCTCGCGAATGTACTCTTGGATGGACACCGCCTTCCGCAAAGCCTCCAACCAGTGCTCCGTCGTCAGCTCGCCGGCGCCCAGTACGGCACGCAGCGTGGCGAATGCGTGCCTTGCCTTCTGGTGGGAGTATGCACGCCACAGCTCGTCATAGCGGCCATGAATGTCTCGCCAGGACTTCAACCGGCCCGCTCCTACGTCGTCGCGCAACCGGTCCACGTCAGAGGCTAGCGCGAGCTGACCGCCGAGATTCACCCAGTTGCCTTGCGATTCGCCGGAAACGTCCTTGGCCATGGTGCTGAAGGTCGCCTGGGGGTGCCCCTGCAGATAGGCGATCAGCGTCTTCACCGCGTAGTAGTGAAGCATCTCGTCGTAGGCGCGGTACCCCGCGTGAGCCTTGAGGATCACCACGGGCCGGTGAGATTTTTCCATATTCTCGCCGAGCACTTCCAACCCGCGCATGTCTGCTTCAGGCCCGGCAAACAGGGCATCACCCAGCCTCGCCAACTCATCCTCCGCGCGATTGGCGCAGTCCGCGCCTTCTTGCCGAAGCCGGGCTTTGCCCGCCCATATTCGCAGAAGTCTGCGAGCGCACAATATCTCCTCCACCGTGTCCGGTGCAAGAGCTTCATACTCGATGTGCTGTACTTTGGTGACGCGCTGATCGCGGCTGTGATATTTCCAGCCGTTCCTCGCCAGCGCATACATGTCATGCAGCCACCAAAACGCGGGCATGATCTCCAATCGGCCATTCGCATCATCGTTATTCACCAGGGAGAAAGGCAACGGTATGTCCAGCTCGGCCGGATAGTCGCCCTTGGCCAGCAGCGTGAACGACGCGAATCGCGATGAGTGCTTCAAGCTCGTGCACAGCCCCGGCCAAAATCCACGGCCGGCCTCTATTTCATTGTCGTTTGCCCGGCTGTTGTGATTCGAGCCCACCGTGGCCCCCGCAGCTATATTGCTTTGCCCCAGCACCACCGAGGCGATCAAGAATGAATTGTTGTGATGCTGCTCGTGTGAGGGAAAAATGAGATTGTTCAGCACTTCGCAGCAGGAAATCGTGGAGTTGTCGCCCAGGAAGGAGTTGATCAGCCGTGCCCCATACTTCAAATGCGAGTTGTTACCCAGAACAAATCGCACAGCCTTGCAGCCATAGAAAATGTGGCATCCATAGCCGATAATCCCGTTAACCAGTTCAACTCCTTCTCCAATCTGGGATGGTTCGGCCTCGGAAGAGTTAATGGTCAGATTCTTCAGTTTGTTGGCGCCTTTGATGTAGCAGTGCGAACCGATTTTGACATCCTTGAGAATCCGGCATGTCTTGATGACGCACTGGGGACCTATGACACCGTAGAACCCGCGGCGGGGATCAGATTCCTTCTGCGTGATTTCGATTAGCTTGGCCTGCAGCGCGGCGTCGTCACGATACTTGGCCCACAGGTAAGCGTCGGCGGATATCATGCCGTCAAAGGGCAGCACCCTGCGGCAACCGGCTTCATTGATCACATCCATCCACACGCGCACCTGTTCGGGCTCGCCATCCTTAAGAACACCGTTTCCGAATTTGGCGTGGTTGGTGGTGTGCATCTCGTCAATGTTGGCGAGAATGCAGCGATCGCCGATGATGTAATGGGCGAGATAACGGACGCCGTGGATGGCCACGTCATCCCCGATATCGCAGGCTACGATAATGCTATCCGTGATGCCGGCCGGCATCTGAAGATCATGATGCTCCAGAATGACCGGACGCAGCCGCCCGATGCGCACCAGGCCAAAGAAATCGGTGTTCCTGATCTGACCCGGGTGAAACTCGTCCGTGACCAGCAGATCGTCCCAGCTGTCGCAGGTGTTGTTGTTTTTGACCAGACGCTCGACCTCTTCCGCACGAAGGTTGCGCCAGCAAGTCGGCGGGCGGGCGCTCTGGGCATTTCGCAGGTAGTATTCATCCTTACCGGGCGGAAGGTACTCGGGAGGCACAAAATGCCTGCCGATGTGTCCGTTAGGCCGAAGTAACACGCTATCCATCAAGCGACTCCTCGTAAAGACGCCGGCTACTGGTCAGCCCGTGGTCCGGGCAAGGCCCCCTTTTGCCGACGACGCCAGTCGTTCTCCTACTGCGGCAGCGACCTGCTCAACGGTCAACTCTTGCATGCAGGCATGATCGTATCGACATTGCCGAAGCTTGCGGAAGTAGCAGGGGGAACACGGCAGCTCCAGCCGCAATACCTCGCCCTGACGCTGATACGGCCCAGTCCGACGGGGGTTCGTCGGCCCGAAAAGAGCAACCATGGGACGATTCAAAGCGGCGGCAAGGTGCATTGGCGTCGAATCCGCGGTGACCACGACAGCGGCACGATCTATCAACGCCGCCAGTTGGCGAAGCGTGGTTTGGCCGCAGAGGCTCACGGCTGAATTCTCCGAGGCGGCCGCTGCGCGGTCCGCATCGACTGCGTCGCCCGCGCCGCCGACCAGGACGCTGTCCAGGTAATGACTTTGGCGGATCACCGCCGCGAGCCGACCCAATCGCGACGGAGGCCATTGCTTCGTCTCCCACCGCGTGCCGGGAACAAGAACCACGTAGCGCTGGCCGGGAAGGAAGCCTGCCCGCTTCAGCAGCGCTGCGGCATGGCTGCGGTCCGCGTCAGTCACATGGATGGTGAAATCCATCGCCTGTTCCGCGAAGCCAAGGAGCCCGGCGACGGCGTAGTTTCGATCCGCGGCATGGCCATCGGCATCGGGTAGGATCAGTTTGTCCGTGTAGAAGATCCAGGCCATCTCCCGGGCATTCGCGAAGCCGATCCGCACGGGCGCGCCGCACGCCCTGGCCAGGAAGCCGCTCCTGAAAAGCCCCTGAAGGTCAACAGCCAGGTCGAACCGCCGCCGCTTGAGATCGCGGACAAACCGGGCAAAGTCCCGGGTCACCCGCAGGCTGCGACCCACACGCCCGAAGCGTTTGCGGTCAAATGCGATCGCCTCGCTAAGTGCCGTGTCGGTCTCGATGAGATTGACGAATGGCGTCGCTACCAGCCAGGCAATGTAAGCCGTGGGGTAGCGGCGGCGCAGGCCGTGCAGCACCGGGAGTGCATGGATGATATCGCCCGGCGAGCTCGGCTTGATGAGCAGGATGCGTCGGAACTCCCGTCGGACCAAGTCACTCATACCGGTAGTGTAAACGCAAGTGCCCTGTCAATCCCGCTGAGATCGCGCCGACGGCCGAGGGGACGAAGTTCGGGCGAGGCGGAGGCGAAGAGGCTTTCCACAGCCGGCGCCTGGCCGTAACCGAGCTCCAAGAACAGGACGCCGCCGGGCCGCAGGAAGCGATGAACATCGGCGCTGATGCGCCGGTAGGCGTCGAGGCCGTCAGGGCCTGCAAACAGGGCGGTTAGAGGCTCGTAGTCACGGATGTTGGCCGGCAGGGAATCACGCTCGGCCTCGGCGATGTACGGAGGGTTCGAGACGGCGATGTCAAAGCCGCCGGACGGGACGGCCTCGGAAGGAAGGTTGAGCATGTCAGCCTGGACCATCCGGACGCGTTGGCTCACCGCGTGGCGCTCGGCGTTGCGAGCAGCCACATCCAGGGCCAAAGGCGAGATATCAGTGGCCAGGGCGGTTACAGAAGTCTGGCGTTTGGCGATGGTGACGGCGATGCATCCCGAACCGGTTCCGATATCAAGCAGCTCGTACCGTTCACGAGGATTCTGTTTGCACCACTCCAGGACCAGTTCGACCAACAACTCCGTCTCCGGGCGAGGAATGAGCACGTCCGGCGTCACCAGGAAGTCCAGCGAGTAGAACTCGCGATGGCCGACGAGGTAGGCGATCGGTCTGTGCTCGGCTGCTGCACGCACCATCTCGCGAAAAACCGCCCGCTGATCCGCCGTAGGAGCCTCGCCAAACCGCGCGTAGAGCTCGATGCGCTTGCAGCCAAGAACATGGGCCAGCAGTAATTCCGCAGCCAGGCGGGGCTCGTCGAGGTTTCTGGACTCGAAGTGATTCCTCGTCCAATTCAGGAGCCGGCCGATGGTCCACTCTTCCTGAGGCGAGGGGGCGTTCGCGGGCATTCGGTGGCTTGTGCTCCAGGAAATCCGCGGGGCCGCCCAAACGCGGGGCCGCGTAACGGGAGAATACGCGGTATTGCCGCCCGGCGAAAGACCATCACGTTGGCGCCGCCCCGCAGTCGGCTACCTGGAATCCTTCAGGTGTCGCCGGAGGCGCTCCATTTCACTCTTGCTGCCGACGATCAGCGGCGTCCGCTCATGTACGGACGTGGGCACCTTGTCCAGTATCCGGGTCTTGCCGTCCGTAGCCTCGCCGCCAGCCTGCTCGGCGATGAAGGCGATCGGGTTCCCCTCATAAATAAGGCGGAGCTTGCCGCTCGGCGACTTGGCTGTTGGTGGATAAAGAAAGATGCCGCCGCGGAGCAACGTGCGGTGAAAATCCGCAACCAGCGTGCCAATGTACCGCGAAGTGTACGGCCCGGCCTCCTCAGTCTTGCACCACTTCAGATAATCTTGGTAGCCTTTCGGGAAAGAATTGAGATTCCCTTCGTTCACGCTGAAGATCTTGCCTGTGTCCGGCATCTTCATGTTTTCACAGGCGAGGACAAAGGCCCCTACCGACGGATCCAGGGTGAACATATGGACGCCCTGTCCGGTGGTATACACCAGCACGGTGCTGGAGCCGTAGGCAACGTAGCCAGCGGCAAGCTGCTTGTGGCCCGGCTGGAGCACGTCCGCAACCGGGGTGTTTTCGCTGAAGCCTGACGGGTCCCGATCATAAATCGCAAAGATGGTCCCGACGGAGACGTTCACGTCGATATTGCTCGATCCGTCGAGGGGGTCAAACACAACGACGTATCGGCCGGTTGTGCCGGCCCGAGCGAACACCTTCGGTTCGTCCAGTTCCTCGGAGGCGATGACGCCCACGTTGCCCCGATAGCCCAGGCACAGCTCGATGGTTTTGTTCGCAAGAATGTCCAACTTCTGTTGCTGCTCGCCGAAAACGTTCGAGGCTCCGGCCTCGCCGAGTACGTCAAGAATGCCCGCTCGGCGGACATTGGCGGAAATGATCTTCGCCGCCAGCGTTATCCCCGAAAGAAGCCAACTGAAGCCGCCGGTGGCCGTGGGGTGGCTCCTCTGCTGTGTGCTGATGTGCTCTTGAATAGTAATCCAACGCTTCGGCGTCCTTCCTGAATCCGTCACGACCGGTTCTCCCATAAGACGAAATGTAAGTTAAGAAGCAAGACCGGGGCCTCGCCGCCCCGCACAACAAAGGCCGTATTCTACCGCGAGCGGCATTGCAGCGAAAGCCGGACCCGGCCAAGGCGGCAACACCGAGAGAACGGAGAAACGTTTTACATGCCCTGCAAACGCTGCTGCCGATCAAGCCGACGCAGGTCGTCGATGAGCGGCTCCAGTTGACCGGCGAGGACCTTCTCCAGGGGATAGTTCTGGTTCACTCGGTGGTCGGTGCAACGATCCTGCGGGTAATTGTATGTTCGGATCCGCTCGCTTCGATCGCCGGAGCCGATCATCGTCCGCCGGGCCGAATCACGCTTGGCCTGCTCCTGCTCCCTGAACAGACTATTGACGCGGCTGGCCATGACTCGCCGCGCCTTGGCCCGGTTCTTGTGCTGGCTCTTCTCGTCGCGCATCGAGACCGTGATGCCCGTGGGAACGTGCTCCAGGCGGATCGCGCTGGAAACCTTATTGACGTTTTGTCCTCCCGGCCCGCCGGCCCTGCTGACGTGCTCGATGACGTCCTTCTCCCAGTCGATTTCAACCTCGGTCTCTTCCACCTCCGGCAGAACCGCGACAGTCGCCGCGGACGTGTGGATACGGCCCTGGGCCTCGGTCACCGGCACTCGTTGCACGCGATGCCCGCCGCCTTCGTAGCCAAAGTGAGTGTATACCCCTGGGCCTCTGATGCTGAAGATGACCTCCTTGTAACCCCCGACGTCGTTCGCCGAGACATCAAGCACTTCGACCTTGAAACCGTGAGCGCTGGCGTACCGGGAATAGATGTCGAACAAATCCCGAGCAAAGAGGGCGGCCTCGTCGCCGCCCGTGCCGGCGCGAACTTCCATGATGACCGAACCGACGGCGCCATCATCGCCGACCACCAGATCGTCAATCAGCCCCTCCAATATCTGTTGCGCTCTGGCTTGCAGCCCGGATAGTTCACCCTCAGCCAACTCTCGGAGTTCGGCGTCTGCCGATGCGTCGGCGAGGATTGTCTTCGCCTCCGAGACCTGAGCCAGGGCCTTGAGGTATTCGCGATAAGGTTCGGCCAGCCGCTTCAGGTTGGCGTGCTCCTTGGCAAGCTTGACAAGCCGGGCGGCGTTCGAGGCAGTGTCGGGCTGCCCCATCTCCTCGGTAATGGCGTCAAACCTCGCCGCGATCTCGTCCAGTTTGGCCAGGAAGGCCGGGTTTGCGGTGGGTGCTGGCACGGGGGATCCTCTCACCGATGGGCATCGTCGCCGCGGTGCGGGCTTGAGAACGCAGGATTGGCGACAGCAGAGCGGATGACGGCTGCCTTGGAATACCGCCGCCGCCGTCCGGCCTCTCTAGGCTTTCAGCTCTCCATCCTTAGTACCACGCTTACTACGCGGCCTCGCCGCTTGCCCGAAAAGCAGCACGCCGCAGCCTGCTCGCTTCACAAACGACCAAGCGGCGGCGTGGCAAGTTGTCAGTGCAGCTAGGACTTGGACGCCTCGGGCTTCTTCTTTGATCCCTTGAAGTAGTCGGCTCCGAACTTCTTCTGGAACTTCTCGACGCGCCCGGCGGTATCAACGAACTTCTGCGTGCCGGTGAAAAACGGGTGGCAGCCGGAGCAAATCTCGACGGAGATCTTCTCCTTGGTGCTGCCCGTAACGAAGGTATTGCCGCAACCGCACGTCACCGTACACTTGAAATACTTTGGGTGGATCTTCTCTTTCATCTTCGGTCCTCACCGATCGCGGTCTTGTCCGCAATCCTGCCAGTATAGCATCCCAGCCGAGGCTCGCAAGACGCCTCCTGGGGGGAATCCTGCGAGCAGAAACTGGGCCGCGGATGTCAAGGGAGCACTGCCGCCACGGTCGGAAAGGCACGTGGAACCCTGAGATGGCCGCCCCCATCCCGTCGCAGCCCTGCGCTTAAGCTGTATTCTCGACTTCGCCGCGTCTCGCGATCCGGCATGTCGCCATTGCTTGGGCGACACCACGGGCCTATAATCCGGGCAACGTAACGGAGACCACCCTGGTGGATACCCTTCTGACCTGCCGAAAGTTTAGCATCCTCCGGAAGCAGATTCCGACCTCCGACGGCGGTCAACACCTCTACGAGATTGTCGTACACCCCGGGGCTGTGGTTGTCTTACCTCTTCTGGACCAGGGCCGTCAGGTCGTCATGATTCGCAATTATCGCTACAGCATCGAACAAGAGCTGTGGGAGCTGCCCGCCGGCACGTTGGACCGACCCGATGAGGACCCTGCGGCCGCCGCTGAGCGGGAGCTTGAGGAGGAGACCGGCTATCGGGCAGGTCGGCTCACCCCGCTGGGACGATTCTACCCTTCGCCCGGCGTGATGACCGAACTCATCCAAGCGTACGCGGCCGCCGATCTGGTGAAGACGCGACAGCGCCTGGAGGCGACAGAACGGATCACCGTGGAGGTTGTCGATTTCGCCGAGGCAATCCGTATGATCCGCGACGGCCGAATCGTGGATGGCAAGACCATCCTCACCCTGTTGAAGTGGAACCTGGAACAGAGGGTCCCCTCGTGAGTTGGCAGGACCGGCGTTACGATCAGGACTCCGGCTACGGCTACGCCCCCGCCGGCGGACCGCAGGGCGGCCTCCGCTCCTGGGTCAGCGGCCTGCCGCCGCTTTCCAAAGCAGTCAAGTGGATCATCATCGCCAACGTAGCCATGTACCTGCTCTGCCTGCTTACCGGCGGAATGCGCAGCCCGCTCTATCTGGCCTTGGCGATGAACACAAAGCTGGTGCTGCAGGGCCAGTTATGGCGGTTGGCCACCTTTACTTACCTGCACGACCAGACCGGCCTGATGCACATCTTCTTCAACATGCTCGGCCTGTATTTCCTTGGTGTGCCGTTGGAACGGCGCTTGGGGGCTCGCCTGTTCGTCGTGTTCTACACCGTAGCCGGGTTCGTCTCGGTCCTGCTGTACGTGTTCATGACGGTGAGCGGCTGGCTGGACGCCAATGCTATCCTGGTCGGGGCGTCCGCGGGCGTTCTAGCCGTGCTGGGCGCCTGTGCCGTACTCTTCCCCCACATCAGGCTGATTCTGGTTTTCTTTCCCGTGCCGATCCGCACGGCGGCACTGCTGTTCGTAGTGTTGTACACGTTCAATCTACTGAGCCAGGGCATCAACGCCGGCGGCGACGCCTGCCACCTGGCCGGCCTTGCCTTCGGCATCGTCTATGGCTACCGCGGGCACATCTGGTCGCAAGCCTGGCGGCGATGGCGACAGCAAGCCCACCAATCTCGCTGGGAGGCTAAACTGCACCAGCAGCATCGTGAAGAAGAGGACATTGACCGCATCCTCGATAAGGTCCATCGCCAGGGCATCACCAGTTTGAGCCGTCGAGAGAGGGACTTCCTCGCCAAGGCGACCCGCCGACAACAAGAGGCGGATCGACGCGACGGCCTGTGAGCATGGCGCGTGCGGACAGCCCCGCTCCGCTCGCCTTTGCATGAAAGGCCGGCCGCGCCCACGACAACGCCCCCCCCTCCCAAGCCGCGTCGCCGAGTTCAGCCGAGCCGCCAATCTGTGGTGGTACGAGACGATGCCACGCCCCCGCCGCTCAGCCCAAACGCCGCCGCCTTGGGCAGTGCCGGCTAGGGCATTTCACGATTGCTCGTAGCGTCGGCCCCCTGTGGCCGACGGGAACACCATGTGCGCCCCCTTGCAAGATTGCCCCCCGACAAGGGGACGCCTCATGCCACACCCAATCGTGAAATGCTATAAGAGGCCGCCGGTGCGATCTCGCCTCGCCGCCGGGGCGGACCGCTGCGTTTCCCGCTGGTTTCAACGGCTGCAACCCCCGATAAGCAGCCTCGTTGCCTGGACCTCTGTTCCGGGCTGGACAATGGTCGATGAATGTGTATATATAGAGGCGATGGCCGCAAGGCCGGGATTCCCCGATAGCTCAATGGTAGAGCACCCGGCTGTTAACCGGGTTGTTGTAGG
>CAYYBO010000101.1:10017-12301 GCA_964470125.1 uncultured Planctomycetaceae bacterium | reverse complement strand
AATATTAGAAATGCCCCGCTTCGCCTCATGCCACTTAGCTTCATGCCATTCGGGAATGTCGCGCGTTACGGGAAGCCAGGCCGGTGGATATGGACGGCAGCATTCTGCAGGCGATCGGCAACACTTCGTTGGTGCGGCTTCGTCGCGTAGTACCTCCCGATTGCGCCAAAGTCTCGGTGAAGCTCGAATGGGAGAATCCGACAGGGAGCATGAAGGATCGCGCGGCGCAGGCCATGATTTCGCACGCCGAGGAGAACGGCCGCCTGAAGCTCGGCGATACCATCGTTGAGTACACGGGCGGCAGCACCGGCACGTCGCTGGCCTTGATTTGTGCTGCGAAAGGCTATCGCCTTCACATTGTCACTTCGGATGCGTTCAGTCAGGAGAAGCTGGACCATATGTCGGCTCTCGGTGCCGAACTTACCCTGGTCCCGAGTGAGGGAGGGCTCACCACCAAGAAGCTGATCTTGGATATGATCGACGCCGCCGCGAAGCTGAGTCGGCAACCGGGCACGTACTGGGCTGATCAACTGAATAATGTTGACAGCATCACCGGCTACTATCCACTGGGCGAGGAGATCTGGAGCCAGACCAACGGGAAGGTGGACGCGTTTGTTCATTGCGTGGGTACGGCGGCGTCGTCGCGCGGCGTGGCGACTGTGTTGAAGCGTCACAAGTCGAACCTCCGGATCGTCGCAGTTGAGCCCGCCGAGTCGGCAGTGCTATCGGGTGGCCAGGCAGGAGCACACAAGATCGAAGGAATAGGCATTGGCTACACTCCTCCGCTATGGGAGCCAAGCCTCGTCGACAGGATTGTGTCGGTCAAGACAGCCGAAGCGAAGGAGATGGCCAGGCGTTTGGCGCGCGAAGAAGCGCTCTTTGCAGGAACGTCGTCGGGGGCGAATGTCATTGCAGCGATCCGCGTGGGAAAGGACTTGGGACCGGACGCTCATGTAGTCACGCTGATGGTCGATTCCGGTCTGAAATACTCGAGTACCGACGTTTATCGAAGTTTGCGTCGTTGATCTCAGTGTGGATCCGGCCGGTGACCACGGATAATGGGAGTACATGGTGATATGTTCGTCGCGCCGCAGGAGTCCCCGTTGGCCGATCCAGTGAAACAACCCGTCGTCGGCGTCCTGGGCATCATCCGCAGGGCGGACCGCCTCCTACTCATCCAGCGATCGAAGGCCGTCAAGGCCCCGCTGACTTGGTGCTTTCCCGGGGGACACGTCGAAGACGGCGAGACGCAAGCCGACGCCCTGATCCGCGAGATGCGCGAAGAACTCAACCTGAACGTGAGCCCCGGCGTGTACCTGATGACCCAGACCAAGCACGACGGCCGGCTCATCCTACACTGCTGGTCGGCGACGGTCACCGTCGGCGAGCCGACGCCGAACCCCGCCGAAATCGCCGGTCTTGCGTGGCTCACTCCGCAGGAGATCCGAGCTAAAGACCACGTCTTGCCCGGCACCACGGATATCCTCGACGCGCTCAACCTCTGACACTGAGGTTGGCGGCGATGCAGGCCCAAGAGTCGCCAGCCGAGGACGGCGAGGGGACTACTTGCGTGCCAATTCCGCGTGCGAGAATCGTGCTGGTGCCGTCTTCCGCCGCCCCGGCCGAGAGCAGGAACTCGGCGGCACATAGCCGTTAAACGCTCCGGCCCGCATTCTCACCGGCAGTCTTTTCCACGTCTCTTCCGCCGCTCGCGTGGTCCGTGCCGCTTGCGGCACCCACTTGAGGTTCGGGCTTCAAGTCCCCCGGCTCAATGACCAGCCAAGTGGCGTCCTCGTCATCGCCACGCGAGCCCGCCCCGAACTGCCCCTTCTTGTGGAAGGCCCAAAACAGTAAACCGCCCAAGAAGACAACCAAGCCCAACTGAATCCCAAGCCGCCCGGCGCATGGCTCCAACGTTCTCGTCGGGCTTATGAATTTGCAGTAGAACCTCTCGTCGGCGTTTCTCGGCTTGCGTCCCAGCGGCTGGGGCATGCGTGAGGGGGCGGCAAACCGCGGTCGCGCCGCCGAGTAGAAACCCATGTAGATCGGCTCGTAGGAGACCTTCGGGGGACCGTATTCCGGCGGCGGCTGAGGCATCGGGGTCAGCAGCGACAACACGATGGGCCCCGAACCTGCGGCAGTCGCGTCACGAACAGAGGGACCCTCCTCGGGGAGAATCTGCTCGGCGACAATCCAAGGAGGGTACAACACCATCGACACGACAAGGAAGATCCCCGCGAACAGAATGGCCGACTTCACCTGAGCACTCGAAAGTTTGTTGTCG
>CAYYBO010000101.1:2550-10007 GCA_964470125.1 uncultured Planctomycetaceae bacterium | reverse complement strand
AATTTTGGTAAAAAACCAAGCTACCCAAATGTATTTTCCCCGGTAAATTATTGCCCGCTGTTTGGGGGTTTTTCGCTCACAGAGGGTTGTGGTGAAGCAAAGGCTCGCTGCTTTGTAGACTAAAAGGAGAAAACAGATGATGGTGAGGACGGCAAGTATCTGCGGGAAGATCCGATGAAACAACGGAAAAGGCATCGAATCACCTTCCTAAGCGAGCGTCTTCCCCTGCCCGTGGCCGCCGCCGCACAGTATCAGGAAACGAAGGCCCCACTTCAACGCCGCCCCTCCCCGTCCGCCCACCCGGCATCGACAGCCTGCCGCCTCTCTATCTTAGACACCACGCCCCATCCTCCGGCGGGTCGCACACCGCCCAGTCCGGAAGACGCATGCCACCACGCTACATCTGACATCGGCTTTCCCCTTTGTGCCCTCGCTCCTCGCGAGCCAATCGGGCGAAAATCGTCATACCGACGACGGAGATGCAGAAGGCCACGATGAACACACCGCAGTCTATCAGGGCATAGAGCAACGTGCCGAAGAGGGGGGCCAGAAGGCCCCGCAGGCCGGTCAACGACACGTGGATGCCCATGTAAAGCTCGGCCTTATCATCCTCGGCGAAGTGCAGATGCCCGATGTTCCAGGCGATGGCCCCTCCGCTCTGGGCCAGCCCGTCGATGCCGCGGCCGATGCAGTAGGCGATCATCGCCGCGGTCACCAAGGCGGCGCCGGACTGGTGAAACATGGCGAACATCGCACCCAGGCCGCAGAAGAGCAGCGAGCCGCACCAGCACGCCGAGTTGACCACCCGAAAGCGCAGCACCCCGACGCGGTCGAACAACCTCGCCCAGATAGGCAGCATGCCGATCGTCACCAGGCGAGGGATGACGTCAAGCAGGCTGTTGCTCGTGGTGTATGTCAGGTTCAGAACCTTCGTCAGAACAATGGTGTTTACCGGGATGACCATCAGATTCGCCATGCCGATGCACATCTGGGCCGTGCAATAACGGGCAAAACGCGGGTCCTGCCGAAGGGCTTCGCGCATCCGGCCGAGCACCAGGCGCGGCGAGACCAGCGACGCCAGATCGAACGGCTCCACCAAGGCAGCGTCGGCGATGGAATCGTCGCCGTTGGCACGCCGCCGAGCGAAGGTGGCCGCCTCGCCCCGGACCCGCATCCGACGCATCACCAGCAGCCCTACGGCGCCGAAACACGAGACCGCGGGGTAAAACCAGCGGTAGGCCGAGAAGTCGTGGTCAAAAAGTACGCCGCAACCCAGAATGACCGGCAGACTCATCAGCGTGCGCACCACCTGCAGTGCGGCGGTGATGCGGCCGCGGCGGGCCTTGGGGTAGTTGCTTCTCCACAGACTGGCCCGGGCAGTGACCACGCCGGACATGAACACGCGCGAGAGGCAGATTTGCAGGGCGAAGATCCAACCGCCATGAGACGAATGCGGAGTCGCCGCCACCGATAAGACCACCGCGAGGCTTGCGGCGGCGAGGGCCAGGAACACCGGCAGCTTGCGGCGTCCGACCAGCAGCGATCCCCATAACAAGCTGGAGAGATTGGCAAAGGCCGGCGTGGCCTGCACGACGGCGATCAACAGATTGCTACCGCCGAAGGTCTTACTCACAACGACGGCGGAAACCGTTCCCTCGACGAGACCCGCGAACAGGCCCCAGAAGAGGAGGTGCTGAATCTCGATGACATAGTTGCGGCGGGCCATGAACGGCACCCGCCGAACGCCAATCAGGTCCACGGAAGGTCTTTCTTCGCCGCGGGCAACCTCGCCTGCTCTCTCGACATGTTACTCGAAAGCGGCCGGCGGCGGAGGGGTCTCTGGTGAAGAGGCCCGAATCATGGTATGACATCGCCACAACGAACCGACGCCGGGATGGGAGATGCATCGTGTCTGAGTTGGTCCGAACGAGCATTTCGCTAGAGAAGCCGCTGTTTGCCAAACTGGAGCGATTGGTAAAGGCCTCTCGCTACACTAATCGCTCCGAGTACCTGCGCGACGTCATCCGGCAGAAGCTCGTGGAGGAAGAGTGGGCCGACCAAAAGGAGGAAGTCGTCGGCACGATCACGCTGTTGTACGACCACCACACCCGCCAGCTCAACGACAAACTGATCGAGACCCAGCACGACCATCATGCCAACGTGCTGGCGACGACGCACGTACACCTCACGCATGATCTTTGCGCGGAGATGATCATGGTCCGGGGCCGAACGGAGAGGATTCGCGCCCTGGCCGACGATCTCGGCCGGCACCGCGGCGTGCTCCACGCCGGCCTGACCACGAGCTCCACCGGCAAGCATCTGCGATAACCGCCGGACAAACATGCCTTTGCACGTCTTGAATTCCTGGGGGCCTTCAGGGGCTCCGAAGGGGTCAAAGCGTATTCTCGCGAGGTGGCTTTCCGGTTGCCGGGACTTGGGGGCGATCGTGATTTCTTCACTTGACGACGACGATCGCTCTCCGCATCATCAGTATTACTAAATCGTATTACGTAATACTATTGGCTCGTGGGACAAGGAAAGGAGTTGCCATGCCTAGGTTCCATCCACTCATTGCTGTTGTACTACTGGGTGCCGCCGTCGCGCCGGCCTGGGCCGACGAGCCGGATTGGTCTTCGATGCCTTACGCGCCGCACTCCGCCTACCAAGCCGTAGATGAATACGGGAATGGGACCTTCCCGTTGACTTCGCCGGTCAAGATGAAGGGCATCATCCTCCACCGCAGCGAAGAGATGCTCGATTCTTCGTGCGGGGCCCCGGCCTTCCTTGGCGGCCAATGGCAGGTCTACGTCCAGGCCGCTGATCCCAACGACTTCGGCGGCACCGCCTGCTACATGGCTGAGTTGTACGGCAAGCTGCCCTGGATCCCCCCCGACCAGTCATACACCCCGGCTGAGTGGTTGTACGAACTCAACCGCGTCCGTACCGATCCCGCCACCGGGCACTTGTTCCGCCCCGGCGATCTGGTGGAGATACAGGCAAAGGCCCCCGGTCTCTTCTACGGCGGCAAGACAAACGTCAACGAGACGCACAGCATCGACCCGGACAACGATCTCCGATTTGTCCTGCTCGCCGCCGACTGCGGCCTGCCCGAGCCGACGGTCATCACTCTCTCGGATGTGAAGGACGAGGCAGATCAGTACCGCTTCGACTGGACGCGACAGACCGGTTGCGAGCGCTACCAGGCCACCCTGGTGAGGATAAACAATGTGCAATTCGTCAACCCGGGCGCGTGGGCGCCGAACGCAACCTTGACCATCCAGGATTCGACAGGTCGGACCTTTCCGCTCAAGCTCGGCCTGGGGTCGGGCTTCACGCAGTATAGCGCGCCCGTCGGGCCGTTCGACGTCGTGGCCCTCTTCGACCAGGAAGACACCAACAACGACGGCGACGGCATGGAGGGCTACCGGCTCTGGCTGACCCAGAACTACGACGGCAACGGCGTCATCCTCCCGCGGGCGCCCACCATGCCCGGCGACATGGACGGCGACGGGGACGTTGACATGGACGACGTACCGCTCTTCGTGGAGGCTCTGGCGGACCGCGACGGCTTCGAGGCGGCGCATCCTCAGTACGACGCGCTGGCGGCGAATTGCGACGGCATATGCGGCATCGACGGTTTGGACGTGGCGGCATTCTTGAACCTGTTGCTGCTGCCATGACCCCGGCGAGAGCGGTGGAGGGGTCCCAGAGGGAACGGCTATGAACACCGGTCGGCATCGCGCGTCCTGTGGAGGCGGCGCCAGCCGCCTCTACCCGGCGGTCTCACTGTTGGAGGTCCTCGTCGTTGTGGCCGTTGCCTCCGCCTTGGCAGGCATCGTCGTCCCGACGCTTGGGCAATCGCGCTTGCGAGCGAAGGTACTGCGGGCCCACGCTGATCTGCGGCAGGTCGGGCTTGCCCTCGACGCTTACATGCTGGATTACCGGGACAAGGTGCCGCCGACGCGATGCGGCTGCTCGCTCAGCGTTCAGTATCAACTGCCGGTCGAATTGGCCTCTCGCAACTACCTTCCGCGGGCGCCGGGTCTGGTCCCACAGGCCGACTTCCCCGACGTGTTCAATCCTGCCAGCACCTACAAGTACGTTGCTCCCGGGCCGATCTGGGTCAACGGCACTTACTTCGATTTTCCCGATAGTCCGAGCAAGCCCCGGGCATCCATATGGGTGCCCGAGGACTTCCCGGGCTGCGAGAGCGACAACGGGCGCTTCTTCTCCAACCGGAAGAATGAGCCTCGGAGCCCGGTGGTGTACGCCGTTTGGAGCATTGGCCCTGATTCGCAATCCCCCAGGTTTCCGCGATCGGCGTCGGACAGCATGATCGACGAGTCACGTTTTCCGTTGCCGAAGACCTACTGGCTTCGGGGCTCGTCGGGTAGAGACGGCCTGATCACGCGATTTCGCGCCAGCACGGGGGTGGTCTACGACAGCCCATGATCGCTTCCAGCCGTCGGCGAGACTGAGAATCGAACTTGACCAACGAGGGAGAGGAACTGCATCATGCTGAGAACGGCCGTGCCGCCTCGGATGAACCTGGCTTCACCGCTTCAGTCACCGCAATGCACCGGACGCCGCCTTCTCGCCGCCGCGCCGATCCTGCTCGGGGTGTCCGCGCTGCTGGTCGCGGGATGCCAACATGGAGACCACCACATGGTCAATGACAAATCTCCCACTACTCAAGGAGCCGTGAGCCGGGCGACGTTTGTTCGTCCTCTGCCCGATGCAGAGGACGGCGGCCGGTTGCTGGCTCCGCCGGATTCGGTGGTGATGCGTTCCGGCTTGGTGGTTTTGCAGCCCGGAGCGAATTGCGGCTGGCACAGCACGAACGAGTACGAAGAGATGCTCATCTGCCTGGAGGGCAGCGGAGAGGTCCGCTCCGAGGGCCAGGCCCCGTCGCCCCTGAGCGCCGGCCAGTACGCCTACAACCCGCCGCGGACGCGCCACAACGTGTTCAACACGGGTCAGGGGCGGATCCGGTATATCTACATAGTGTCCCAGACCTCGGCGAAGGCTGAGTGAAGCTCGTGAGGCCGATCATCCGCGACGCCGAGCCGGCGGGCAGAGGAATGAAGGATGAAGTATGAAGTATGGGGGCTGTTTCATCAACTGCCGCCTTCTACATCTATCCTCGAAGCCTTCATCTTTCACCCTTTCCTGTCTTACTCCATGACCAGCGTGAAGCGCTTCTTGAAATGCAGATAGTAGAGGCCGATCAAACGCATGGAGACGAGGCTGAGATAAAGGTCCACCAGGCTGAAGACCCCTTCACCGATCAACCCTCCGAACTGTGGCAGCGCGGGAAGTGGGATGTTCAAACCGGCCCTCGCGACGAGGATGGGAAGTATCGGCAGGAACTTAATGAAGCCTACAAGCAACAGCATCAGCCACAGGGAGATGTACGGCAGCAGCGTGCGATACACCGTCGTGAAGATCAGGTCAACCCGGATGATCATGTCCAGGGCGTTGAACGAGAAGAGCATGAGAAACACCGGCCAGAAGAAAACGGCGGCGGCGGCCAGGAGCATCAGGTTGAGGCCCGAGTGAAGTGATGTGGGCAGCGCGCCGAGCGACATCAAGATGACGTATGCGGCCGCCGGCAGGAACGCACAAGCGAATGCCCCGAGGTACTTGAGGAAGGGTTTAAGGATGTCTTCGAGGACACCTTCTTCCATCTTGATGCCGGGCAGTTCAGCCGAGCCGGACGCAGTATCCCGGAGGACCGACAGATAGACCGCCGCCAGCCAACCTTCAATGAAGAAGGTGCCAAGCAGGTTGATGAGGCAGCAGACGAAACTCAGGGGGATTTTCATCAGGTAGATGAAGGCAATGATCGCGAAGGTAACGCCGTTGCCGGCGCCGCGGACGGGATACACGAAGGCGGTGAGCGCGTCGCCCCAGAAGCTCCGCGTGGGCGATTGGATAACGTCGCTATCCAGCCAGCCTGGGCCGCTGCCCGCCATCCACGGTCTATCCGAAGCGTAGGTGGCGGTCGGGGCCGACGTGACCGCGGCGACGCCCGGCGGCAGCGAGCTCTTGATGGAGCTCCCGGTGGTGACGTTGAAGCCACAGTCAAGGCAGATCGCCGCTGCCGGTGCCAGCGTCTTCTGGCAAAGCGGGCAGGTCAGCCCGAGCTTACCCGACCGCGAGGCGGTCAAGGGGCCAGCGTCCGCGATCAGGCCGCTGGGCTCCTCGCACTCCAAGACTGGGAGATCACCGGAGGCCGACTCGTTCCGCCCAGAGTGGAGGTCCAGTTCCACGGGCGCCGGCATGGGGGCCTCTGGCGGCGGCTTGGCGACGGCTGGCGGCTTCTTGGCGGTTGCGGGCGAGGCGGGCTTCTTGGGGGCGGCCGGTTTGAACTTCTCAGCGGGGATACTGAATGCCCTGTTGCAGCCCGGGCAATGCAGTTTCCTGCCCGCCAGCGCCGTAGGAATCTGCATCGACTTGCCGCACTTGCATCTGACTCGCAGCGCCACGGAGCAACCTCACAGGTTCAGGAGTTGGCGCGACACGGGTATTCGAGCCTGAGTTCAAACTCCAGGCGACGGCATGCCCGCTGCGATAACGCGACCACGCCGGGCAGCATTCGGTGCTAGTTTCTCCCAGTCCGCCGGAAAACACTGCTAAGGCGAGCCCAGAAGCCTCGCTTGCGGTGGCGGGAACCGCCGCCATCCGACCGGCCGCTCCCACCGGCGGCCTTCTGTCTGTCGGAGGGCAGAGAACTCTTGATATAGGTCCGTGTGGCGGCGTTGAAGCCGCAGTCCATGCAGATCACTGCACCGGGCACCAGCGTCCTCCTGCACAAGGGGCAGGTCAGGCCCAGCTTACCCGACGATGACGACACGGTGCTCTTGGCATCCGGAATAAGACCGCTGAGGATGTCGCTCTGAGAGACGGAGAGGTCACCCGACGACCAGTCGATCTTCTCCGGGAGGATGTCCAACTCGACGGGCGCTGGCATGGGGGCTTCGGCGGGCGGTTTGGGAGCCGCCGGTTTCTTGTTCGCCGCGACCTTTGCGGGTGCGTCGTCCGGCGCCTCCTTGAACTTCTCCGCCGGGATGCGGAACGCCCTGTTACAGCCGGGGCAGAGCAACTTCTTGTCCGCCAGCTTCGACGAAACCTTCAGCGATTTGCCGCACTTACACTTGATGCGCAGGGCCATGGGCAGAACCCCGTTGATCGGCCAGAGGCGGAAGACCTCCGCCACACCCGCGAACGCGGGACCAGTACCCATAGCATACACGCCCCGACAGGAAAACCAAAGGATACTGATGCAAAAAGGCGGATCGAATTGGCCGGCCCGAGCCGCCGACGAGGGCTTGCCGGCCGCAATGGGGTTACCTTCGGGGGCCCGGCTATTCGGTCCCGCGCCTCTCTGGCCGCGTCGTCCCCCCCGGCAGGAAATACGGCGCTGCTTACCAAGGACAACGTCGATACCAATGTCG
>CAYYBO010000101.1:0-2540 GCA_964470125.1 uncultured Planctomycetaceae bacterium | reverse complement strand
TGGGTGGAGAGGTACACCTCCCGCCCCATCTGCTTGATTTGATCTTGCTGCTCCTCCAGCCAGTCGATATGGCGGTCCTCGTCGCGGGCAATCTCCTCCAACATCGTCCGCGTCACCGCGTCGCTGACCTCGTCGGCCAGGTGGACGGCCTCGTTATACATCCGGGCGGCCGCGATCTCGGCCTTCAGGTCTCGGGCGAACTGGGTCGGGACATCTTCGCCGATGCTGACCTTGTTCAGTTTGTCGACCTTGGGAGTTCCTTCCAGGAAGAGAATCCGGGCGATGAGCCGCTCGGCGTGCTTCATCTCTTCTATGGACCGGCCTTCAATCTTCTTATGCAGCCGTTCGTACCCCCAGTTGGCGCACATTTCCGAGTGGACGATGTATTGCATAATGGCCGTTAGTTCGTCCGCCAACAGATCGTTGAGCATCTGCAGCAGCTTGGGATTACCTTTCATGGATAACCTCCGGAATCGCCTCTGTTGAAGAAGCCTTGCCCAGCGGCGCCAACGCGGCCGCTCCGATCCGAGAATGTACCAACCGATCCCGCCGGTGGCAACCGGGCTAACCACCGGCGACGGCCGCCCGCCCCGAGCGCCTTGGCCGCCGCCCCTGAAGCCGCTATCATGATTCCCTCGCCGGCGACTTGCCGGCAAGCCAATACGCGAGAGAATCCATGAGCGAAACCGAGATTGTCACAATAGTGTCCGGCCTCCCCCGGTCCGGCACCTCCATGCTGATGAGCATGCTCGAAGCAGGCGGCCTTCCCCTGTTGGTCGATGGCCTCCGGACCGCGGATGAGGACAACCCCAAGGGCTACTTCGAATTCGAGAGAGTCAAGAAGATCAAGGAGGACAAGGGCTGGCTGGCGGACGCTCAAGGCAGAGTGGTTAAGCTCATCTCGCAGCTTCTCCTGGACCTGCCGTCGGATTATCGCTATCGCGTCGTCTTCGTGAGGCGAAACATCGACGAGATCCTCGCCTCGCAGAAGCAGATGCTCATCCGCCGCGGAACGTACAAGGAGGACGGCATCGCTGACGACAAAATGCGAGACCTGCTCCTCGCCCACGTGGACCAGGTCCTCAAGTGGATGGGCAGCCAGCCGAACATTGAGTGCCTGTGCGTGGACTACAACCGGATGCTCGCCGGCGGCGCCGCCGACCAGATCGCCCAAATCAACCAGTTCCTCGGCGGCAGACTGAATACCCAGGCGATGCTGGCCGTGGTTGACAAGACCCTTTACCGCCAACGGAAGTAGCTCATCGATCACAACCAAAGAATCTGGAAACCCCTACCTGGGCTTCACGCCAAGTGACGGAAGGTGAGCGACCCCATCACAGCCGCTCGCATGATCAGAGCCGCGACCGCCTGCCCTTTACGTCGCGAAGCGATGTCAAGGGTAAGGAAGCGGTCGCCATCCAACTGCCCCCCTCAGGGAGTGCAAAGCAGGCGCTCCCTGATGCTCCTGGCCGCCTCAGTAGGGTCGGGCGCGGCAATCACCGACTGGCAGACGGCCGCCTGGAATGGCCTGGAGGCCCGCAACGACGCCGCGTTGGCCGCATCGATCCCTCCGATGGCAACGATGGGCAAGTCGGTCATCGCCGCCACCTCGGCCAGCAGCCGCGGGCCTTGAACCTGAACGCCCGGCTTGGTCGGCGAGGCGAACATCGGTCCCACGGCGAGGTAATCCGGCGATTCGGCGATCGCCTGCCTGGCCTGTTCGATGGAGTGCGTGCTCTTGCCGACAAGCCCGCGAGGCCCGATGATCCGCCGGGCAAGTGCCACAGCCATGTCATCCTGGCCGACGTGTACGCCGTCCGCCTGGCAAAGCCGGACATCGATGATGAGCAACACGCCCAGGCGGCCGGTCAGATCTCGAAGCCGGCGGGCGCGATCGAGCAACTCCCGGTCGCTCATCGCCTTCTCGCGGAGTTGCAGTGCGTCCGCCCCGCCGGCTATGGCCTGCTCGCACACGGTCAGCCAGGGGCCCCGGCAAAGCGACTCCGTAATCAGCACGTGCAGCCGAGCCTCGCGGAGCCGTCGGCGCAGCGGCGCGGTGACGAGCGCGTCCTGCTCGACGGCGTACAGCCGATATCGAAGCTGCTCGATCTGTGCCGCCGCCTGCGGATCAGCCAGTTTCCCATATTCTTCGATACAGCGAAGGGCCTCGGAAACCCGCTTGGCCGCCGCCGCCGCGACAGCCTCGCTGCTCGCTCTGGAGCGTTCCGAGTCCGTGCTGATCTGCGCACCTACATCATGCTGGATGTCGCGAGCGGCGAGGGCGGCATCGGCGCCGAGGGCTTTGCCTGCCGAGGCGAGGTCGTGGCGAAGCTGCTTGATTTGCTCGGTCAGTGCCGCGTCGTCCAGACCGAGCCGGGCGTATTCCTCCAAGACGCGCAGACCCTCCCGGGCGCGGTTGAGATTGGCATCAATGATCCGCAAGATCGTCACGTCCACGCCCATATTGTACGCAAAGGCGTAAGCGAACAGAGCCGCGACCGTGAGGGAGCGGTTACGCCGAGAATGGGTCGGCCCTTCAA
>CAYYBO010000100.1:0-12431 GCA_964470125.1 uncultured Planctomycetaceae bacterium | reverse complement strand
CCTGGCAATCCCGCCGAGGCCGTTCTTGTTCCTTAACTCCGTAACTTGGGCTAGGCGAGATGAGAAACGGACAGCCGAAGAAGCGGCAAATACGGCAGCGCCAGGACGAAGTTAAAGTGATTGCAGTGGCCGAGCGAGAAGCCGCCCAGGGTGAAGCCAACGGCGGCGATGGCGGCCGCTACGGGCAGCGTCTTGAGCACCGTCCTGGCGAAAGCGAAGACCACGACGGCAGTGAGGGCGTAGTGCAAAAACCAAGTCCACACCGCGGCCGCCGGAAAGGGCAGGAAGCGGAACAGCACCGAGCCGGGATAAAGCAGCCCTAGACTGACGTTGGCGAATGGCCTCTCGCCTCCAAGAGCATACGGGTTCCAGTGCGGAAACCGCCCTTGCTGAATCTGCGCGTTGGCCGCCGCGTGCAGGCCCTGCCATTGCAACGCCATGTCTTCCTGTACGGCCCGCCACGGGTCCAGTATGACGTTCCACAGGGCGGTAGCGACCGCGGCCACGAGAAAGAGCACAGCCCAGAGGTCTCCCAACTTTCAACACGCCGAACGTCGCGGCGAGCCGGCCTCCGGCAACGTGGCAAGTCCTGCGCCTGTGAGATGCAAGTAGGCCTCCAGATTCCTATGTGCGACCAACGCCGATGGCCACCGCCTCCCCGGGGCGGCCTCCAGTTCCGTTGTATCAACCCTCAGCTCCTTGGGGTGCCTCCGTACTGCGTGGCCCTGTCGCGCGGAATTCCCTTGTGAATTCGGCATTTCCCCGTTCGGTCGGTCACACGCAGCGGAAAACCCGAGCCGGCGCCGCCTTGTTTTGCCGGTCTCTCTCAGACATCCCGCGGGGCCGGCTCAGTTGAGTTTCGCGATGATCTCATCGGGCAAGTCGAAGTTGCTGCAGACGTGCTGGACGTCATCGTGGTCCTCAAAAGCCTCGACGAGCCTGACGAGACGCTCGCCGATCTCAGCGCTCACCTTGACGGTCGTCCCGGGAATCTTGGCGATCTCCGAGGTCTGGACGGGGATGGATTTGGCCGCAAGGGCCTTCTTGACCGCGTCGTAAGCGGGAGCGGCGCAGGTAATCTCGAAAAAGTCGCCGTCGCGAACCACGTCGTCGGCCCCGGCCTCCACAGCGATTTCCATCAGAGCGTCCTCGTCGCAATCAGCCGCGTTGAGCGTGAAAACGCCGCGGGTGGTGAAGTTCCAGCTTACGCAGTTGCTCGCACCCAGGTTGCCGCCCGCCCGCTCAAATATTTTTTTGATCTCCGGGCCGGTTCGGTTGGGGTTGTCCGTCAGGGTGTCGACGATGAAGGCGACGCCGCCCGGCCCGTAGCCCTCATACACCGCGGGGACGTACTGGGCGCCGCCAAGCTCGCCCGTCCCGCGCTTGATGGCCTTGTCTATGGTGTCGGCGGGCATGTTGGCCTCTTTGGCCTTGTCGATGGCGTAGCGCAGGGAGAGGTTCATGCCCGGGTCGCCACCGCCGCTCTTGGCCGCCACAATGATGTTTCTGGCCAGCTTGCTCCAGAGCTTGCCTCGACGAGCGTCGTTCATGCCTTTCTTATGCTTGATGGTCTTCCACTTACTATGGCCTGACATGGTGCCAATCCCTGTCTGATACGATGTCCCTGCCCTCATTCTATCGTTTGTTCATTCGCCGTGCCGCTCGACGGCGGCGGTGGCAGCGCCCGCTCCTCGGTCAACTCGCCCGACGCCAGCGAAGCGACCAGCGGTTTCTCTCCACGACGCAGGGCCTCCAATTTCTCCTGGACCCGCAAGTGGACCCGCCGATCCTGGGCATCCGGCGGCCGATCGCGCTCCTCGTCGGTGACTGACAGAGCTCTCTCCCAAGCCCCTCGGGCGTCATCCGTCCTTCCCAGCCGATAGAGTGCGTCGCCAAGGTGATCCAGCATGACGCCGGTCTCATCCTCAGCTTTCTTGATCGCCAATCGAAGGTAGTAAACGGCCCTCTTGAAGTCACCCAGCTTGTAGTATACCCACCCAACGCTGTCGATGTAAGCCGCCTCGTTGGGCCGCTGGGAAGCGGCGAACACGACCATGCGCCTGGCCTCCTCTAGCTTGATTCCCGCGTCGGCCCAGGTGTAGCCCAAATCGTTGTTCGCCTCAGGGTCGGTGGGGATCATCCCATGGATGATCTCGAGCTGTTGCACGGCCTGTTCCGGACGCCCCATCTGCTGGTAGATGCTGGCCAGAAAGCGACGCAGATTGATGATGAGAATCGCGTCGAAGGGTCGGTTGTCTTCCTGCTTGGCGATTTCAGGCAGCAAGAGCTTGTTCACGGTCTGCTCGGCCTCCGTGAATCGTCCTGCACGCGCCAAAGCGGCGATCAGGTCGCGGTAGGCGCTCTCGGTCGGCACGTTGGCCAAACGTTCTCGATAGACTTCGATGGCCTCGTCGTACCTGCCGGCCAGCAGATAGGACTGGCCCAGCAAGGCCTCGTAGATCTCACGGTGCTCCGGCAGGTCCAGCCCCGTCCGGGCCACTTCAATCGCGCTGTCCCATTGCTTCGCCGAGCAGAAGGAGGATATCAGCAGTCGGTTCAAATCGATGTTGTCGGGATCGTTGCCCAACCAGTAAAGAAGCTGCTGCTGGGCCTCAACGTGTCTCTTGGCTGCCTGCAACTGGGCGATGCACCGGCTCCGCAGGCGGCTGTTCGTCGGATCGTCGCTCAGTGCCTGGCGGATCAGCCCGATCGCGTCCTGGTGACGACCGGCACGGGCAAGCGTCGCCAAGTAGACGTCTTTTCTCGATTGATCGGCCGGGTCCTCATCGCGCCACTCCTCGGCCGTTGCCACAGCCTCCTCGAATCGTCCGGCCGCCAGAAGGGCCTCCAGCAACTGCATGGTGATGCCCCCCCGGCGGTCGGCGAGATCCTCGCGAGCCTGAAGAGCCTGCAGCAGCATAACCACGCGGTCGTAGTCCGCCCGGGCGATCGCCAATTCCAGGAACCTCTGCTGGTATCCCAGATCGCGAGGCCGCTCCTTAATCAAATCCTCCATGACTCGAGAAGCCTCTTCGTAGTTGAGCAGCTTGTGCTCCAGCGTCGCTTTGAACTCCCGAGCCCGCAGGTTGTCAGGCTCAATGTCCAATGCCCGCCCTGTGTACTCCAGTCCGTGTTCATAGCCGCCCGCCGCCAGGCAGCTCATCGCCAAGGCGATCAAGGTTGCAGCGTCCCCAGGGTTGCGCTCCACGATCTCCTGGAGTTCCGCCTGGTAGCCGGCCAACCGGCGGGCGCCTTCTGATTCCTCGCTCGTCGCCAGGTTGAGCATCGCCCGGCAGCGATCGACCACCGGACCGCTCACTCCGTGAGCCGCGAAACCCTCCAGGGCCACCCGAGCCTCAGGCAATTGATTGCCGTTCAGGTGGAGCAGGAAGAGCTTCTCTCGGGCGCCGACGTGCCCGGGGTCAATTTCCTCCAGGATGTGCTTATAAAGAGCCTCACAGGTTTCGCGGTGTCCGCGGCGCTCCCAGGATTCAGCCAGCAAGTAGAGCGACGCCGCTGATCGGCGATCGAGTTCAAACGCCGCTCGCCAGGCGTTCTCGGCTTCTGCGAGCTGGTCAAGAGCGTCATGAGCCCGGCCCTTTAGCGTGTAAAGCGCCACATCCTGAAGCCCAAGGCGAAGGGCCTTCTCGGCACTCTCTATGGCCGACTCCCAATCCCTCTCGGCAAACTTGATCTCAGCCAGGGCGGCCGCGGCGGGAGCGAAGGAGTCCTCGCGCATGAGTGCAGCACGCAACTGCTCACTTGCGGCTTCGCGCTGTCCGTCAAGCATTAACAACCGGGCAAGAAGATATCGTGCCGCGGGATCATCGGGTTCTCGTTGAACCATTCGCCGCGCCAGGCCCGCAAGCTGCATGAGCCGATCATGATACGCGCCGGCCGCCAACTCGGAATCGACGGCGCGGTAGGCCGCCGCCTGTTCCCTGAGCAGCCGTGCGAGTTCATTCATCGCCTCCTCTTCCCGACCCTCCCGCACCAGGGACCGGCTCAAGCCGATTCGCAAGGCAACCACTTGAGGGTGTTCCTCCACGGCCCGGCGGTAGACCGCCATTGCCCTTGCCTGATGGCCAAGGCGATTGTGAATCTCCCCGAGCGTCTGAAACGCGCCTCTTCGGTTGCTCTGTATGGCGTCCGCCAGCTCGCGGAATTGCAGCATCTCCTTGCTGGGGTGGTCCGTGGCGGCGAGAAACGCCTCAAACTGTTCAGCCGCCGCCGTGAGATACCCTTCTCGTTCCAGGGCCGTGGCCAGGCAGAAGCAAGCCAGGATGCACTCCGGTCGGTCGAGCCGCCCGCCGCATGCCGCCAGAGCCAGTCGCAGCGATTGAATGGCTTCAACGTCCTGACCACGGCGGAAGCGGGTTTCACCGAGCAGCCAGTACGCGCCGGGGCTTCTGGGGTCGAGTTTCAGTGCCTCCGCGAGGTACTGCTCGGAGAGTTCGAGATCGTTCTGTGCCAGGCAGGCTCGCGCCGCCAGGAGTCGCGGTGCGATCGGCCGCGAGTCGGTCGCCAGGGTTTCATCCACGGCAGTGATTGCCGCTCCCCACCGCCCGGCTTCGAAATGATCCTGGGCCACATCCCAGTGTGAACCGGCGGCAGGGTCAGGCTCGCTCTTGGCGGCCCAACCTGCGGACGCAGGCAGCCGCGGAACCGGTTGGATCAACGCCAACGAAAGTGTGACTCTCTCGGAATCCGCCGCTGTCGGTGCCGGGGCGGGGCGGGCCTCCGGCCGGCCGCACCCTGCTAGGCTGACCACGAACAGCGCTGCGGAGAAGAACCTGGCCTCTCGTCGCAACCTTGGTATGAGCATGATCGCACCGTGCACCGGCGGACGTCGCTGAGTCTCAACCAGACTTGCGGCCGGAGCGCCTCGGCGGTTTCTTGGGCGGGCAGGCGCCGCGAGCGGCGCCGGCGGCCTGCTTACGGCCCGGCCTTGCCTTCGCCGGCAGGGTGCGTCTCGGCTTCTTGGCTGCTTCCTGCTTCCGCTGGGCTTGTGTCTTGTCGGCGGGGGCTGAGCCGCCTGATCCGACGGGTTCAGTGACCGCCGGCTTGGCGGCGGCCGCTCCGGCCAGCGGCGCCCTGGCAGTGCCGGACCTTCGCGGAGCATGCGCGGCCGCGTATCGCTTCAGCACGCCGTAAAACCCGGCGATGTCGCGTTCCTTGAGCCGACCCGCCAGCCAACGCTGAGCCTGCTCGACCTGCATGTCGGCCGGTATGCAGCCGTTCTTATGCAGGAGGGCATACATGTTAACATCCAACGGAACGGCCCGCCCTTTGAGAAAATGAAAGATGGTCATCGCCCTGGCGTGAGGACCGACCCCGTCAAGCGAGTTCAAGACGGCCTCGGCGGTTCGCCTCGAGCCCGCCTTGAGGCAATCCAGATTGAGATGGTGGAAGCGGTTGAACATGGCGTGCAGCATGCGCGAGATTTCCTCCGCGGCAGGCCGGCACATAGGGTAGTCCGCACCGATGATCTCCACGATCTCCGCAACGGGTGTGACCCGCAGCTCGTTGTAGTCAACCAGCGCCGCCTGCAGCTTTGACAAGGCCGCGGCGGCTCTCGACTCAGCGGCATAGGTGGTCAAGATGGCCCAGATGAGAAACTCCATGAGGTCCTCGGTCTCGTGGAATTCCGCGGCCCCGCCGACCTTTCTTGCCTTGCTGAGCAGTTGCTTCAGGCGCTGCATGCACAGGGCGTCTCTTCTCATCGTCTGCTCCGAAATCAGTCGCCGACCTTCACGACCAACAGGTTTGTCACTAGCCATCCGCCGGCGGTTGTCGCGGTTTTTCAGTGTTCTCCGAATCCTCGGTCTCGCCGTCGGGAGAAGCCGGGGCGATCTCTTCGAGTCCGTCTTCTGCGGGCCGCGACTCCGGCGACAGCTCGGCCAGCATCCGAATTGTCTCGATGCCGATCTTGATGCCGCGGTCCAGGTGGATACGAATGATGGGGCACTGTCGCACGTCCAGCCGCTTGGCCAGGCGGCTTTGGATCATGCCTCGGGCGCTTTGCAGCCCTTTCATCGTCGTTCGAGAATCGTTCTCCGACCCCATCACGCTCACGTGAACATCCGCGTAGCGCAAATCGCCGGATACCTCCACGCGGGTCACGCTGGTGAATCGGTGTACCCGCGGGTCGGCAATCCGGTTTGCGATGGCGTCGCTGACCACGTCGCGCACGACGTGGGCTACTTTCTCTGGGCGATGAGACATCAAACTGCCGGTCCCTCTCCTGGGCCTCGATTCTTGTCGCCCCCCGGCCGCCGGCCGGCCCCGTCGAACCGGGACGGCATTCAGGCCTTCCGGCGACCGGAGCGGAACTTCCGCCCGTCTCAGAACAACTCAAGGCTGTAGTCAGTCAGCAACACGGATCGGTGCATCCGAACCTCGTCGACAATCTTGCTCAGGCAGCTCTCCGTGAATCTCTTCTCGTTCGACACCATTGCAACCGCCAGCAGGCATGCCCGGTGCTCGTCAAGGTAGTCCACTTCCGCGACTGACACGTTGTGCCTGGCGCCCAGCCGGTCCTTGAGGCTCTTGACCGCTCGGCGCTTGTCCTTCAACGACATTGCGTCGGGGATGCGAAGGCTCAGTTGCAGGACGCCGACAACCATGCTCTTGCAGCGTGGGCCCCGCTCTCCCCATCGGCGGCGAGGGCTACTGGCCCAGCTTCCTCGCGATCTTGATGACCTCGAACGCCTCGATCATGTCGGCGGGCTTGACGTCGTTGAAATCGGCGATGCGGATTCCGCACTCCATGCCCGTGCGGACTTCCTTCACATCTTCCTTGAATCGCCGCAGAGATTCGATCGCTCCGCGGTCCTTGATCACCACGCCATCTCTGACAATCCGAACCATGTGCGATCGGGCGATGAGGCCGTCGCGCACGTAGCAGCCCGCAATCCGGCCCACACGCGAGACCGTGAATATCTCTCGCACCTCGGCGCGGCCCCGCGACTCGATCTTCTCATCGGGGGTCAAGAGCCCTTCCAGGGCGGCGCGGATGTCATCCAGAACGTTGTAAATCACCCGATAGGTGCGGATATCGACGCCCAGGTCCTCCGCCCTCCGCTGAAGCTGGGGCTCGGGAGCGACATGGAAGGCGATGATGATTGCCTCGCTTGCCCGGGCCAGCATAAGGTCCGATTCAGTCACCGTGCCGACACCCGCGTGCAGCAGGACCAGGCGGACCTGGTCGCTGGGTAGATCGCTCAACGCCTTTCTGAGCACGTCCACTGAACCCTGCACGTCCGCTCGGAGGATCACCCGCAGTTCCGGAATCTCGCCTTCTGTTCGGCTGGCCAACATCGACTCGAGGCTGGTCGGCTTGGCCACGCGCACCAGTTCACGCTCGCGGCGCTGCGCGGCCAGCTCCTGGGCGATGGTCTTTGCCCTCTGGAGGATCCCCGTCGCATAGAAGCGGTCGCCGGACATCGGCACGTCGCTCAAGCCGCTCACCTCGACAGGCGTGGACGGCCCCGCCTTCTTCACCGACTTGCCCGTATCGTCTATCAGGGCACGCACGCGCCCGTAAGCCGGCCCGCAAACGATGATGTCGCCCGTTCGCAGGGTTCCTTCTTGAACCATCAGCCGGGCCACGTTGCCCATCGAGTCGCTCCGCTCCGCCTCGATCACCGACCCTGCCGCGGGAATCGTCGAATCGGCCCGCAACTCCATGACCTCGCTCAGCGTCGCCAGGTGCGACAGCAAATCGCCGACACCTTGCCCGCTGAGGGCAGAGGTCTTGATCACGTCTGTCTCGCCGCCCCATTCGCCGCTGGGCGTGAGGCCCTGTTCGGCCAACTGTCCGTAGATCTTGTTGATGTCGTGGGGGAGATCAATCTTGTTGAGGGCCACCACGATCGGAGTTGCCGCCGCCTTGGCGTGGTTGATCGCCTCCACGGTAGTCGGCATGACGCCGTCATCCGCCGCCACCACCAGCACCACCACGTCGGTCAGTTTTGCCCCCCTGGCCCGCATGGCCGTGAAGGCGGTGTGGCCCGGCGTATCCAGAAAGGCGACCCACTTATCGCCGACCTTCACCCGGTAGGCGCCGATGTGCTGCGTGATGCCGCCGGCCTCCATGGCCGTCACGTTGGCTTGCCGGATGCGATCCAGAAGGCTGGTCTTGCCGTGGTCCACGTGTCCGAGGATGGTCACGATGGGCGGCCGAGTCTGAAGATTCGGCCTCTCCAAGGCAGCGAACTCCTCGGTCAGAAGGTCCATCCCGGTCTTGGCTGCAACGACGTTCAGCTCGATTCCATATTCCGAGGCGATAAGCTGGGCGATGGTGGTATCCAGACCGGAGTTGATCGTGGCAAGCACGCCGTGCTCCTGCATCAGCTTCTTGAGGATGTCGTTGACGGTGATTCCCGTTTCCCTCGAGAAGTCGCGAATGACGATCGGTTCACTCAGGTCAACCTTCTGCTTCTTGACGTGGACCACCGGCGCTCTCGGCCCCGCCCGCCGCGCCGTCAGCTTGCCTTCAATGGCTCTCAGGCCGGTGATGCCCCGCCCGGAGGCCTGCGCCAGCCGGTCCCTCCGCTCGATCAGATCGCGGTCGCGCCATTCGCGCAGCTTCTCGCTGACCTCGTGAGATTCATCGCGGATGACGCGCTTAGCCGGGGCCCGCTTCTCTGCCGCTCCCGCCTCGCCGAGCTTGTTGACGCCGCTTCGAGATGGTTTCCGCCCTTCCTCCGTTTCAGGCACGATCGGCGGAGGCTCGCGACCCTCCACGCGGCGCCGCGGGCTCACCTGGTGTCGGGCCGCGGGACGCGGCCGTTCTCGCTCCAGCTCAGGTTTGTCGAACCGAACAACCCGCGGGCCTGTAACCTGGGCGGGCTTCGGGACATTCTGAGGGCCGGCGACGACAGGCTTGGGAGCGGGCGGCGGTTTTGCGGCCGGTGTCTTGCCCGGAGCCGCTCGCGCTCGTCGCTCCCGGGCCTTACTCGAACTGGGTGCCTCCGCTACTGCGTCTGCAGGCGCCTCGGCCGCAACCGCAGGGGCGCCTGGCGGCGCAGGCGGAGCGACGGGAGCAGGCGGTTCCGACGGCGCGGCCGTCGGCATTGAAGGCTCAAGCGCCGTTGGAGCAGGGCTGACTTCAATCGCGGGCGCCGCAGACGCGGCGTCATCGACAATCACCGAAACCGGAGTCGCCGCCTCCGCCGCGACCTCGGCAGCCTGCCGCTCGGCAGCCAAATCCTTGGCGCTCCTTCGCATAGGAGCCGCTGCCTGCGCTTCTGCTTCCTCGTCGCCGATGGTCGCAACAGCGGCGTCGGCGGCCGCCGCCTTGGCCGACTTCTTCTTTGCGCGCTTGGCACGCAGGCTCTCCAAGTCGACCCGGCTCGCCTCCTCCAGAGTGGTCGCATGGGCTCCTTCACTAAACCACTCGCGGATCGTCGCCTCCAGGCCCGCCGAGACCACGTGCATATGGTTCTTGACCTCTATGCCCTCGGCGTTGCACTTGTCGATGATCACCTTGCTGGGAACTTGCAGTTCCTTCGCCAGCGTATGAATTCGAAGCTTGTTCTCAACCAAGACACACTTCTCCACGGCCGACCGCGGTGTCGGACCAACGGCGATCGCCTCCGACCTCGTCCGCCCGGCGATAAAGGCGCTCGCCCGCGGCGGCAGCCTGTCGGCGGAAAGCTCTGCTCGTTCGCCTCGGCGTCCGTCAATTCCGCTTCGCCGAGTTATGCCTCGGGCGGGACGCCGCTTTCATCTACTTGGCTCGCCTGTTGTTCCTCTTCTCGAATCGGTGAGTCCGGACCACCCACCGCCTCATCGTCCGCAGTTGCGGCTCCCACGAGGGCGCCGCTTTCCTCCTCGGCCGACGGCGCCTGCGCGGCAGCCTCCTCGAGGGCCTTCGCCGCCGCCGATTTCTCCGCCGCCAGCTCCTTCTGAACGATCTTGGCTTCCTCCGCGCAGGCCCGCACGATCCGTTCAGCCAATTCCTGCTCCAACCCGAGCTCCTGCACCAACGGCTCGACGCCGACCTCTTCCACGTCCATCACGCTGATCATGCCCATCAGGCTGACGCGCTCGGCGATCACCTCGGCCACGCCCTCCACCTTCTTCAATGTCACCGCCAGCCGGTCCAGCCCGCGGTTGTATTCCTTCGGCGTCAGGATGTCGATGTCCCAGCCCGTCAGCCGCGCCGCCAGACGCACGTTCTGCCCTCGTTTGCCTATCGCCAGCGAAAGCTGCTCATCCGGAACGACCACCGTGGCCCGGCCCAACTCGAAGCACAAAGCCGTGTCCTGGATCTCCGCAGGCTTCAAGGCGTTGGCGATCAGGATCTGCGATGATTCGTTCCACCGAACAATGTCGATTTTCTCTCCCCCCAACTCCTCCACGATGTTCTTTATTCGGCTTCCGCGGACCCCCACGCAGGCGCCGACCGCGTCCACCTTCAGGTCGATCGAGGAAACCGCCACCTTCGTGCGATACCCCGCCTCTCGGGCCAAAGCCTTGACCTCGATGATCCTCTCCGCAACCTCTGGCACTTCCAACTCAAACAGTCGGCGAATGAAATCCGGATGACTGCGGCTCAAGACCACCTTCACCTGGTGCGGGGCCTCCCGCACCTCCAGGATCAACGCTCTGATCCGCTCGCCCGGCTGGTGCGTCTCGCCTGGTATTTGCTCGCTGCGCGGCAGGAAACCTTCCGTCCGACCGATGTTGACGATCAGCGCCGAGCCCTCGAACCGAGCCACCGTCCCGGTGACGATCGTGCCTTTGCGCTCGATGAACTCCTCGTAGATACTGCCCCGCTCAGCCTCGCGGATTCGCTGGATCATCACTTGCTTCGCCGTCTGGGCGGCGATCCTGCCCAGCTCGCTCATGTTCACCGGCGAACCGTTCAGTTGGGCGCTGATTGCCCCGGTCGCCCGGTCGATCTTGACCTCAACCTGCTCCTCCTGTCCGTAGCGTTTGCGGATCGCCGACTCCATCGACGCTTCGAGGTCCTCCAGGACCAGCTCCTTGTCTATGTTCTTGTCGCGGGCCAGGCCGTCGACAATTCGTATCAGTTCCGCATTCATGGTCTTTTCCTGTTCCGTTCCGATACGGAGTTCACGCCGTCCTTTTCGCCCCGGCCGCCGCTTGCCGCCCGATCGGCTCCAGCGTCCGCAATGCCGTGCCCTTCAAGGACGACAACCCGTCGATCCTCCCCCTTCGGTCCCGGCATCGCCTCGCCAACAAAAAAGTGGGCGTCTACTGGGCCCACTGCCGGCAGCAATCTCCTGCGGGCGCTGCCTCCCCGCATGGTTGCCCTACCGCTGGAGGCCGCTCAACTCATCACGGACCTCCTCCAGGGCATCCAGGCGGAGAGGATGAAAGCCTCGCCGGGCGGGATGGGACCAGTTCAGTTGACACTGGTCCGGTCTCCATCGCGCGTCGCCGTCAGGTTGGCACCCAGTTCCCCGGGTTCGAAGAGATGTACGCGGTTCATGTCCAAGTACAACTCCACTTCCTGGCCTTCGAACACCGGAACTCTCGCGTCCACACGACCCACCAGGCTCCGTTGGTTCCTGGTCGTCATATAGACGTCCTTCCTATCTCCGAGCGGCTCGACGAGGTTGATCCGCACGTCGATCCGCGTAACTGCCTGCCGTGTCCGCAAGCCCGCCCCGCCCGGGGCCGACTGCGGCGGATCCATCGAAAAGGCGTCCGGGCGAACACCCAGCACAACGCCCCGCCCCAAAAGGCCGGGCATCTCAACTCCCCGCAGACCGGCCAGCGAGATGGTCGTCGGCCCGTCGACGAACGACACGCCCCCGTTCTGCCTGACGATCTCGCCGTCCAAAAAGCTCATCGGCGGCGTGCCGATGAATGCGGCCACAAAGCGATTCACCGGCCGGTCATAAACTTCCTGCGGCGGGGCGCACTGCAGGATGATCCCGTCCTTCATCACCACGACGCGATCACCGAGCGTCATGGCTTCCTCCTGATCGTGCGTGACGTACACCGTCGTGGTCCGAAATCGCCGCTGGAGACGCTTGATCTCCGATCGCATCTCGACCCGAAGTTTCGCGTCCAGGTTCGAAAGCGGTTCGTCGAAGAGAAACGCCTTCGGGTTCCGCACGATTGCTCGCCCGACCGCCACACGCTGGCGCTGGCCGCCGGAAAGCGCCTTGGGCTTGCGATCCAGAAGACCCTCGATGCCCAGGGTCGCCGCTGCCTGACGCACCTTCCGGTCGATCTCCGCCCTCGTGAGCCCCAACTCCCGTCGTCGGAGCATCAGGCTGAACGCCATGTTCTTGTACACCGTCATGTGCGGGTACAGGGCGTAGTTCTGGAACACCATCGCGATGTCACGGTCCTTCGGGGGCACATCATTTACCACCCGATCGTCGATGGTTATCGTACCCGAACTAATCTCCTCCAGCCCGGCGACCATCCGCAGAGTGGTGCTCTTC
>CAYYBO010000099.1:0-12494 GCA_964470125.1 uncultured Planctomycetaceae bacterium | reverse complement strand
AAAACGAGGCCTGGGGCGGCGTCCCGGCGAGGAAGATCAAGGATTTGCCGCCGGTGTAGCCGGGCAAGAGAGGCTGCCGATTCACCATACAAAGCGCACATTCGTTATCCGTTTTGTCTCTGATGCATCGCAATGCAGCGGCTGAGGATTGTCGACATGTCTCGCTTCCCTCCTCCCCTCATTCCCCCCGCGACTATCGGCAGGGTAAGCTTCGACCTTTGCTGCTTTGCCTGCGGGTATCACTTGCGGCAGTTGGAGATTGCCGGCGTGTGCCCGGAGTGTGGACGGCCCATCGCTCAGAGCCTGCGGAACAACAGGCTTGTGCCTGCCAATCCGGCTTGGTTGTCGCGCGTACGGACGGGAGCAACGATTCTGATCGTGGCTGTGCTCGCGGCCGCCGCTCTTGAGGTTGTCTTGTTCTTCGTCTGGCTCCTTCTGCTTCCTGGCTCGTCCTGGGCGGGAGCCTACGTGGCGGAGTACTTCACGTTGGCGTTTGGCTTCGGGTTTGCGACGGCCTGGTTATGGGGAGGCTGGCAGTTGACCTCGCCGAGGGGCGCGGCGAGCACACTGGGTCGCCGGAGGGCCCGTCGCGATTCTCTGCAGACGGGCGTGCCGGTCCTATGCCTGCCGCCATTTCTTTCGACGGTCGCCTCCGTCGTTCTTGCCGGCGACGCGACTGCGGGATGCACCTCGCTGTCCTCCATCTTCACACCGATCCTGGTTGTGGCCGCGGCCGGCAGTCTTTCGATCTTCGCCGCCGCAGTCGCGATCCTCGTCTACCTCCGCAGAATCGCCCGGAAAGAACTGAGCAAGGGGTTCGCGCGGCTCCTTCTGGTCGTCATCGTCCTGGGGATGGCCGTTGGGCTCGCCATGACAGGCGTGTTCTTCATCGGCGGTGAGACGCCGGCGGTGTTCCTGGGCTATCCGCCCCTGTCGATTCTCCTCGGGTTCGCCATCCATGAAGCCGGCGAGCCGGGCGCCGGCTCCGCAGGCCCGCCGGTTGCCACCTCTCTGCCCTCCATTCCCATCGAGGTAATCCTGTTTGCTGTCGTTCCGTTGCTCGCCGTCTGCTGGTTTGGCCTTTTCGCGATCATGCTTGCTCTCTTCCGCAGGGCGGTTGGCGCGGCCATTCGCGCTCAGGCACAGGCTGCCGCAGGGCCGCAAGGCTGACAGCAGTCGCCTCGTCGACCTTGCCTATGCCATATCGTCCTTCGGCAGGCCGTGTCCCGGCTTGTGTGAGTAGAGCAGCCAGTACGCAATCGGGATCACGAACAGGGTGAAGATGGTGGAGGCGATCAGGCCGAAAATCAGCGACCAGGCCAGCCCCGAGAAGATGGGGTCAAGAGCGATAGGCGCCGCGGAAAGCATCGCCGTCGCCGACGTTAGCAGAATCGGCCGCAGGCGAACCACTCGGCTTTCCATGATGGCGTCGAACAACGATCGCCCGCGGGCCAGCGACAGGTGAATGAAGTCCACCAGGATGATCGCATCGCGCGTGACGATGCCCGCCAGTGCGATCATGCCGATCATGCCGGTGGCGGTGAAGAAGATCGAATCGGCATATTGCCCCACCTGCCCGCCCGCGACGGCGTTGAGCAGCCAAAACCCGGGCATGATGCCGAGGATGGTCAGCGGAATCGCCAGCATGACCACCAGCGGGATGACGAACGAGCCGGTCTGGCCGACCAGCAGGATGTAGATGGCGATGAGGGCCGCGGCGAAACCCAAGCCGAGATCGCGGAAGACATCCAGCGTGATCTTCCATTCGCCTTCGCCGGCGAAGTCGACTCGTATTCCGCTAGGAACGGACCACTCGATGCCGCCGCCGTTGCTCAGAAAAGTGCGCGCCTCCAGCGGGCGGGGAGATGGCGAGGCAATATCGTCGGTGGTGGCGGCGCTCGTGAGCGAGGGCAGCCCCCGACCAAGGTCGGGGGCTCTTGGGTCGGAGGCTCTTGGGTCGGAGGTTCTTAGATCGGTTTGGATGTCCACCACCGCGTCCGCCGGCGGGCGGCCGGCCGTCTCGGCGAAGACATACACCACGCGCTGGAGGTTCTTGTGGTAAATCGCTTGGTCAACGCGGGACTCCTCCCAGCGGCCTAGTTCCGCCAGCGGCACGAGATTGCCCGATCCGCCTTTCACGCTCAATCGGGACAACTCCTCCGGGCCGGAGCGGCTGGGGCGGGGCAGGCGCAGCTCGATCCGCAGTGGATTCCGTTCCGCGGGGGACTCGATCGTCCCCGCCGTGCCGCCGGCCAGGGCGATGGCCACGGTCTCGGCGATCTCGGCGGTCGAGATGCCGTTCAACGCCGCCTTCTCCTGATCGGGGACAAACAACATCTTCCGCTGCCGGGCCTCGATGGTGTCATCAACATCAACAACGCCAGGCTCTCGCTCCAGTCTTGCCCGGACAGTCCTCGCGGCGGCAATCACATCGTCGTATGTGTGATCCGGGCGGCCGTACACCTCAGCGACGAGGCTGGCGATGACCGGCGGCCCCGGCGGCGTCTCGACGATCTTCAGGTTGGCCTGATGCCGCGAGGCAATGGCCGTCAGGTCATCCCGCAGCCGCAAACCGATGGTGTGGCTCTTCTGCGACCGGCTCTTCTTGCCGACGAGGTTGACGCGGACCTCGGCGACGTTTGGCCCCTGCCGCAGGTAGTAATGACGGACCATGCCGTTGAAGTCCATCGGCGAAGCCAGCCCGACGTAGGACGTGAAGTCGGTCACTTCGGGCACAACCCGCAGGTAGTCCTCGACTTCGCGGACGGCGGCATCGGTCCGCTCCAGCGTCGTGCCCTCGTCGAGATCGAGCACCAGCAGCAATTCGTTCTTGTTGTCAAAAGGCAGCATCTTCAGCGGCACGTGCCTTGTCGCCGCCAGTCCGGCCGCGGCGAGGGTCATTCCGCCCATGACCAGCAGGAACAGCCAGGCCCGCTTGCGCGAGTGCAGCAAAGGGGCCATGAGCGGGTGGAAGAACTTGTACAGCGTCGTTTCCTTGAGATTGCCGGTCTCGTGCGGGTCCGACGATTGCGGATCAGGGATTGTGAATTGCGGATTGGAGACCACGCTGCCAACGCTTGGCTGATCGCTATACCGCTTTCGCAAAACGTGATACGCCATCCACGGAGTGATGGTAAACGCCACGATCATGCTCATCAGCATGGCCACGGGAACGTTCAGGGCCATCGGCCGCATGTACGGCCCCATCATGCCGGTGATGAAGAACATCGGCAGGAAGGAGACGATCACCGCCAGTGTTGCCGTGATCAGCGGCGGGCGGATCTCCGCGACGGCTTCGAGCACGATCTCCCGCGTGGCCCGGCGACGCAGCGCGAAGTGCCGGGCGATGTTCTCCACGTCCACGATGGGATCATCCACCAGCAGGCCCAGCGACAGGATGAGGGCGAACAGCGTTACGCGGTTGATCGTGTAGCCGAAGAGCAGGTTGACCGTCAGCGTCAGGCCGAAGACGACCGGCACGGCAATGGCCACGATCAGTGATTCCCGCCAGCCCAGCCCGATGGTCAGGAGGGCGATAACGATGAACACGGCAACCGCCAGGGCCTCGATCAGCTCATTGACTTTTTCGTTTGAGGTCTGGCCGGCGTTTCGCGTGACCACCAGTTCCATGTCGTCCGGCAGGACCTCTCGCCTCAGCGTCTCGGCGGCCGCGAGTACATCGTCCGCGACCTTCACCGCGTTGGCTCCCTTCTTCTTGGCCAGGGCGATGGTAACGGCGGCGGAAGATGCTTCAGATTCCTGGTTTGAGGTCGCGGACTGGTCTTCGGCCAGGCCGCCGATCGTCGAGCCGGCGGCCCCGGGACGGTGTTCGAAGCCCCGTGCCCGTCCCCAGCCGTGTCGCACGTAATTGTCAGCCTCCACCGGGCCGTCTGTGATCGTCGCCACATCCTTGAGGAACACCGGCCGCTCGTGGAATACGGCGACAACCAGTTCATGCAGTTGATCGGCACGGGCGAAGACTCGTCCCGCTTCAACCCGAACCACTTCGTCCTGGCGAGAGAACTCGCCGGCCGTGCGGCTCAGGTTGGTGACTGCGATGGCCCGCCGCACGTCCAGTGGCGAGACTCGGTACGCCTGCATGCGGTCGGGATCGAGCCGGACGTACACGACCCGCGGCTGCCCGCCGACGACGTAGGCCCGCGAGACGTTCTCCACCGCCGCCAGCCGCTCGACCAACTCCTCGGCCACCCGCCGCAGGGTGTATTCGTCGACCGACGCCTTGGCATCTCCATCCGGGCGTCTCGGCGTTTCGACGTTTCGGCTTTTCCCCGCCAGCGTCAACGTGACGATCGGCACGTCGTCGATCTCGACCGGCTTGACCACCCAGCCGGTCACGCCGGGCGGGACAAGATCGAGGTTCTCGTCGATCTTCTTATATATCTTGACCAGGCTGCGCTCGCGATCCTCGCCGACATGGAAACGAACGGTGACGACCGCCTGGTCCTCGTGAGAGGTTGAATAGACGTACTCAACGCCGTCGATTTGATAGAGCAGCCGTTCGAGCGGCGTGGCGACGAGCGCCTCCACCTCCTCG
Organism: uncultured Planctomycetaceae bacterium; assembly: GCA_964470125.1. GTDB lineage: Bacteria > Planctomycetota > Phycisphaerae > UBA1845 > UTPLA1 > DATKKX01. The sequence continues at coordinate 7,939 of CAYYBO010000099.1, read as the reverse complement.
GCCCCGTGACCGGGGAAACTGACTATCACGTCCGCCAGAGGCACGACGATTTGAGGGTCTTCCTCTCGCGGGGTGACCAACAACGCCGAGACGCCCAGCGCCGCCGCGAGAAGGATCAGGATCAACGACAGATTCGACCGCAGGAACGCCCGAACGATCGCGTTGGTAAAGCCGTGATGTGTTTCGACGTGTGAAGGAGTCTCGTGTGCCATCGCTGCAGCTCTCGGCAGGCGGAGTCTCTCAATCCCGCGACCGTCGTCTGGCGTGGAAGCTCACGCCGCCCTTGCCGGGCTTGAACGCCGGCGAGGGTCTGTCTTGTCGAACCCGCCGCTCCCCTTCGCGTGCTTCAAGCCGGTCAAGTGCTGTTGCGTGCCGCCTGGGCCGATGGGGGAACGGCTGCCACTACCACTCTTTCGTCCGCACGCAGACCGCTCAGGACCTCGATTGAGTTCCCGTATGTCTGGCCGAGTTGGACTACTCGTCGGCGGAGCCGGCCGCCTTCAGCCACCTCCACCATGTCCAACTGTCCGACACGGCTGACGGCCTCCGCCGGCACTACCAGCACTTCGCGCTGGCCCAGCGGAACGAGCAGCCGCCCAAACATACCGCTGTATATCCCCGGCGGACACGGACCGGTCACTTTGACGGCAAACGTCCGGCTGGCCGACTCGGCCTCGGGGACGATCTCGCTCACGCTGCCCTGGCATTGCTTGCCCAGGGCCTCGACGAAGACATCGACAGTCTGACCAACGGCCAGACGATGGGTCAGCGATTCCCGCACGCTGGCCACGAGCTGCATCCGCGTCGGATCGTACAACGACAGCAAGGTTTGTCCCGGCTGCACCACGTCGCCGACTTCGACTTTCTTGTCGATGACTGTTCCGTTGATGGGGGAACGCACGACCGCGTAGTCCTTGATGGTCGCGGCCTCATCGCGGGCCTGGCTTGCCTGGCGAAGGGCCGCTTCGGTTGACCTCAAGCTGGTGCTGGCCCGGTCGTATTCAATCTGGGCGGCGTCGCCCTGTTGAAAAAGCTTCTCGATTCGGTCGAACTCAACCTTCGCCTGCTCGTACGCCGCCTTGGCGCTGTCGGCCGCCGCCTGGGTCTGCTGAAACCTGGCTCGCAGATCGGCGTCATCCAGCCGGATCAGTACGTCATCCTTGGCGACGCGCTGTCCGGCGATGACGTTAACCTCTACCACCTTCGCCAGCAGTCTCGAGGCCAGCGAGGTCTCGTAAACTGCCCGGATGGTGCCGACTGCTGATTCGGTGGCCGGGACCCGGATCAGTCGAACCGGCTCGGTCCTCAGACCGGCCGGCAGCGGTCGCCCGCTCAGGGCGGATGCCGCCGTCCCCACGTCGGGCGAGCGGCTGTCGATCTTGCGGTGGAACTTCCCCGCGAGCACCAGCAGCAACAGAATCACGGCGGCACAGAGAGCCGCTGCAACCACGATCTTGCGGATTAGCGGGGGCATGGCTGTCAGATACCTGGTCATGGACCGGCCTCTCGCATACTCAATTCGGCCCCGGTATCCGCGTCGGCCCGCCGCCTCAGGGCCGCACGCGAATCGCCTTCTTCGGCGTAACGGGGCAGTGCTGCTCGCACAGACCGCAGCCCACACAGCCTCGGCCGGTGCTAGCCGGGTCAATCAGGCGCACGCGCCCATTATCATCCAATTTGATCGCCAGTTCGCCAAGGGGGCACTCTTGCAGGCACGTGGTACAGTCCTGCCCAGCGGAGCGAAGGCACAAGCCGTGATCCACGGCCGCCAGACCCATGCGGATGTCCAGTCGTCCGACGGATTTCAATGCCCCGCTCGGGCACGCCTTCATGCAGGACAGATCGTCGCAGATCGTGCAAGGCTGCTTGTGCGGCTCGATGTGCGGCGTCCCGTCCAACTCATCGCCCTCGCCGCGGATTTGAGAGATGGCATGCACCGGGCAGACAGCCGCGCAGTTGCCGCAGCGATAGCAGGTGTTCAGGAAATCCTTCTCGGCGATCGCCCCCGGTGGTCGGAGATGGATGCGCAGCGACGCCAACAGCTCCGGTGGAATGCGGTGCTCGATATACTCCGCCAGCGGTCCGAGCATGCGGGCAATGCCGGCTGCGAAAAAGCTGCGCCGATCGTGTGGCGGTAGGTCCTCCAGTCGTCGGTCAGCCATGTATCATCCCGGTCTGCTTCAGCGGCTCAGTTCTCCCCGGAACATCATAGCCGGGCCTGCCGGCGCGGAAAAGCGACCGCCTGAACCTTGCTTGCCGCGTCTCCAGGCTGCGCGTTAGATTGCCTTGTCTTCGAACGCGTCAGGGACCACCAATGGCCAGGCCCGTCAGCCAGAAAGTGCTCGAAACGGTGGAGACCGTCTTCCGCGAGTATCTTCGCGGCCGCGGCCTGAAGTATACGGCCGAACGCCGGCTGCTCCTTGAGGCGGTCATGCGAAACGACGAGCATTTCGAGGCGGAGCAGCTTCTATTGGGCATGCGTCAGGCCACCCGCCGTGTCGGCAAAGCGACGGTCTATCGCACGCTCAAGCTGCTCGTCGATTGCGGCATCGTTCGCGAAGTTCACTTCAGCAACAAGCAGGTTCACTACGAGCACGCCTACGGACAGGACCCGCACGATCACATGGTCTGCACACGCTGCGGACGGATCATCGAGTTTGACGCCTCGGAGGTGATGCGGCTGCGAACGGCCCTGGCTTCAAGACATGCCTTCCTGGCTCTGTCGCACCGTTTTCAGATTCGGGGCCTGTGCGAGACATGCGGCCGGGCGGTCGGACGGAATGAAGAGTAGCGAATCACGAACTGCGAAACCTGAGGGTGGGAAACCGCGCTGCGCCCCACGCGGCTTGCAGCCCGTGTTCGGGCGCCTCCCTCGTCATTCGCCGTTCTTCGTCTAAGATTCCCTCAGCACATCGCCGCGTAAGTGAAGAACGTGAGGACAAGGATCTTCGCCCGCTGCCGGATGTAATCTGTCACCAAATCCGCCAACATGATGACCACCTGCCTTCCCCCCCTCGCTCTCGCCTGGCCGGCCCTTGCGGGTCGCTGGACTGCTCTCTCTTCCCGCCCGAGCGGAAGGCAAAGGGGGTTCCCGGCCCGATGGCCTCTTGCGGAATGCACTTAACTGCTTGCTCAGAAACGAGTTATGGCGGCGGGTATTGTGCCGGCGGGGCCGGTAATCTGTGCCGATTGGGACAGGCTGTTGCGAGATGGCAACAAAGGCGTTGCGGCGGAAGGATGAGGGATGTAGAGGCGCGGCCTCGGCGTTGAGCGTCGCGTCGATTCAACGCCGGCCGTTGTTTCCGTTATTCATCCTTCATCCCTTATCCTTCATCCTTTCGTAACCGCGGCCGAACGAGGCAAACGAGACGGGACTTCTAATGGCGAAATCAACCGAGCGAATGGAGAAGATCGTCGCCCTGTGCAAGCGGCGAGGGTTCATCTTTCAGTCCAGCGAAATCTACGGCGGCATCAACGGCTTCTGGGACTACGGCCCGCTGGGCGTCGAACTGAAGCGGAACATCAAGGACGCCTGGTGGCACGACATGGTGACCAATCCCCCCGTCGGCCCCGACGGCAAAGAGATCAGCATGGTCGGCGTGGATTGCTCGATCATCATGAACCCGAAGGTCTGGGAAGCCAGCGGCCACGCGACAGGCTTTCAAGACCCGATGCAGACATGCCGCGTGTGCAGGAAGCTGTTCCGAGCAGACCAACTTAACGACCTCCTGAACGAGTCAGAGTGGTACCGCTCCCTGGCCCAGATCTTTGAACAAGGCATTGATGATGCAAAGTTGAGCGAGTGGATACGAAAACCAGGCAGGAAGACCGCACCTGGATTGGCGATAGTGCGGGACCAGCGAAATGTGCATCCGCGAGTTGGGGCTACGCTGCAATCCCTTGGCGCGGGAATCGCGCGATTTGGCGAATTCGTCGGCCTAATCGCAACGCCCATGGATCGTCCGATCAGCCCTGAGACAAAAGCGTGCCCCAACTGCGGTGGGGATTTGACGGACCCCCGCGCCTTTAATCTCATGTTCGAATCCCACGCTGGTGCCGTTCAAGACGAAGAGAACAAGGTATATCTGAGGCCCGAGACAGCTCAGGGCATCTTCGTAAACTTTCCGAACGTTTGCAGCTCCACGCGGATCAAGGTCCCCTTCGGCATCGCCCAGGTCGGCAAGTCCTTCCGCAATGAGATCAACCCGCGGAACTACACCTTCCGCTCACGCGAGTTCGAGCAGATGGAGATCGAGTTCTTCTGCCATGATAGCGAGAGCATGAAGTGGTGGGAGTGGTGGCGGGACATCCGCATCAACTGGTACAAGTCGCTCGGCCTGGCCGGCGAGAACCTCAAGCCCCGCAACCAGGACGAGAAGGAGTTGGCCCACTACAGCAAGGCCTGCACGGACATCGAGTATTGCTTCCCCTTCGCCGACGAGCCGCAGGAACTGGAAGGCGTCGCCCATCGCGGCAACTTCGACTTGACCCAGCACGCCAAGCACAGCGGCAAGGACCTGAGCTACTTCGACGACGAGCGCAAGGAACGCTACCTGCCCACGGTCATCGAGCCTTCCGCCGGGGCCGACCGCAGCACGCTGGCCTTCATCTGCGAGGCGTACACCGTGGACGAATCGCGGCCCAGCCCGGAACTGCTCAAGTTCCATCCGCGGCTCGCGCCGATCAAGGCGGCGATCTTCCCGCTGGTCAACAAGGACGGCCTGCCGGAGATCGCCGAGCCGATCTACCGCGAGGTGAAGAAGCTCTGGCCCGCCGCCTACGACCCCAAGGCCAGCATCGGCAAGCGTTACGCCCGGATGGACGAAGCCGGCACGCCCTACTGCTTCACCATCGACGGCCAGACCAAGGAAGACGGCACCGTCACCGTCCGCGACCGCGACACCGGCGCCCAGGAACGGATTGACAAGTCCCGCGTCGTCGAATACCTCCGAGAAAGACTGTCCTCCAGGGGCACATAAGCGGGCGGGCTTGACCGGGCGGGCGGCGAAGCCTACTGTTCTTATCGTGACAACGCCGAACCCTGCGGATCGCAGGGACGGGGGACCCGATTCCCTGGGGCGAATCGCCGGAAGGCGTAGGGCAATCTCTTCCGCCCGAGCCCGTCAGCTAACCTCGTAGGCGTGGAAGAGGAGAACCTCCTGAGCGTCTCGGAGGGCATCCTCTGGCGATTGAGAGGTTCAGCCATGTTCGCTGGCTTGTCCGGCGCAATCTTCTTTTCAGGCAACACACCCGGCGTGAGCAAACGCAAGTTCGTGAGCTTTTTGCGCCGCCTCCTGCGCTTCTTCCTGCTGCTCCCGCCGACCAAGCTGGTCCTGCTGGGCTATCTCTCCTACATCCTCTTCGGTTGGCTTCTGTTGTGTCTGCCCATCTCCCAACTATCGCCCGGCGTTGCGGCCCTGGACAACCTGTTCATCGCCACCTCGGCGGTCTCAACAACGGGCCTGGTCCCGGTCAGCGTCTCCGATTCGTACACCTTCTTCGGGCAGCTCGTCGTCCTCCTCCTGATCCAACTCGGCGGCATCGGCTACATGACCATCGGCTCGTTCGTGATCCTGTCACGCGCGGACCAACTCTCCGAACTGCGCGCCAAGATCGGCTTCATCGTGTTTCCCATGCCGGCATCCTTCCGATTGGACAATTTCATCCGCTCGGTGGTCAGATTCACCCTTCTTATCGAAGCAGTTGGGGCACTGTTGCTTTACCTGCTTTTCAGGAACGCCGGCGTCGCCTCGCCGTTGTGGAAGGCCGTCTTTCATAGCATCTCGGCATTCTGCACCGCCGGTTTCAGTCTGAACAACAGCAGCTTTGAGTCATTCGCTGGCCACTTTTGGATCAACGTGGTCATCGCGGCCCTCGGTTACCTTGGCGCAATCGGCTTCATCGTCTGCATCGATTTCTGGAGGATGCTCGCTCGCAAGGTCCGCCGCATCACGCTGACCAGCAAGATCATCATCTGGATGACTGCATGGCTGACCGTGATCGGGACGCTGCTGCTCTTCCTGACCGAGCCTTCCATCGCCCGACTGCCCCCCCACGAGCGACTCCTGGCTGCGTTCTTTCAGTGCATAACGGCCATGACCACGGTGGGATTCAACACCATTTCCATCGCCGGGCTCTCCAAGGCATCGATCCTCCTGCTGCTCGTTCTCATGGTGATCGGGGCCTCTCCGTCCGGCACCGGCGGCGGCGTTAAATCCACGACTGTCTCCGTGCTCGTCGGCTTCATGGCCGCGGCGTTCCGAGGCCGCGAGGAGATCACCTTTTGGGGACACCCAATCCCACGGCGGCGAGTCGTCGCCGCCGTAGCCAACCTGGGTTTTTATATCCTGGCCCTGATAATCGGCGCGTATTGTCTTGATCTCTTGGAGAACGCCCCCTTCGATAAGTGTTTCTTCGAGACGGCCTCGGCCCTGGGAACCGTGGGACTGAGCATGGGGATTACGCCGGAACTCAGCGATCTGGGAAAAGTCCTGATCATCCTCATGATGTACGCCGGCCGCGTTGGACCGTTGACGCTCGCGGTGGGCCTCTTCGCCGCCGAGCCCGCCGAATCCGTTGACCGTGACGCCGATCTGGCAATCTGATGCCCGGACCCGAAGACGGCACCGTCACCGTCCGCGACCGCGACACCGGCGCCCAGGAGCGGATTAACAAGTCCCGCGTGGTCGAGTATCTGCGAGACAAGCTGTCGCAGAGAAGCGTCTGACGCGAGGTTGCCCCGACAGCTCGGCGCACGCCTCCCGATCAGTCTGCTTCGCCTCGACAATCTCGCCAGGTGTCGCAACGCTGGAGGATCGCGTCGCCGTGACTTCATTAAATCCGCCGCCGCCTCCGCCGATAGCCATTCCTCTCGCGTTGCCGGTGTCGCGGCCGCCGTTTCCGACCATCGGGCAGGCCGTACTCTTGACGCTTCTGCTGATCGGCGCGCAACTCGTCTGCGGAACCGTGCTGGGCGTGACGGGGCTGCTCCTGGACTTGCCGCTGAAGGTGGTGATGGGTCCCGGCTCCATCATTCTGGCGAACTTGGCGAGCTTCGTGGTGGTTTTTGCTGTCGCCGTCTATTGGGGCAAGCTGCCGATTCGTCTGGCTCTTCCGTTGCGGCCGATGTCGATTTCGCTGGTGCCTCCTTTGGCCATCACCGTCGTCGGCCTTTCCGTGCTTCTGTCCGAGCTCTGCAATCTTGTGTGGCTGTTGCTGCCTCCTTCGGATTTCGGGGACCTGTTGCTCGGCGGACTGCTGGGCGATCAACAGCAGATGTGGCAGTCGGTCGTGCTGCTCTGCATCGTCGCGCCGCTCACCGAGGAGCCGATCTTCCGCGGTGTGATGTTGAACGGCCTGTTGCAGCGGCGGCGCCCGTGGACCGCCGTCCTCGTCACCGCCCTCCTTTTCGCGGTGATACACCTTAATCCCTGGCAGTTCTTCCCCGCGTTGGCACTGGGCCTGTTGTTCGGCTGGTGGTTCATGCGAACGCGGTCGCTGTGGCCCTGCGTTCTGGGCCACGCGCTCAACAACTCCCTGCCCCACATCGCCTTGGCCATCCCGCGTCTTGAGATTCGCGGCTACACGCCGACCGCTTCAGAGGAAGTGCTCTTTCAGCCGCTGTGGTTTAACCTGGTCGGCCTCATCCTTCTTACCGCCGGCTTGGCGTGGACCTGGCGTGAGTTTCGGCGGCTGCCGGGTCCGCCGATCGATCGGTAGCGTCAGCCGCCCCTGGCCGACGCGACCACGAAGAGCCCCGGACTTCAGTCCAGGCGGCCTCTCGAACTTGAGCAGCGTTGATGCGCTGGAAGGCGAGGCTCCCGCCGAGCCTTAGCGGTTCGGGAAACCTAAACAAGCCGAAACAAAGCTAAACAAGGCGAAACAACGGAGGTCGAAAGTCGAAACGTCGAAAGCCGAAAGTAGGGCGGGCTCAGCCCGC
>CAYYBO010000098.1:0-12528 GCA_964470125.1 uncultured Planctomycetaceae bacterium | reverse complement strand
TCGAGCCCGGCCCGCCCCTCGTTGAGCATCGGGATCATTTCCGTCCCGCTACGGCCCATCAGCTCCATCGCCAACGCCGTCTTTTCGGCCCCGTCGGGCATCGCCTTGAACTTGTCGGCGATGTCGCCGAGCAGCGTATTGTTGTCTTTCAGCGTGCCGTCGTCGTTGCGGATCTGGATGCCGATCTGCTGGAATGCATCCTGCGCCTGTTTGCCACCCTGCGCGGCCTCAATGGTGACGCGACTCAGGTTGCGCAGGCCGACCACCATGCCCTGCAAACTGGTCCCGCTCATGTCGGCCGCGTATTTGAGCGCCGAGAGCTCGGACACGGCCACGCCCACACGTTGCGAGGTTTTATACAGCTCGTCGCCCAGGTTGGCGGCGCTCTTGACCGTATCGGCCAGCTTCCACGCTCCGAGCGCCGAGGCGATGGCCGGCCCGAACGCCTTGACGGCGCTCATAATGGACGCGCCGGCGCTCTTGGCGTCAGCGGTCATCTTCGAGCTGTCGCCGCGAATCTCGATAAACGCCTGGCCGATTTTGGGCGCCTCGGACATGTTATCCTCCCGTATGGCGGGCGATGTCTGCCCTCAGATCGTCCACGCTGGGCTGTGGCACGGCCTGGCCGGTGATCATGGCCTGGATCTGCATGATGACGTCCTGGCGGTCACTCTCGTTGGTCATGTACGGCATACACGCAACCTTGACCATCATCAGCATCTCCATGCCATAGAGCTGTTCGGCTAGCCGACTGAAACGCTGGAACTCGCTCGGCGTCAACGCCTGGATCTCCGGCAGCGACCAGCCGTACATCCGGGCCATGTAGGCCATCGCCAGCTCCAGCCGGATCAGTTTTTTCCCGGCTCCTCAGTCATCGCCCCGCGAACCACACCCATGAGCTGCTTGATCTGCCCATAAGTCAGCTTGTCGAACTCGGCCTCGGGGATGTCGCTGGCGTCAAGAATCAACGCCCGCGTCTCCTGCATCACACCCGCGACCGCCTCGAGGTTGGTGCCGCCTTCGACCCGGTCAACCTGATCCTGCAGCTTCACCGCCCTCAACATGGACGCGAACGTGGGGCGCACCCGGTACAGCGTCTCGCCGATCTTCACCAGAACGGCAGCATCATCCCTGATCTCAACGGTGTCCATCCTGCCCTCCATGCCGCGCCGTCATTACGACGCGGACTCGTCGCCCCAGTACATGAAGCGGTTGTTGCTGGACGTGTCTGGGAAGCACACGAACTCCACCTCGTAGGTGGATTGCTCGGCGCCGAGCGACACGCTGACCTTGCCCGTCGGCGCGGCCTTCGGGAAGGTGATCCAGTCGGCCGGGTCCGTGCTGGCGCTGCCACTCTCGAATCGCTTGAGCACCAGCTCCTTCGCCGTGCCGAGTAGCGACGTGCCGATGGACGGCCGGATCTCGATCCGGCCATTGCCGCCGGACGTGTACGTGGCGAGCGGCAACATGGCGCTCATGGTGGCGAATGCGTGATCGGTCACGGGCACGCGCACGCGGCAGGTTTTGATGCCGTTGGAATACATCTCCACCGGGGTCGTGCCGTGGTCGTTGTCTCGAACCTCGACGTACTCGTACTCGAGGTCGATACTGATCTTGCCGTTCTGCACCAGGGTCAGGTCCGTGGTGTCGGGATCCCACACGGCTGCATACGGCTGGGCAACGTAGGTTGTGGCCATTGTCTCCTCCTGTACTCTGCAACAATCTCATGGTCATGCTTGGATGCGGGGGCGGGAGTCGAACCCGCCATCGCGGGATTATGAGCCCCGCTTGCTCCCCCGAGCCCCCGCTGTACTCAAAGAACGGATCAGGACTCCCTGATCGTGATCAGATAGTCGTCGGCCACGTGGGCAATGTCCCCGTCAATGCCCACCACGCGACTGGCCGTTTTGACGATCCAGTAGTTGTTCCAGCCGCCGACGGTGATGTTGTTCCAATGCAGCACCTTCTCGATCAGCAAGCTGATGGCCTGGCAATTCAGCACGTCGTGGTCATCGTCGAAAATGCTGAACTGCCACAGCATCTGCTTGAGGCTGTTTTCGTTGGTGGTCTCGCTGATGAAACCGAAGTCGATGCGCGGATAGGTGCTGTCAGTCCCGGGCCGCCACAGGTTGTAGATGCGTGTGCCCACGGCCGCGGCCACCCCGGCGTTGCCGGTCAGCGCGGTTCGCAGCGCCACGTAAATCAGATCGTAATCCGTGGCCATCACTTCACCTTCCCGGTCACGCGCAACTGGTAGACGACCTTTTTCATCAGGTCATTGTTGCCGCGGTAACGATACACCGCCGGCCGAAAGAACGGCCGCGGCTTGATGCGGCTGGTACCGAACTCCAGGTACGGGGCATAGTCCACCGGCGTGCCGATCAGCACGCGCTGGTTGCCGGGCATCATCACCGAGTCGATGCTGGCGCGCAGGCGCCCGGTATCTACGGCCGGCGCCTGCCCGGGCGCCGACGCCTGGTGCACGATGTCGTTATTGACGCCGCGGTAATAGATGCGCCCCGTGGCCTGCTTCGAGCCTTCGGCGCCGGCAGACGTGAATGCGGACTTGATGTCGGACACGAACACCTTGCCGGCCGCTTCCAGCGCCAGCGTGGCCGCGTGTGCGCCCAGCCGCCTGGTGGTGGCTTCGTCAAGCACAAACTTGACCCCTATCGTTTCATAAGGCATCCAGCACCGCCTCTTGAAACCGCAGGTCACGGTCCCAAACCTCGATCACCGTGAAGTTGCGGCCGCCGGTTGACACGTGGTCATTCACTTGTATGTCGTGGGCGCAGTCGGTGATGAGCCGCCAGGTGCCCGTCACCCGGCCGCGATCATCCCGCCAACCGAACACTTCGCTTTTCTGAAACACGTGCCCGCGCACGTCGCTGGCGACAGCGGCCTCGGTGTACGTGACCTCGCCGGTCGTGCCGGTTGAGGCCATCTTGCGGTACACCGTGAACGTGTCGCTGAAGCGCCGGCTCATATCGACGCCACCCCCGAGTATTTCAGCCAGGTCGTGCGGATGCGGTTGTCCCGCGTCACCATGCCGAAATCGAACGTCTGGCTCACCCCGCCGATGGACACGGCGCGCTCCTCCCGGTCAAACCACGCCGGGAGCGCGTCCAGGCAGATCAGCGTCACCATGTGTATGAAGTCAACCGGAGCGTTGGCCGCGGCCTGCCAGCCCCACGTGCCCGTGATGGTGATGTTGTCGTAGTCGTCGCGAAACGTGTTGTCCGGATAGCGCAGCGCATAGCCGCGGTTGATCACGTCCGTGGTGGCGATGGTGGTCCCGTCATCGTCGATGGCCGTCACCGTGGCCAGCCAGCGCCCCAGGTACAGCGTATCGCACCCGCTGCCATCGTAATCGTGGGACGCGCCGGCCGCCTCATACGTCCAGTCCAGGCAGTTGGCCGCCACCCAATCCTCCACGTCGGTGATGAGGCTCGTCAGCGTCGAACGCTCGGCCGCGGTGAACGTGCGCCGGCTCAGCGCCTCAAGGTCCGAATAGGTGACGAGGGCGCAACGGCTCATTTCACCACCTCCAGCACCAGGTTGGTGTCCTCTTGGTAGCCCTTTTTGACCACCTTGAAGCCCAGCCCGTTGATGTACTCCAGCAGCTCGTTCTCCGGCCAGCAGAACTGGTGGCTGTTGCCGGGATAGTCGTTGCCGCCGTACCACCGCAGGGCCGTCTCCCACTCGGTATGGTTTTTCGCCCAGCGGATCAGTAGCCCGATCACCGGCGTTTTGATGGTGCACTTCCCGCCCGGCTTGAGCAGCGCGTAGCAGTCGGCCAGCAGCGCCTTGGCGTCATCCAGCCGGAAATGCTCGAGCACGTCGGATAGCATGATCTCGTCCACCGCCCCATCCCGGGCGATGTTGTGCCGGACGTGCCGGATATCATGCCGCACGAAAATTGAACTCTCTGGTGCCACCTTGCGGTTGTCGATGTTCATCCATTCAGGATGATCGATCATCTTGTCGCCGCAGCCCAAATTGAGCCTGAGTGTCATGGTCGCCTCCGTCGGGTCGGCTTGCCGATGCGTTCGGGCCGCGGCACCGCCGCCATGATTCGGTCCACGCTGTCTTTGGGATAGCAGGTCTTTCGATGCCCGATATCCCACTGGCACTGATGCGCGTGTAGCATGATGCACGGCTTGTCACAGAGCTGAACCGGCGTGACGGTCGGATAATACTTGCAATATGTCGCGCCGTCGTTGATGTTGAAAATACCGACGCCCTGTGTGCCGGTGATGCCGGCGGCGTGCAAAAACGCCGAGTCCACCGTGACGATCAGGTCGGCCGCGCCCGTCATCGCCACCAGCTCGCGGTTGCTCGCGGCCATCAGCGGCGCGTGGTGCTGTTGCTCCACGAAGTATTTCTTGTTCCCGGCCAGCTTCACGTTGTACCCGTGCGCACTGAGCGCGTCACACAGCGCGTCGTAATACGGGAAGTCCTTGCTGTCCAGCGCCGACATGGGCGCCACGATGCACGTGTGTTTCTGGTTGCCGAAGCACTTGGCGCGCATCCGCTTGATCTCAGCCGGCAGGATCTTGATGCACGACTGCGCGTTGTCGAACCCGTACACGCCGATCCAGTTGCCCCAAATGTCCAGCCGGTTGCGCCACAGCAGGCCGTCCCGGTCGAAGTCGAAGCTCTTGAAGTTGGTCTCCCAAATGTGGCACGGCGTGCTCACGTCCTCAACGATGTCGTACTGCTCGGTGATCTCGTTGGCAATGACGCCGCCGCGGATGAAGTTGTAGTCCTTGAAAATGTCGTCGTACTCCAGAAAATGCAGCCAGCTCACGTTGTCGAACAGGTCGCGGTAGCGGCGCGGGTTAGCGAATGTGAGCGGGTTGTCGGGAAACCGCTCGTGTACCGCCTGCAGTAGGTACGACGCGATCAGGATGTCGCCGAGCCCGCCGTACTTGCGCACGATCAGGATCTTCTGCCCCGGCCGGGCGTCCCACAGGCTCGCCTTGTCGTGAAAATAGACGTTCGGGTCATACGGCCGCACGCCCACGTCACGGCGCAGCCTGTTCATGTCGCTGGTGAACGCCCTCACCTTGCCGGTGTCCTTTGACGGTATCGCCAGCCCCAGCCCGACGAACAGGGACGCCAGCTCCACCGGTAGACGCACCACTTCGCCCCGCGTGTACTCGGGATCCTCCCCGCCAATGCGAAACGGGCGCTCCACCTGAACGATCATCCGCGCCTCCGTGCCTGGCCCTTGCGCCGGCCGCGGCCCGGCTTGAGCTCCGTCGTCACCGTCGGCGCCTCGTCCAGCGCCGTGTTGGGCGCCGTCTCCACCGCCGGCGGCACGTCCTGAAACTCGGGCAGGGCGATGGCCAGCCCGTGCCCGATGGCCTTGTCCGCGATGTCGTGAGACACGATGTATTCGCCCGGCTCGAACGCGTACTCGCTTGGGCCGGCGTGAATCACGCAGGGTCTGATCACTTGAATCCTGGCCATGCCTCTCTGCCTCCCTCCGTGTGTATGTGGGGAGCCGGGCCCTATATTGTCCCGGCCCCCCCGTCAATCGTCAGTCGTGCCGGTTTGGCTGACTACCGGGCATCAGTGATGCACGGCGGTCAGGTAGTCGATGGCGGCCTGGTCGCGCAGCTTGCCGTCGTTGTACGCCGTGGTCTTGACGTACACCGAGTCGTTCTTGAAGCTGTCGCCGGCCTGGTCGGACATCTCGAAGCTGATCTGCTTCAGCTCGCCGATGATGTACGCCTTGAAGTCACCGAAATAGATCTCGGTGGTGTTGGCGCCGCTGATGCTGATGTTGGCCAGGATGGTCTCGTTGAGGTACACCGGATAGCCGTTCAGCAGGTCGGGCCGGCCCTCGGCGGCGCGGGTCCAGATCGGCTGGCCGGTGGTGTCCTTGAGCTTGGTGGCCAGCTTCAGGCCGTTGGTGGGCATCATGTAGACGCCGAAGTTGCGGTACTTGGCGTCCGGGGTGAACTCGAGGTTGACCAGGTCGGCGTAGGCCAGGGTCAGCCCGGTCTCCAGGGTCACGGCGGTGACGCTGGAGTAGGCGGTGTGGTTGGCGAAGCCGCTGGGCTGGTTGGTGCCGCTGCCGTTGGTCATGTAGTACAGCTCGGTGTACCCCATGCCGTCCGAAAACGCGGTCGCCAGGTAGTCGGTCAGGTCGATGCCGCCCGCGAAGAACAGCTTCTTGTCGACCTCATCCCACACGATCAGCTTGTGCGGATCGATGGTGACGTTGGACGACGCCAGGCCGGACTGGCCCGCCGGGGCGGTGGCCGAGGCGGTGTAGTAGGCCGTGGCGCGGGTCGTGGACGCCGGGAACGTGACCTTGCCGGCCACGGGGACCACGGACGCCACCTGGCGCAGCACGTTGTACTGCCCCACGCGCATCCAGATCTCCTTTTCGAACCCGGTTGGCATGAACTCGGCGCCGTAGCCGGAGCTCGCCGAGCTGATGGTTTTGGCCCGCTCGTTGGTGGGCTCGAACTGCGCGAGCCGGGCGCAGGTGTCGCGCCACTCCTTCGTCCCGCCGTACCCCTTGTCCAGGTGGCCGCGGAACCAGTCGGTGACGAGCCGGCGGTACTCGCCGGACTGCATCAGGCCGGCGGTGAACGTCGGGTCGAACTTGCCGTCCTCGATGCTCTTGATCCGGCTGGCCTGCTTGGCGCGCTCCTCGCGGAGCAGCTCCTCGCTGTCGACCAGGTTGCCGGACTTCGGATCCTGCACGGTCAGGCGCTCGCCGTTGGCGTTCGCCTTCTTCTGCCAGGCCTCGATGCTGGCCACGACCACACCGCTGATGTGATCGTCCAGCTCCTGCTTGTCCTTGAAGATCGTTTCGCTCATGGTATGCAATCCTCCCTTTTGTCTTTGCAGCACGCTCTATCCATTCACGCCAACAGGTGACGGATGGCCGCCTTGCCGGACAGGTAATCCTCATCGGCGCTCTTGCGCTCGGTCTCGAGGGCGGCCAGCCGAGCCGCGACGGCGCGCGCCACGGTCTCGGCCAGCTCCTGCTCGGTGATGGTGATGCCTTCCCCGGCCCCGACCAGGTTGGCCAGCGTGATGCCACTGTCATCCGTTTTGCTCTCCGCTCCCGGCTCTGCGCCTGGAGTGCCTTCAGCAGCATCGGCACCGGCCGCCTTGTCGCGGCCATCGTCCGTACCATTGGCTCCCCCCTGGGCCTCGTCGTCGTCGTCATCGTCGACATCGCCGCACGGCACTTCGCCCACCAGCTCGCCGGACACGACCGCCGTATCCTTGATCGCGGCCAGGCGCTGCTCGGCTTCGTCCCAGTCCCGTGCTTCGACGTTGAACGAGTACAGGCCGTTGTCCATCGCATAGTCAACGGTGAACATCGGATAAGAGGACGACCCGGCGTCTTTGCGTTCACCCGCAGCCGGGTCGTTGGCCGGCGCTTGCGCGGACTCGGCCTTGTTTTCGGGTGTATCCATTGCCGCCTGGATGCTTTTCAGCCACTGACGCACCGGCCCGCCCGCCACGCCGCGCACCCGCAGCGCCTCGGGGTTGGCCGGTATCGTCACGGCGCTCAGCTCCAGCAGCTCCCATTTCGTGAACTTGGTGTGATAGCCGTCCTTGTCCGTGTCGCCGTTCTCCCACTCCTTCGGCATGAACCGGATCGACACGGCGCGCATCATCCCGGCCTCGTAGTACGCCTTGATCATCGCCGCGAACGGGTTGATGGCGTCGGCCCAGTCGACTTCGGCCTCCCAGCCGGCGCCCGTGCGCTGCAGCGACGTGATGATGCCGAGCGGCGGCGCGTAGCTGTCGTGGCCGTACAGGAACACCGGGTTGGCCATGAACGCATCAGCCACCATCCCGTCCGGATCGACGATCTCGCCGTCACGATCCACGGCGCCGCTGGTCATCAGAAAGCGCATCCGGCCGCTGTCGGTGTCGGCCTGACGCTCTATCGTCCACATTTTCTGTTTCAGGATCGCATCCATGTCACTCCTCCTCGTCGGCCTCGATTACAGGGACGGTAGAACAACGGCATAGTATCGTGTTGCCGGGATCACCGTCGGGGTCGCCCGGGAACATCAGCGCGCCGCCGGTGCGCGTGAACGGCTCGCCCAGTTGCACCTTCTCGCCGTTGGCCACCCAATGGTCGAACTCGCTGGCCGGCTGGCGCCTGGTACGCTCATCAAGCGCCGACAGCCAGCGCTCCCGCGCAACCACCCCGCTCTCGCGGTAGCCCTCATGCGCGCCGGCGTTGGACGCGGCGTTGAGCTCGGTGCGCGCGATCATCTCACTGCGCCAGTCGGTGAACCCGTCATACAGCGTCTCAATCTTGCCGGCCACGTCGGCCACGCTCAGGCCTTCGACCAGGCCGTCACGGATGATCGCCTTGATGGCGTTCTTCGTCGTGTCCACCACATCGGCGGCGTAGCGGCGCGTGACCGACTGCAGCCACGCCACGGCGCGCGCCGTCAACACCCGGCGCTCCTGCCCGGTCAGCGTCAGCAGCGTGGCCTCAAGCGCGTCCAGCAGCATGTCGGTCAAGTATTTTTTGTTGATGTCGGCGAACACCTGCAGCGAAAACACGGCGTCGAACAGGGCGTCGATGTCAATCTGCTTGCGGACGTACTTCAGGATCGCCTCGGGCGGCTTCGAGCGGTCAATGCGGTCCAGCGCCTTGCCATACTCGGCCCGCACGGCCTGCAGCACCCGCTCCTCCTCGGCGCGAAACGCCTCGTTCAGTGCGGTGCGCATGGGCTTGACCTTCGGCTTCATCCCCTTCAGGTGTCGCGCGTACAGCTCGGCGTGGGCCTCAACGGGCACCTTGCCGGTGTCGCGCAACTCGCGGCCCACTTCACGCCACAGGTCAAGCTGCTTCATCCTGGCGTACCGGGCCCGCTTGTCGACTCTCGCCGGTAGCGCCTTGGCCTTGGCCGCCTTCGGCATCAGCCCGGCCAGGTCGAAGCCGCCGAGCGACGGCATCCCCACCTGCTCGAACGGGATCAGCCCGGTTTTGATCAGCCGCTGATCGCCCTCGTCGAACGCCTCCCAGCCCAGCTCAGTCGCCACGTCATTCGGCGTCAGGATGCCGTGCTGCATCAATTCGAGCAGCAGTTTCTGCTCGCGCTCGGAATCTTTGGGTACGGGATTCTCGAACTGAAACACCAGCTTGGCGCCGCGGCCGACGGCCGGCTGATAATAGCGGCCGATGATGTACTTGTTAATGGCCGAGGCGATCAGCGTTGCCAGCGGATCGATGGTCTCTTTGTTGAACGTGTAGTCGGCGCTCTCGGCATTGGCGCGATTCACGTCAGTCGTCAGGCCCAGCTTGGACGCGGGCACCTTGTACACGGCCAGGATCTTGTCCCGCGTCATCTCCGACACTTCGATGTACCGGCGGTCGTTGTCCGTGATGCTGATGGTCTTGATGTCGGCGCCGTCACCCAGAACGCCCCACTTGTGCGCCGCGTCCAGCCCCTTGTGGGCGCCGTCCCACTTGGCCTTGAACGCCTTCAACGTCTCCTGGTTGATCTTGACGCCCGGCGGGAACGTGATCAGGAAATCGGGGCGGGCGTTGTTTTTGTAAAAGTTGCCCTGGTAGATCTGCGTGAACAGCGACAGGTCGGTGGCCCGGGCGGCCGCCTGCAGCGGGGACTGGCTGCCATGCCACGGATTCTCGGAGCCGCCGCCAGGCAGCCGGAAGGGCGCGATCCACTGCGGGTCAATGCGCCATGTGCCGCCGTTGATGTCAACCATGTACTCCAGCGGGATCTGCCCCTTGCCGTCGTACACGCACCAGACGGCATCCGGCGGCAGTCGCCAGATCTGCGTCGGCCACTTGCCGCGCTCGGCCAACATCAGCCAGTACGCGTCTCCGGTCAGCTCGAGGTCGCTCGCCGTCAGCCACCACAACTCAGCCCCGGTGGTCACCGGGTTGGGGTTGGCCAGCAGATCAGTGAACACGTGCTCGTCCAGCAGCGCGCTCTCAACGCCGCCCTTCGTGCGCCGCTCCAGCGTCAGCCAGTACGGCAGAGACATGATCCGGCCGGCGATGGCCGTCACGCAGGCGTACACCCAGTCCGCATTGGACTGGATCAGCTTCGCCTTCGTGGGCGATTCGCCGAGACCGTCGTTTGGTTTGAATATGCCGTCGCAGTTGAGCCAGTCGTTGAGCGTCATCTTGACGTGCTCGATGTCGCGAGCCGCAGACCGATCACGCTCCAGACGATCCCATTCACTCAATGCCGGCGGGGCGTAACGCAGGTTCAGGGATTGTATTGCCATATACCTCCCCAACTGGCGCCAGTTTATCACCAGAACGGGTGGAAACATGGTGTAAAAATTGTTTCCAGCGGTTAAGTTGTTGAGGTTGTTGGGCGCGGATCAGTCAATAACGATCAGTTGGGCCTCGCGTTTGGCTGGCTGGTAGATGGCCATAGCCAGGGCGTCACCGCAGTCGGGGCTCCGGCCGAGGCGCTTGCGGATATCATCCTTCGGCTCGATACCGATCTTGCCGGTTGATGTGTACTTGATGCGCGGCGCGGTCAGGTCGCCGATCAGCTCGTCATTGGGCGGCAGGGCCAGCGTTGGGTTGTTCGCCGGATCCAGCGCCTCGCGCACCGCCCACCACGACGCCGCCCGTTTGTTGGCGAAATGCAGCTCCCCGCTGGTGTCCGTCTCCTCGCTGGTCTCGGCCCCCTTGTGGGCTGTAACCGTGAAATCCAGCTCACGCAAACGGGAGCACACCCCGGCCCCTACGCCGTTGGCGTCCACAACCAGGTCGATGCGCTTCGACGGGTGCAGCTTGATGACGCGGCCAACCGTCTCCATCGTCTCGGCCTTGCCCCACATGGTCAGCACGGGCACGCCGCGCTCATGTACCGGGGCGTACACGCAGCGATCCTCGCCCAGCTCGCCCACGTCCAGCGCCGCCCGTTGCAGCTTGCCGTAATCCCCCTCCAGCGCGTGCCACCGCTCGATGGCCGACTCCACCCACGCCAGCGGGATCAGTACGTCGGCGTCATCAGCCGCAAAGTTGCCCTCGACGCGGTTCTGGTACACGGCGCTTTTCTCCCCCCATTGGCGCTTGCGCTGCTCGGCCCATTCGGCCGACATGCGGCCCGCCGCAATGCACTCGGTGCGGGTCACGTGCCGCACCAGCCAATCCTCGAAACCCGGCTTGCGGGTGTGGATCTCGTAGAACGTGCCGGCTGGCTCGCCCGGGGTGGACGTGGCCAGCATGTGGCAGTTGCCCGTGCTCATGGCGCCCTCAATGGCATCCCACGTGGGCGCCGGGATGGTTTTGGCCTCGTCCAGGATGTACAGCAGCTCGTCGGCGTGCGCCCCCTCAATGGCGTCCGGCGTGTCGCTGGCCACCGCGAACGCCTCGCCATGCGCCAGCTTGATGTTCGTCATCATCAGCTCGTCGCGGGAGAACGGCCGCCGGCCGATCACATCCCACCGCAACCGGCGGGCCCATTTGTGGATCTCCGGCCATAGGTACTTGGTGAGCTGGCGCCAGACGCTGGCTGTCGTGACCACCTTCCAGTCGTGGCCGGCCGCCTCCCGGGTCAGCGCGAACCACAACAGCACGATGGCCATGAAGGTGGTCTTGCCGAGGCCGTGCGGCCCGCGCAGG
The DNA here is from genome assembly GCA_964470125.1 of uncultured Planctomycetaceae bacterium. Taxonomy (GTDB): domain Bacteria; phylum Planctomycetota; class Phycisphaerae; order UBA1845; family UTPLA1; genus DATKKX01. The sequence continues at coordinate 917 of CAYYBO010000098.1, read as the reverse complement.
GAGTACCGGCGGTGCTCCACGATAGCCCTGAAGCCCTCGGCCTGGTACGGGGCGGCCCCGGCATCCTTCGGCCAGATTACGCACTCGGCCGCGAACAGGTCGGGGCGGTTGTAATAGCGGTCGATGAACGTGCCGCTGGGCGCGTCCACGTCGCCCAGGTGCCACCGGGCCTTGAATGTGGCCAGCGCCTCAGCCGTCGCCATCGTCATCCCCCAGGATGTTCGAGCTCAACACCATGTCGCGCACCGTGTCGATCACCGCCTGCTGCTCGGTGCGGCTGCTTACCTTGGTGATGATCGCACTCTTGAACGCCTCAATGAAGCTGGCAAACTGCTCCATCGTCAGCACCCGCGCCAGCGCCGTTTTCGATTTCCACTCCGTCTCGGTGAGCTTGCGCTTGTGCTCCTGCGCCTGGCGCAGCTCGGCCCACTTGGCCACGTCGGCCGCCCCCTGCTCGATCAGCCGCATGATGGCATCCAGCGCCAGCTTGGAAGCGCCCACGTTCTTCGCCCCCTGCGCCTTGTAGAAGTCGGCCTTTGCGTTGACGAGCTGCTCCCACGTCAGCGGCGCATCCTCGCGCACCAGCGCCGCGAGCAGCTCCGCGATCCGCGCATCCGTGAGCGCGATGTCTTTGCGCAAGCTCAACAGCTTGGGGTCGGTGAAGCTGGCGTTGAACGCTTCGGTCAGGTGCTTCGGCAGGATGTTCGCCCAGGGCGTATTGCGGCCGTGTTTGTAGTGCGGAGAGGCGATGCCGCGTGGCGTCTTGCCGCCGTGCACCTGGCACACCTCGCGGCCAGCCACGGCGCGGCGGTTGCATTGTAGCCCGGTTCTCTTTGCTTTTGCCTTGCAGCGCACGATGCGGTTGTCCTTTACTTTGAGGTTTTTGGGCGTTGGAGCGTGGTGGTCGGAGTCGCACC
>CAYYBO010000097.1:6146-12600 GCA_964470125.1 uncultured Planctomycetaceae bacterium | reverse complement strand
CCAAGGCCGCGGACCTGATCGCATCGGACGTCCTGCGCACCTCGCTCGCCCTGCGGATTGTCGGTGAGGAATTCACGAAAGAGAACCTGGCGCTAGCTCTCTTCGGAGACACATCGACATTGACGCAGGGCAGTGGCACGCAAACGAACCAGCAGATCGTCAACGTCTTGCAAGGCCGATACTATCAACTCTTGTCCACCACCGCCGCGCCGGTTCGCAACATCTCAGGCCTTTCTGTTCAAGGAAGCGGGGGCTCTCCCACCTACGTCCTCGGCACGGACTATAAGCTAGACGCCGCCTCAGGCCGAGTCTACATCGTCGAAGGTGGCGACATCGCTGATGGTACCACCATCAAAGCCATCTTCACCTATGGCGCCCAGAGCTTGCCCACGGTCCGGGGCATGAACCAGACTTCAGTCAAAGGCTTCATGCGCTTCATCGGCGACCCGGCGCGGGGCCCGAAGTACGAATGCCAGATCTGGCGCGCATCGTTGCGCGCCGACGGAGCGATCGGGTTCATCGCGGACGAGTACGCGAGCTTTACGCTCACTGGAGACATCGAGTCGGATGCCACGAATCACCCGAATGAGCCCCACTTCAGGCTCATCCGGGTGAGTTGATAACTTCCCGCGCCCGCCGCGGATGGCCATGATGGAGAGGAGGCTGCCATGCCCGAAGCCGTGAACGGCAACAACATCCTGATCGGCCGCGGGATGATCTACTTCGACCGGTTCGATTCGTCGGGCGCCAAGACCGGCGAGCTGTTCCTCGGCAACTGCCCAACGTTCGAAATCACTCCATCGGCCGAGGAGATCAAGAAGTACTCGGCGGCCACCAAGGCCGCGGACCTGATCGCATCGGACGTCCTGCGCACCTCGCTCGCCCTGCGCATCGCCGGTGATGAGTTCTCGAAAGAGAACCTCGCCATGGCCCTCTTTGGGGACACCTCAGCACTCACCCAGACCGGCTCCTCGGTAACGAACGAGGCCATCACCGGGGTGCTTCAGGGGCGCTACTACGCCCTCTCAAAGCGGCAGGTGAGCGCCGTCACCGTCACGGGGCCGAGCGGGACTCCCACCTACACTGTCACGACCGACTACAAGGTCGACGCCGTCTCGGGGCGTATCTACATCGTCGAGGGTGGGGGCATCGCTGACGGGGCGAACATCGAGGTTGATTTCACGTATGCCACGATCAACCTGCCCACCGTGCGGGGCATGAACCAGACCTCGATCAAAGGGTTCCTACGGTTCATCGGCGATCCGGCGCGGGGCCCGAAGTACGAATGCCAGATCTGGCGCGCCTCCGTTCGGGCTGATGGCGCAATCGGGTTCATCTCCGATGAGTACGCGAGCTGGACGCTCACCGGAGACATCGAGTCGGATGCCACGAATCATCCAGATGACCCACACTTCAAACTCATCAAGCTGGCGTAAAGGCTATGGCGCAGGAACACATCCAGAAAGAGAAGCACCTACTCGGCGGCCGGGCTTTCGTCTCGGTCACCGAGAGCACCATCGAGCATGACCTCTACTTCCACACTATCGCCGGCCGCGCGGGCCTCCGCTTCGAGAAGTACGAGGACGAGACGCCTGAGAACTTCGCGACCCGGGTGCTCGCGGAGACTATCCAGAGCGGTCAAGCGCTCGAGCTCTTGGGCTGCCTCATCGTGCCCGAGGAGATCGGGATCGAAGGTTGGACAGCCGAGGAGGCGCGCCGCACCGCCGCCTTCGTCGGCCAGCTCCGGGCAGAGGAGGACAAGGCCCGCGTGCGGGCCATGATCCTCTCGCTGCTCATCGGTTTTTTCGGATGCGGGCTGGCCTCTATCATGACTTCCCCGAGGTCTTCCGGCGGCCGGCCCAAGCCGAGCAGCCCGAGCGCCAGCCCCGAGATCCTGATCCCCGCTACGGGCACTGGGCGATCCTAGTCCGGGAGCTCGCGGACCATGACCACGAGAAGGCGCAGCGCATCCTGAAGTGGCCGCTCCGGGAGGCGCTCAACGCCTATAGGAGCCGCATGCGCCGCCACGCGCTCGATGACTACCGCTTCCGCCTGCTCCTCTGGGCCATCACGGCGCCCTACGTAAAGGGCGGCAACCGTGCGGCCCCAGCCGTCCCCGCCATCCTCCGAGAGGCGCGCGATGACGACGCCTGACGTCAGAGTCCGCCTGTCGTCCGAAGGCGTAGCCGAGGTCGTCAGCGCCCTGAAGAAGATCCAGGCCGAGGGCCAGAAAGCCAGCCAGAGGACCGGACGTTCGTTCCTTAACCTCAACTCCGTCCTCGGCAACACGACCAAACTCCTCGCCGGCCTCGGCCTGGCCGTCGGTGTCGGCGCCCTCGTCACCTTCATCCGCCGAAGCGCTGATGCAGCCGACCAGGTGGGCAAACTCGGCCAGAAGGTGGGCGCCAGCGTCCAGAACCTCTCCGCCCTGAACCTCGCCGCAGCCACCTCCGCCGTCAGCAGCGAACAGCTTGCGACCGGCCTCACCTACCTCAACCGCAAGATCGCCGAGCTCGCCGAAGGATCGCCCAAGGCGCAATCGGTCTTCCGGCAACTCGGACTCTCCGCCAAGGATTTCAAGGGCAAGGACGCGGTAGAGGCCTTCGATCTCGTCTCCCAACGACTGGCGAAGGTCGGCGACGGGGCGACCAAGACAGCCACCGCGATGGAAATCTTCGGCCGCTCCGGCGCGCAGCTCATCCCGCTCATCAACAGCCTCGCCGACGAGGGCCTAGCCAAACTGATCGACCGGGCCCGCGAGCTCGGCGTGCTCCTCGATGAGCAGATGGTCGCATCAATCCAGCGGACCAATGACGACATGAAGATCCTGGAACTCCAGTCGCGGGCGCTAGGGGCGCAATTCGCGACCGGGATCGCCCCAGCCCTCTCCCAATCTCTCCAGATCGTCACCGGCGACCTCGGAAACACCACGGAGGCCTGGAGGAAGATGGGCGAGGTCATGGGCTGGATCGCGAAAGTCCTCGTCGCCGTAGTCGCCGGCGCGATTGATCTGGTCGTTACCGGCCTTCAGCAAACCGTCGGCTGGATCGACGCCATCGGCCGAGCCGGCGGCCGCCTGGTCAAGGGCGACTTCGGCGGCGCGGGCGAGGAGCTCAGCAAGCGCTGGGCCGCAGAAGATGCCAGGGCCCAGCAGCTCGCCGAGCGCCTGAGAAGTCGCTACGCGCTCGCCTTTCAAACCCCCGCCGCTGCCGAGCCCCGCGAAGCGAGGCCCGGTGCCGACGTGGACTCGGTCGAACTCGTCCGCCGCCAGGCCGACGCGACCAAATCCATACGCGATGCGGAGCTCGCCTACCTCAAAGCACAGCTAAAAGCCCGCCAGGACGCCGAGAAGCGCAGCTACGAGGAAGGGGCGTCCAGCCTGCAGGAATACTTCGGCGCTCGCCGCCGGATCATCACCGAGGAGGCCGATGCCGAGGTCGCCGCCCTCCTCGCACGTAAGGCCCTGCTCTCCACTGAAACGGATGAGATCAAGGCCCAGGCTGAGGCCAGAACCATCGACCTGCAGGTCAACAAACTCCGCCTCGAGCAGGAGGCCGCCATCGCTGCGCTCACCGCCGAGGAGACCAAGGCGCTGCGCGACATGGGCGCGAAGGCTCTTGAGCTCGAGCGCCAGCTCCTCGAAGCCCGCGGCCGCAGGCATGAAGCCGCCATGCTCGCCATCGATGAGGAGCTACAAAAGGTCGAGCTCCTCTTGCAGGGTATGGCCGACGAAGAACGCACCTCCGTGCTCGCCCAATTCCGCGCCTCCATGGCCGCCAGCGCCAATTACGAGGAGCGCCAGCGCCAGGCGCAGGCAGCCATGACCGACCTGGGGCTTGAGCGCCAGAGGATCGACGCGCGCATCCGAGCGGGGCTCATCACCCAGCTCGAAGGCGAGCAGCAGATCATGACCCTAGAGCTCGCCCGAGTAGGCACCCTCGAGCAGATCGCGAAGCACCTTACCGCCGCCGCGGAGGCGACCGGCGACCCGGCAAAGATCCAGGAAGCCCGCGAGTTTGCCCTGGCTGTCGAGGAGATCGGCATGGCGGCCGAGGCCGCCGATGCCTCCATGGTCCGCTTGCGCGATGCCATCGAGCAGTCCGGCCTCGCAGCGCTCACCGACCTCTTCGCCGAAGGGATCCGCGCCGGCGTGACGTTCAGAAGCGCCATGGCCGACATGGCCTCGAGCGTCGTCCAAAGCATTCGGCGAATCACATCTGAAATGCTCGCCATGAAGATCATCATGGCCACCATCAATTTCTTCAGCCCCGGTGGCCACGATCTACCTGAAGGAAAGGTCGTGGATTATTCCACCGCCGCTTCAGGTGGCCTCATGCGCCATGGTCGTATCACCCGGTTCTCATCAGGCGGGCTCCTGCGGGGTCCTGGGAGCGGGACGAGCGACCGGCTCGTCGCGCTCTCTGAAGGCGGTCGGCCTGTCCGGCTCTCGAATGGCGAGTTCGTCGTCCGCGCCGCCGCCGTCCAGCAACCCGGCGCGCTCGACTTCCTCCGCGATTTCAACCGCCTCAGCATGGCCACGCTGAGGCCTGCCAGGCCCGCACCAGGCGAGCTGCGCTTCGCCGAGGGTGGGATGATCGGATCCGCCGGCGCTGGGGGGCAACCCCTCGATGGCCGCCTTACGGTCGGCCTGGAAGAGGGCTTGGTTCTAAAGGCCCTGGAAAGCTCCCGCGGGCAGCGGATCCTGGTCGAGCTCATCAGCCGCAACCGGCGGACGCTGCAGAGGGTCCTGTGATGATCCTCGCAGCCTTCCCACCTGGCACTACCGATCCTTCCCGGATGCGCATCGCCTATCTGACCGATGTCATCAACGCTCGCACAGGCCTCGAGCAGCGCCGCCAGCTCCGGGAGTGGCCCAGCGGGGAGATGACCTGGTCCACCGGACCGCTCCACGGACCTGAGGCGCAATACCTCGCCGGCCTGATCTACGCCGGCCAGGCCGAGCCACACGCCATCCCCCTCTGGCCGTTCCCCCGCTGGCTTGCACAGAACGTCTCTGCGGGAGCACTATCGCTGCCTTTGACTCCCGGCCCGGGACTCCTGTGGTTCGGCGCGCACGTCGCCCTGGTGCGCCCTGGCCAGGCAGAAATCCGGGGAATCCAGAGTATCACCGGCGATCCCCCCACCTCGATCACGCTCTCCGAGGGGCTGGAAAACCCGTGGCCGGCAGGCACCGCCATCTACCCGGTGGCCGCGGGCTACCTGCGGCCGCAGCAGCCCCAGACCTGGCATGCCCTCGCCATCGCGGGAGCGATGGTCACCGTCGACATCCCGTCGCTCGGCGAGCTCGTCCTGGGATCGGTAGCCGACCCCCCGACGTTCCAGTCGCTCGAGGTCCTGGACACCATGCCGAACCGCGTCGGGGAAGAAGAGGACGTGGCCGGCCGGCTAATCGAGGTCCTCGACCCAGGAACGGGCCCGGTCTGGATTGATTCGCCATCCGAAGCGCCGACCCTCCTCCGGCAGCAGTTCCTGCGCACCATGATGGCCGAGAGCGACGTCCTCCCCTTCGTCGCCTTCCTCGATCGCCGCCGCGGACGGGGCGTGCCATTCCTGGTCTGCTCCTGGCAGCAAGACCTCACGCTGGCCGCAGGCGTGTCCGCCGGTGCCACCCAGATTACCGTGCACCCCTGCGGATACCCCGAGCTCCTCTTCGCGACCGGCACCGGCCGGCACCTCATCGGCGTCCGCCATCCCACCACAGGCAACTGGTCCTACCATGAGGTCACAGCAGCCATCCTCGATGGCAGCGTCGAGCGGCTGACGATCGATCCATCCGCCCCGGTCGCCTGGCCCATCGGCAGCCTGATTTCCTTCCTTCGCTTCTGCCGGCTCGAGAGCGACGACGTAGAGATCGACTTTTGGCGCCCGGGCGCCATGCAAGCTCAGCTCGCCATACGCGAGCTCCTGGGCATGGAGTGAGAAACCAATGGCTTACGACCAGGAGGAGAAGCGGCAGTACGGAGCCGAACCACTCGAATGCTACTTCTTCGAGCTGGGGGCGAGCTCCTGGTCCTACACCTCCGCGGATCAGCCCATCACAATCCCCGGTTGGACAGACCAGTTCCAGCCAGCGCCGATCATCGCCAGCCATGAGGAACATGGCCCCGAAGATTCGGCCGGCGGGATCGTCCTGCGAGTCCCGCGCGCCCTACCCTGTATCGCGGATTTCGTGCCCTACATCCCATCCGAAAGCCTCACCCTCACCGTGATCCGACTCCATCGGACTCCAGTCATCGAGGCCATCACGCCCTTCATGGGCGTGGTCGTCAATGTGGGATGGGAAGAGCATGGCGTCGCGAAGCTGACGTGCCGCCCGATCACGACTGAGTTCGGACGGCAGCTCGCTGGCCTATCCTATCAGCGACAATGCAATTGAAGGACAAACACCCTGGCTTGGGGTGATTGTTGTCCGTAACAGTAGCCCAGTGGGGTG
>CAYYBO010000097.1:1405-6136 GCA_964470125.1 uncultured Planctomycetaceae bacterium | reverse complement strand
CGACAATGCAACTGGACGCTCTACTCCGCTGGATGCGGAGTATTGCTGTCCGTACTCGAAGCCACTGTGGTCGTCCAATCCATCTCTGGGGACGTGATCTCAGGAGTGGGTTTCGGGTACATGCACGACGCCACCTATCGTGGCGGGTTCATTCTATGGAGCGGACAGCGGCGCTTCATCGTCGAGAAGGTCGGCCAGGATGTCACGCTCATGAGCCCGTTCATAGGGCTCACCGTTGGGCAGACAGTCAAAGCCTATGCCGGATGCGACGGGACCGAGACCGTGTGCGCACAGAGATTCGCTAATCTCGACAAGCATCTCGGTTTCGCCCGCGTGCCATACCGTAATCCGCACACCCGGAGGGCTTTTTGAGATGGCATGGTGGCTCCACGCTCTGGTCTACGTTGGCACCTATCTCTATGGGAGATACGTAAAAGGCCGACCCAAGAAGCCCGAGAAGCCGAAGCCGCAGGAATTCGACCCGGAGAACATGCCCATTGCGACCGAGTCCAGTGCCATCCCAATCGTTTATGGGACCGTCCGATTAGACGCGGTCAATGTGCTCTGGTATGGCGCGCCGGCGACCAGAGAAGTGAAGTACGAAGGCACTACGGTCGGCCACCGCTACTACCTCACGGTGCAGTATGGTCTGTGCCTGGGGCCGATCGATCACGTGACCAAGGTGGAATGGGACGAGCTGCCCGCGGACTTGCATGGCCTCATCTATGGTACGCATTACGATCGGCTCTTCTACCGCGTGCCACTGCTCTTCGGCGGATCCTTCGAAGGCGGCGGGATCTACACCGAGATCCGCGCTTACAAGGGGACCGCCGATCAGCCGCCCGATTCGCACCTCGAAGCCAAGGTCGGCACCGACATGCCAGGCTATCCCTACCTCGCCTATCTCGTCATGCGCGGCACGCCGTACCCGCATTCCACGCAAGATCCGTGCATCCGGGTGGAGTACGAGGGCATCAGCTGCCCGTGCTCCGATTATACGGCTCTGCCACCCGAATGTATCAGCCAACGCTCGGCCTACGTGGGCACTGCGCCGCAGCTCCATTCAATGGCCGTCGAGCTCTACCGCCTGGCGGCCTGCAATCCGCTCGGGATCTATGGCTACGACATCGATGGCGATGCCAATCCGGCGAACATGCTATATGAAATCATCAGGGGCGTCAGGACGCCCGCGGGAAACCTCCTCTGGGGACTCGGGATAGCGGATACGTGGATCAACGTCATTAGCTTCGAGACGGCCGGCGATACGCTCTTCGCTGAAGGATTAGGCCTGAGCATGACAATCCCCGGCAATGCCGAAGCCCGGGACGTCATCGATGACATCCTGCGGCATATCGACGGGGTGCTCATCCTAGAACCTAGAACGGGCAAGCTGGCGCTCAAACTCATCCGCGGCGATTACGTCGTGGGTAATTTGCCACAGCTCGGGCCTGATGAAATCGGCAGCTTGCGCTTCAACCGGCCTGGGGTCGAAGCGCTTGCTAACGTCGTCCGCGTGACATATACAGACCGCAGCGAGCGCTACAAGCCGCGCGTGGTCACTGCGCAGGATCTTGCCGGTGTCCAGCAACGGGGCGAGCAAGTCGTCACTGATGTCTCCTACCTCGGTGTCAGCAATTCTGCCATCGCGCAGAAACTCGCCGCGCGTGACCTGAAGGCCGCAAGCTACCCGTGGGCGCAGATCAACATGACCGTCGGCCGCGGCGCGTGGGAACTGCGTCAAGGGTCGGTATTCAAGCTCAACTGGCCGGATCTCGGCATCTCCGGCCTAGTGTGCCGCGTCAACCGCATCGCTCCTGGCGACCTCACAAAGGGCGAGATCGAGATCGATGCTGTCGAGGACGTCTTCGGCGTGTCCTGGACAGCCTACGGCCCGATCCCGCCGAGCGGGTGGGATGACCCATACGCATAGGGAGGCACGAGGATCGTGGATCCGCAGACGCTCCAAGCCGCCGCAAGACTGATCGAGAAGCATGAGGGCCGCCACCACATGCTCTACTCCGATAGCGAGGGGCACCCGACGGTCGGCGTGGGCTTCAACCTCGACCGCCCGGGAGCCCGAGAGGCCCTCTCGCGCGTCGGCGCGAGCCACCTCGCGCTCCTCGCCGGCGCCGCAGGCCTCAGCGACGCACAGATCGATGCGCTCCTCGCACAGGACCTCGCGGCAAGCGTCGCCTCCGCCAGCGCAATCTGCCCCACCTTCGCTGACCTCCACCGCGAGGCTCAGCTCGCTCTCATCGACATGGCTTTCAACCTCGGCCGCTCCGGGCTGGCGAGCTTCCGGAAGATGCTGGCGGCCATCGCCGCCGCCGACTTCCTCACCGCAGCGGTCGAGGCCCTGGATAGCAAATGGGCCCGGCAGGTCGGCCGCCGGGCACTCGAGGATGCTGCCCTCCTCTTGTGCCGGCAACCCGTGGAGGTGTGAGGTAATGATCTTCGCGAAGATCGGCCTGCTGCTTAAGTGCGTCAAGGTACTCAATCGCATCGAGCATGCCTGGGAGGAAGGAGCCATGCCTCAGCAAGTAAGCAAGACCAAGATCGGGACGGTCGTCACCGCCATCGCGGGACTCTGCGCTCTCTATCTCGCCGTGGAGGCGCGAAGCATGAGCGTCATCGACGCCGTCGTCGCGGCGGTCGCCATCATCGGCGGCGTCATCACCTTCTTCGGTGGCCGCGATGCGGCTGACAAGGTCATCGCCGCCATCCGCGGGAAGTGACTCGGGCGTGAAGCATGCGTCTCTGGCGCCCCAAGCGCGGCCCGGTCCTGACCTGGGGCCGTGCCACCCACCTTCTGGTCGGCACAGCCGTGCCTACCCTCGCCTGGCTGGCCGGCGGCTATGAGGCCCTCGGCTGGGCCTGTGCCGGCACGCTCCTCGCCGCCTGCGTATGGGAAATCGCCACGCCGATCACGGGCCGCTGGTTCTCCTGGGTTCACCGCTGGGGAGATGTCGTCGACCTGCTCGCCTTCGCCCTGGGTGTATGTGCCGCCGGGCTCATTCTCTCTGGATGACAGAATGACAAAGGATATCCTGCGACCTCGGTTCGGCGCCATCTGCTGATCCAGGTTACTTGACCATCGGCAGCAATTCTATGTCGGTTCTTTCGGCGAATCTGATCGACTCCACCGTGCGCTGTTCGGACAGCCTAACTAAGGCGACTCGGTCATTCCATGGGGCAAGGAGATACCAATCCGACGCGTCCGCCATGAGTCTAGCTCGAATTAGATGAGTGGTCCTGGGGTCACGATCCCGAGCCCCGTCCCCCGAACCAATGCTCCGCGGGACGAAGTAGAAACCACCGGCAAGGATCCATGCCGACAACCACACCAACCCTGGGCTCCAGCGGCCATTGCACAATCTCAGGCTCTCCACGATCACAACGACCGCTGCGCCAATACCGATCGCCCATCCCAAAGCAGCCAGGTTGAGAACGCCCCATTGAAGAACACTCCAAGTCCGAATCAGCGTCATGACGATGGACACAGCACTACAGAACGCGGAGATCCAGAGCGCCCGTTCTCCGAATCGCCCGATGCTGCTTACCCGAATGCCCCCTGCACGATCCACCACCGATGTCAGTAAGAAGAACCCAACCAAGGCCAGGGGCCATACGCTATATGAAGCCAAGGCCGAAGCACCAAGACTGTCCGCGAGCCATGGGACTCCGAATTGATCGAAATACGCCCTAGCCCGTAACCAGCCCACGGCACCACCGAGGGCCCAGATCCCCACAAGCATCGCTGCAAAGCGCAGCAACCCACTCAGAAGGCGTGAGGTTGCGGGGAGTGCCGACCCGTCTTCGAGGTTAGAGCCGATTCGTTCTACTCCTTTCAGAATAGGTCTCCGGCCTTAGAGCTCTTGCTCTTGGCCTTCGGAGCCTTCTTGAACGTCACCCTGGTGTCTCGAGGAGGGACGTCGATTCCCTTCCCGTCGAGGAGCTCCTGGACGGTCAAGATCTGCAGTCGAGCGTACTTCCTGCCCCAGCGTGAGTCGTAGAACCCAGCAGAGGCCGCTTCCTTGCCCATCGGCCGGGAGCGCGTCACCGGACCCTTGCCGGCCTGATCAGGTGGATCTCGATGCAGTCAATGGCAGGCACGTCGCGCATTCGCGGCCGCCCGATCGTCCTCTTGATCCTCATCCCTTCCGAATCATAGAAGAACGTGAAGGTCGACATGTCGAAGGCCATGCCTCTCTCCGATGAAATCTTGACATCGTCCTCCCTGCCCAACAGGCTGATTCGGAGCTCGGAGTCTGCGTCCCCAAACTCGGTCCTGAGCAACCGCGCGCTTGCGCCCGCCAAGTAGCGACCCATCATGGTGTACCACTCAATCCTGGCCACCGACCCATCTCGAAAGGCCACCAAAGCCAATAGCGCTCCGGTCGAGTCCTCTATCTCGACTCCAACTTCCCCGGTTTCCGGGGATGCCTTTGCCTTCTGTGATAGTCGGAACCGCGTTTCGTAGGGTCTGAGCGCGGCGAGCATTTCATCCATGGATTGGCCAAGCCCGACGCCGAAAGTCGTGACATGCATCGAGTCTATCTTCTCGCACGCGGTGAAGTCCTCACGCGTAACTTCAACTCTTACTTCGCATGCGCCGCTGCCCGCGGACGCCATGGCGCACTGGCTACATGTGATCAGCGCACAGGCAACTAGGGCAAAGGATTGCAGACGCATGGTCCCTCCCTATGATGACTCTCTTGACGCTTATACGCC
>CAYYBO010000097.1:0-1395 GCA_964470125.1 uncultured Planctomycetaceae bacterium | reverse complement strand
GACCCCCGTCACATGGCGAGTACTCCGAGCAATATCAACACAATGCCGGACGCCATTTGAAGCTGCCCCGGGAGCTTCATTTCGTCACAAGCAGCGCCGCACTTGGATCTTGGGTGAGACTCTTTGTACCCGCTCGCCGTCAGCAAGCCGCCGGACAGAATCAGACCGATGGCCAGATGCTCAAGTCGCCTCTCCGTATCGCCCTTAGCCACGCCGGGTGCGGAACTGCTGGCACCGCCGGACGTCTTCTGGTCGCCAAGCATCGCGGCCCTCGCGCCGGTGCTGTCTGCCTGCGCTGTGGATGAGGGTGCGTTACTCCTGCCTGCGGAAGAGCCATGCCTGGTGTTCCGGGCCTGCCACGAGGCGCAGCCCGATGAGAGCAGGGCGAAGCATACCAGAACTACCCCCGCGGTGGACCTTCTGAGCAACGGATTCATGCTCTCCCCCTCCTTCCATCGACCGGTCTATCATCGCCGACGGGCGAGCTCTTCTCGGACCTTGGTCCCCGAGGGCCCCTTGGTTGAGTGGCACAATCTCTATCGCCCTGCCGCTGCGACCCTGACCACCAGCGGAAACCCATCACTTGATGAACTTATAGGACTCCTTCAGCTTCTCTACATCGACCGGATGGTGCTCCAGCAAGAATCGGATGCTCTGCTCATAGTTCATATCGTTGATGGCCATCCACACCTTCCACTCCCGCAAGGTCTCATCGCTGATTCGCACGCTGCGAGACCTCGTCTGGCCACCAGATCTCTTGTGCGACGCCATCGGGGTTGCCGCCGGCTTGACCGGACGAGCCATAGCCGCCTCCCGGTAGCTCGAGAAGTCCAGGATCCCGATTCCCTCGGGTACTCCGCATCCCTGCCTCGACTCCGCGGAGTCGGGCTCTGGCAAACCACGCTCCCCGATAGTACATGGCAACAGCCTCGGAGGACGCGTCTTTTTTTCCATCGGCGCAAATTCCCATTGACCGCACTAGTGCGCTTAGGTTATTTGCATCTATGCGCACACAACGTACAACGGCGCCCAGAGGATCGATAAGACTGCCAGATTCTGTTCTCCGCCGATCAAAGGCCGTCGCCGCGATCCAAGGAAAGAGGCTCGGCACATGGGTTGCGGAGGTCCTGGAGGCCCATCTCGCGAAGTCCAATGCTCCGCTGGAGCAGCTGGCAAACCATGCAACCCGTGATGGGTCTCCAGCATCTGCCCGCGGCAAGGCCAAGAAGACGGGGGGCGGCAGCGCATAGATCCTCCCCTTAGCGATACTGGCGTAATCACATAACACCGTAACGCTAAGGAAGTTGCAGGAATTGTGAAATGGCATACCTGAGAGCGAACACCCAGCTTGTGCACCAAGAAGGGCCATCGCCTGCCCCAGATGGGGCAGCGATG
>CAYYBO010000096.1:0-12651 GCA_964470125.1 uncultured Planctomycetaceae bacterium | reverse complement strand
AAGGGTTCCGTCCGCCTGCGGCGGACTCCACCCGTGGCTACGGTCCTTTGCCCCGTTGGGGCAAGAACGAACATAGCGTTGTAGTACTAGGTGCTCACCTGCCGAGCGGGCACTCCCTTGAGCACGCGGAGCTTATCGGTGTCTCCCAACAGGGTGAGCGCGCCGCAGGATATGCACATGTGTGCTTTGACGTTGACATCGGCGGTGTGGAGAGTCATGAATTTGCTCTCGGCGGGCCGAAAGCGAACCGCGCCAGTTGACTGAATGGAACCGGCCACCAAATCAGCAGCACCACAACGGGGGCACGCGTACTGGGTCATTGACTTTCTCCTTATTCCCTCCACAAGAGTGAGCCCGATCACACGGAAGGAACCTCCGGCCTCGCAGGCGATTCGCCGTCAAATCCCCAAGGTCGCCAGCGGCTGGAGCCCTCGCGGCTCGCGACACAGGCTTGCTCGAGGCGCCGTCGCTAAGATTAGCCATCTGAAGATCGGTCGCGTCGACAAGCTTGTTGAGAATGTAGTCTGAGGCCCTAGAATCAGTGTTGCCCGATACAACAAGCCGCCCGGAGGCGGCCGCACGGACTTTCGGATGGAAGATTCCAGTTTGGCCGCTTCCGGGGCGTCCGGTTGGATGGGTCTCCGGCGAGACCCCCTCGATGCCGGGGCGTGAGTCTGCCGGAGGCGAGATTCCGCGGGGCGCCACGCTCGTCGCAGGTGGTAGAAGCCCGCCGGAGGAGCGACGACGACTATCGGACCATGCTTGCTTGACCCTCAGCGTGGCGGAAGCGATACTTGGTATGCCGCACCGGGGGACCGAGCCCCAAGAACCCGCGGCAAAAGGGGACCGGCTCCGAACCGAGCGCAACCGGCGCTGTCAAAAACGGCATTCCCCGAAGTGCCGCTCCCATGTTCCCGCGGGCCGCTAAGGTCCGAGAGGAAACCCCCGCGGCAGTGAAACGCCGCAGGGCATCAGCGCGTTTACCTCACCAGGGGCAAGCGCCCTCGCCGATGAACGAACGATGAATGTTGCCGGCACGCCCAGGAGCGCCAGCGTGCTGTCGCGAGGTCCAAGTTGACAATGTACAGGCTTGACAGGCGATTCCTCTGCTCCGTCTGCGTCCTGACGGTGGTCCTCGGCGCAGTCTGCGTCCCTCCATTCACGACGCCGTTGATTCCCGGCGTTCCCAAGCCGGGGGAGGACCTGGCGACCGCAAAGGTCCTGGTGCTGGATGCGAATAACAGAGCGTCTTTTACCGGTACGATCGGCAATGACAGCCGGGCACACGTTTTCGACATGGGAGCCTGCGCGGCCGGAGACCGCATCATCGTGGCGGTGGATCCCCTCCTGGGCAGCCCGCTGGACCCGGTTGTGGCGATCTTCGACGCCGCCGGGGAGTTGTTTGCCCTCAACGACGACGCCGACATTGCGTCAGGGGACCTGGGATCGTACATCGAAGAGACAGTCTGGACTGCAGGAGATCACTTTTACCTGGCAATCAGCCGTTTCTATCGCGATCCCAACGGGGGAGACTACCAGGCAACGGTCCGTCTGGAGCGAGGCGGCGTGGTTGTCCGTCCTCCAGTGCAGTACCTGGTGCTCGATTTCGACGGAGGCAGCGTAACCATCCCCGGTGAAGGGACTATCAGCTTCAGTGTCTTTGATGCGGCGGATATCGACGCCGCGTACGCGGGCCGAACCGCGGAGATCAAGGCCAAAATCACTCAGACCGTGCGGCAGAACTATCAGAATACCGGCCTGGAGGTGTTGACGACGGATGATCCGCAGCCGGCGACCGGGACGTTCAGCACCATTTACTTCGGGGCCTACAGCGCAACGAAATTCGGAATCGCCCAGGGAGTGGATCAAGGCAACAAGAACCGCTGCGACGACGGTGTGGTGTTCACGGACGATTTCGACAAGCCCTTCGCCAGCCAACCGACCGTTGACGGAATCGCCGCGGCCATCGGCAACGTGGCCGCCCACGAAGCGGGACACCTGCTCGGGCTGAACCACGTCACTGACACGACCGACCTCATGGACACGACCGGAACGGCCAGCACCCTGCTTGCGGACCAGGAGTTCAAGACGTCGCCGCTGCACGTCTCGGTATTTCCCTTCGGGCTCCAAAACGGCCCGGCGATGCTCGACCGAGTAGTCCCTCGCTGAGGCGCTGCCGAGATGATCCGATTCTGCCATCCCCAACGGCGACCGATTGGTTGAGCCTCCGGCCTTGTGCCGGGCGCTGCGGACCCGGCTGCTCAGGATCGGCGGCAACTTCAAAGCCGCACTCGGTCGCTTTCGGCCCAGTTCTCAAACCGTTGCCAAAGCACGTCTTTCGTTGATCCGACAATTCGAGTATTCTGCAACGTTCGTGTTCGCCGGCCGCGTGGCCGGGCTATGGCACGCGGGGGCTTTTTGTTACAGCCATGACTCCTTCATCGACCATTAACGAATCGGAAAACGTTGCCGTCCGCGACCTCGAACCGATGATCGCGCCGCGATCGATCGCGGTGATCGGCGCTTCGCGCCGGTCCGGGTCCGTCGGCTATGCCGTCATGCGCAACTTGATCTACGGGGGCTACACCGGCGTGATCTATGCCGTGAACCCCAAGGCAAAGAGCATCCTGGGATTTCGCTGCGTGCCCTCCATCGGGGCGATTGACGACGAGATCGATCTGGCCGTGGTCATCACGCCGGCGGAAACGATTGAAGGGGTGGTAGCGGAGGGTGCCGACCACGGAATCCGGAGCTTCCTGGTGATCAGCGCCGGTTTCAAGGAGATCGGGGGGGAAGGCGCTGAAAGGGAGAAGCGGCTCAGGAGACTGGCCCGCGAGCGCGGCTTGGCGATCATCGGGCCGAACTGCCTGGGGATCATCAACACCGCGCCGGAAGTGCAAATGAATGCCTCGTTCGCCACGCACATGCCCCAACGGGGCCCTCTGGGCCTGATCTCGCAGAGCGGGGCGCTGTGCACCGCGTTGCTGGATTACGCAAAGGGACGGGGCATCGGCTTCTCGCGTTTCGTCAGTTTCGGAAACAAGGTGGACGTAACCGAGATCGACCTGCTTCGCACCCTGGCCCGCGATCCTCGCACCAGTGTCATCCTGATGTACATCGAGGACCTCTCTGCGGGGCAGGATTTCGTCGAGGCCTGCCAACAGATTACCCATGCCGACAAGCCCAAGCCGATCATCGTCATCAAGACCGGCCGCACCACCGAGGGGGCGGCTGCGGCAGCCTCGCACACCGGCTCGCTGGCCGGTTCGGACGAGGTGTACGATGCCATCTTCAAACAGGCCGGCGTGATCCGCGTCGAATCGGTCGGCGAGTTGTTCGACTGCGCCGAGGCTTTCATCGACCCCACGCTGCCGGCGGGCCGGCGGACGGGAATCGTGACCAACGCCGGAGGCCCCGGCATCATGGCCACCGACGCCTGCATTCGCAACGGGCTGGTCATACCGCGTTTTCAGGAGTACACGACCAAATCGCTGCGGTTCCAGATGCCGCCGACCGGGAGCATCAAGAACCCGGTGGACGTGATCGGCGACGCGAAGCATGACCGCTATCGGGCGGCGCTCGACGCGGTGATGGCCGACGAAAACGTCGATCAAGTCGTGATCATCGTGACGCCGCAGATGATGACCGACGTGAAGGAAATCGCCGAGGTCGTCGGCGAAATGAAGGGCTACAGCAGCAAGCCGATCATCGGCGTGCTCATGGGGCTGGTGGATATGATGCCCGCGGTTCAGATCCTGAAACGGTACGGAGTGCCGACCTTCATCTTTCCGGAGAACGCCATGCGATCGCTGGCGGCGAAGGCGCGGTTCGCGGAGTGGGTCCGCCGCCCGCTGAGCGAGTACCGGCAGTTCGAAGTCAACCGCGAGGCAACGGCCAAGTTGTTCGCCGAGGAGTTGAAGGCGGGCCGGCGGCAGCTCGTTGAGCTCCCCGCTCTGGAGGTGTTGAAGCAATACGGCTTCACGACGGTACCCAATGTCTTGGCCAAGAATCCTGACGAAGCGGTGGCGGCGGCGGAGAAGATGGGCTACCCGGTGGTGATGAAGATCTCCGGCCCGAAAATCCTCCACAAGACTGATGTCGGCGGCGTTCGACTGAGCCTGGCCGACGGCGAAGCCGTCCGCGAGGCGTATGAAAGCATGGTATCGACGATCCGTGAACGGATGGGCCAGGACGTGGAGATCTGGGGCGTGCTCGTGCAAAAGATGCTGCCCAAGGGCAAGGAAATCATCCTGGGCATGACCCGCGACCCGAAGTTCGGGCCGCTGCTGATGTTCGGTCTGGGTGGCATTTATACGGAGGCCCTGCGCGACGTGGCCTTCCGCCTGGCTCCGCTACGGGAGAGCGTCGCCCGCGAGATGGTGCGGGACATCCGCTCATACCGGCTGTTGGAAGGCGTGCGCGGCGAACCGCCGTCGGACATGGGGGCGGTGGCGGAGTGCCTGATGCGATTGTCGCAGCTCGTGACCGACCACCCGCGAATTCAGGAACTGGACATCAACCCGCTGTTCGTCTACCCGCGGGGGCAGGGCGCGACCGTCGCCGATGCCCGGGTGATCCTGTCGGCGGAAGACGAGGCCGGCCAGAGCGAGGGATGACCGGCGGAGTTTACGCATCAGATGCCGCCGCCATGACCGCGGTCGGAACCCTTGTGTTCTTCCGCGTTCGCTTTGCATCAGCTATCCTTTGACCCGCGGCGCACGGTAGGAGGTTCAAACATGACGCAGAAATGGCAGGATCGCCACGCGGACAAGCTGGTCACGGCGGCCACGGCGATGAAGAAGATCAAGGCCGGTGACCGCGTGTTCCTCGGCTCGGCGTGCGGCGAACCCCAGGAGCTGGTGCGGGCCTTGGTCCAGGCTGGCGGCAACCTGAGCGACACCGAACTCATACAGGTGCTGACTCTGGGCGTGGCGCCATATGCGGCCCCCAAGTACGCGACGAGCTTCAGGGCCAATGCCTTCTTCATCGGCGACAGCCTGCGCGACGCGGTCAACGAGGCCAGGGCTGATTACACTCCGATCTTCCTCTCCAAGGTGCCCGATCTGCTCTTGTCCCGCCGCATTCCCATCGACGTCGCCCTGATCATGGTCAACCCGCCGGACGAGCACGGCTTCTGCAGTCTGGGCGTCTCGGTGGATATCACCAAGACGGCGGCGGAGGTGGCCCAGGTCATCGTCGCCCAGGTCAACCGGCACATGCCCCGCACGCTGGGAGACTGCTTCCTGCACGTGAGCCAGATTGACTACCTCGTGGAGCACGACGAGCCGCTGCCGGAATGGCCCGTGGTCGGCGAGCCCGATGAAGTCACCGAGCGGATTGCCGGGCACATTGCCCGGCTGGTCCCCGACGGGGCCACGGTGCAGATGGGAATCGGCCGCGTGCCGGACGCCGTTCTCTCGCTTCTCAGCGACAAGAACGATCTGGGGATTCACACGGAGATGTTTTCCGACGGGGTCATGAGGCTCGTTGACGCCGGAGTCATCACCGGGCGACACAAGACGGTGCACCCGGGAAAGATCGTGGGCAGCTTCGCGGCGGGCACTCAACAGTTGTTTCAGTGGCTGAACGACAATCCGGAAATCGAGATGCGGCCCTCGCAGTACACCAACGACCCGAGGATCATCAGCCGGCATGACAACATGATCGCCATCAACGCCGGGATCGAGGTTGACCTGACCGGTCAAGTGGTGGCGGACTCGATCGGAACCTGGTTCTACAGCGGCATCGGCGGTCACGCCGACTTCATCCGCGGCGCCGCCCTGGCCAAGAACGGCAAGCCGATCATCGCTATGCCCAGCACGGCCGACACCAAGGACGGCATCCGCTCGCGAATCGTGGCCAGCTTGTCAGAGGGCGCGGGCGTGACCACCACCCGCGGCGACACGCATTACGTCGTCACCGAGTACGGCGTGGCCTATCTACACGGGCGGAACCTCCGCGAGCGGGCCATGGCTCTGATCAACGTCGCCCATCCGGACTTTCGCTCGGAACTGCTGCACAAGGCCAAGCAGCGGCGGATCGTGTATCCGAACCAGATCCTGCCGCCGGTCAACGCGCCTTATCCGTCGCAATATGAGTGGACCGTGACGCTGAAGGACAAGAAGCAGGTGTTCATGCGCCCGATTAAGCCGGCGGATGAGCCCATGATGAAGGAGATGTTCTACTCCTTCAGCGAACGCACGCGCTACCTGCGCTTCCACGGCCCGATGAAGTCGTTCCCCCACGCCCGTCTCCAGGTCTTCTGCAATGTGGATTACGACCAGGAGATGACCCTGATCTGCATGGTCGGCCAGCCCGGCGAGGAGGACGTCGTCGCCCTGGGCTGCTACATCCACGATCAGGGCAGCAACACGGCGGAGGTCGCCTTCAGCGTTCGCGACGACTGGCAGAACAAGGGCCTGGGCTCGCACCTGTTTCGAAAGCTCGTGGAGATCGGCCGCGAACGGGGCATCGACACCTTCCACGCCGAGGTTCTGACGGAAAACCTCCCGATGCTGAACGTCTTCCATCACTCCGGCTGCACCGTATCCACCCAGGCGGAAGGCGGCGTGGTTCACGTGACCATTCAATTGAGCCCTCAGCCCGGCAAGCCCGCGGTGAAGAAAGAGTAACCCGGGGCGGCTCATCGGATTGCGGGTTCGCCGTGCGTCGCCCTCTTTGCCCGCCCGCAACCGACCTGTT
Source organism: uncultured Planctomycetaceae bacterium (assembly GCA_964470125.1). Classification (GTDB taxonomy): domain Bacteria; phylum Planctomycetota; class Phycisphaerae; order UBA1845; family UTPLA1; genus DATKKX01. The sequence continues at coordinate 5,949 of CAYYBO010000096.1, read as the reverse complement.
ACCATTTCAGCTTTGGACTCGCCCTGTCCACAGGAGATTGATGATGCAACGCCCTGATCCCGCGCCAAGAACGGCTTGGCTGCGTGCCCCGGCGATCGCGTCTGTCGTCCTGTTTCCGTGGGCATGGCCCGCAGACCTGTCCGCCGACTCCCAGCCCCTCGGGCAGGCAATGCTGCTCAGCGTGGACGCCACCGACGCGCCAAGGAGGGCCCTGCGGGCCAGGCTGGTGATACCCGCGAAGCCGGGACCCTTGACCTTGGTGTATCCAAAGTGGATTCCCGGCGAGCACGGGCCGACGGGGCCGATCAGCGATCTGGCCGGTCTCCAGTTCAAGGCCGGTGATCAGCCCTTGCGCTGGCGACGCGATGACGTGGACATGTACGCCTACTCCTGCGTTGTGCCGGCGGAAACCGAAGCCGTCACCGTGAATCTGGATTTTCTGTCGCCGCCGGCCTCGGCGGGCAGGTTCTCCGCCGGGGCCTCCTGTTCGGCCAAGCTCGCAGTCATCAGTTGGAACCACTTTGTACTGTATCCGAAGGGGAGCTCCCCCAGCGAAATAGAGTGCCGCGCCGAGATTGCCGTGCCGCAGGGGTGGCAGTTCGCCTCCGCCCTGCCGGTCGAGAATCGCTCGGGAGCGAAGGCTGCATTCGCGCCGGTTTCGCTGGAGACGCTGATCGACTCGCCGGTCCTTTGCGGCCAATACATGAAGGAACTGACCATCGGGCCGTCCCAGAGACCGGCGCACTACCTGCACCTCGCCGCCGACAGCCCCGAGGCGCTCCGCCTGGATTCGTCTTTGGCCGGCAGGCTCGACACCATGGTCGCTGAGGCCGGGGCCATGTTTGGGTCCAGGCCGTACACCTCCTACCATTTCCTGGTGGCCCTGAGCGACCACCTCGCCCATTTCGGCTTGGAGCATCGCCACTGCAGCGACAACCGCGTCCCCGAAAGGCTGTTTCTTGACGACGCCCTCATGACCGCGTACGCCGACCTCTTGCCGCATGAGTATATTCACTCCTGGAACGGCAAGTTCCGCCGCCCTCGCGACATGGTCACCCCCGACTACCAGGCACCGCTGCGGACGCGGCTGCTGTGGATCTACGAGGGCCTGACGGACTATCTGGACACCGTCCTCAGCACTCGCTGCGGACTCTCTTCGCCGGCCGAATTCCGCGACTCGCTCGCCCTCTATGCTCAGTATATGAAGAACAACCGCGGACGCCGGTGGAGACCGCTCGATGACGCCGCCGCGGCCTTCCACGTCTTCGATGGCAACCGCTCAGACGGCGCCGCCTGGCGCCGGTCACAGTGGGATGTGTACGCTGAAGGGGCAATGATCTGGCTGGAGGCGGATTGCATTATCCGCACGGAAAGCAGGGGACAACGGAGTTTGGATGACTTCTGTCGGCAGTTCTTCGGTAAGGCGGACGGCCCGTCGACGATCAAGCCGTACACCTTGGAGGAGGTCATCGGCGAGTTGAAGACGGTGGCGCCCTACGATTGGGCCGAGTTCTTCGAGAAGCGGGCCGCCGGCGTCTCCGAAGAAGCTCCACTTCGCGGGATTGAACTCAGCGGGTGGCAGCTTGTGTATGCTGATACGCCCAGCTACGTCCAGCAGGCCTGGGACCAGCATTGGGCGCAGGCGACGGACCTCTCCGCCTCGATCGGCCTGTGGGTGAACGATAACGGAACGGTCGTGGACGTTGTGCCGGGCGAGGCGGCCGATCGAGCGGGCGTCGCGCCGGGCATGAAGATCGCAGGGGTGAACATGCGCCGCTTCACCCTGGATGAACTCTTCTCGGCGATCGCCTCGACAAAGGAACTCCAGACACCGCTGGAGTTGTTGATCGAGAACGCCGACTACTTCAGTATTCGCACGTTGGACTATCATGAAGGCCAGAAATACGCCCGCTTGCGCCGAGACGGCTCCAAGCCGGATCTCCTGCGAGAGATCATCAAGCCTCTCAGCGGCCAACGGCGTACCGATACGAAAAACGATGAGTGAGGAATCTGACTGGCGCTGACACGCGCCGACCGCCCAGGGGTAAAGAGCATGACCATCAAAGCGCACGCCGCCATGGCAAGAGGGCGACGGCTGGAGCCCTTCACTTATGAACCGCCGACGCTCGGTCCGGAGGACGTGGAGATCACCGTCACTCACTGCGGCATCTGCCACAGCGATATCCACATGATCGACGATGACTGGAAGTCCAGCCGCTATCCTCTGGTGCCGGGCCATGAGATCGTTGGCGTCGTTGCCGCCGTGGGATCGGCGGTGACGCATCTGACCAAGGGCGGTCGGGTGGGTGTCGGCTGGCAGAGCGGGAGCTGCATGCAGTGTGAGTGGTGCGTGCAGGGCGACGAAACCTGCTGCCCCAAGCAGCAGGGTACCATCGTCGGGCGGCACGGCGGTTTCGCGGAGGCGGTCCGCGTGGACGGCCGTTTTGCGTTTCCCTTGCCGGAGTCTCTCGGTTCCGACGCAGCGGCGCCGCTGTTCTGCGGCGGCGCGACTGTCTATTCACCGCTCAAGGAGAATGCCCGCCCCGGCTCGCGTGTGGGCGTCATCGGCATCGGCGGGTTGGGGCACCTGGCCCTCCAATTCGCGCACGCCTTCGGTTGCGAGGTGACGGCGTTCTCCACGTCGCCGAACAAAGCCGAGGCGGCGCGGCGGTTTGGAGCGGACCACTTCGTGCACGCCGGCGACACAGGACAGATGCACCGCGCCGCCTCTTCCATCGACCTGCTCGTCTCCGCGGTGACGGCGGATCTGAACTGGGGGCATTGGATGGGCGTCCTGCGGCCGAAGGGCACCTTGCTGCTGGTGGGCGCATCCCCCGGCAAGCTCGATATTCCCGCCGGTGCGCTGATCGTCGGCAAAAAGGGGCTCCGCGGCAGCGTCATCGGCAGCCGCTCCACAATCCGCGAGATGCTCGATTTTGCCGCCCGGCACAACGTCAGAGCCCAAGTCGAGGTCATGCCCATGGCCGAGGTCAACGCCGCGATTGAGAAAGTGCGAAAGAACCAGGCACGGTTTCGCATGGTTCTGGTGAACTGAGCGGCCCAGCGACTCCAGCCGGAGCCCGGCACACCGATCTAGGATCGATCCAGCGTCCCCAAGTGCTCGGTGGCCGCCTTCAACACCTCGGCGATGGCGTCATCCATCGCCTTGCCGTGGAAGCGGATGCCCGCAGATTGAGCATGCCCCCCGCCACCGAATCTCCTGGCTACCTCCAGCACGCTCACTCGGCCCTCGCCACGCAGGTTGACGCGGATCACTCCCGGTTCACCCTCGGAAAAGAGGAAGGCTAGGCGTATACCCTTCAGCGCCCGCGGAATGGAGACTTGGTCGTCGATGTCGTCCGCGGTACAACCGGCTTCCGTAATCTCCCTGTGCGTGAGAGAGCTGTACGCGATGCGCCCCTCGGCGACAAGCCGGGTGTTGTCGTAGACCCGCCTGAGCAGCTCAAAATCGCCGCGATCCTGTGAACGGCAAAGCTGCTCGCCGATGTAGCCCACGTCCGCCCCGCAGCGAATCAGGTCGGCGGCGATTTCCATCGCCTCGGCGGTCGTCGAAGGAAGGCTGAAACCGGCTGTGTCACCGTAAATCCCCGCGTAAAGCAGTGAGGCGGCGGCGGGCGTGGGCCTCCAGCCAAGCTCCTCCAACAGGCGGGCGATCAATTCGCACGTGCTGCCCGCTTGCGGATCGACCCAGTTGAACCTGCCGAAATCCGTGTTTGTAAGATGGTGGTCGATGTTGAATACCGGCAGGCTCCCGTTGAAGTCAATCGGCGGATGAATGTTCACCCGCTTCTCGCTGGCCGTATCGAGCACAATGGCGGCGTCGTACTTGCTGTCGGCTTTCCACTCCGGGACAATTGAGGTCTCCGGAACCAGGCCGGCCATAAACTGAAGCTTTGCCGGCAGGGAAGCGCCGGGCAGACCGACCACCGGCGCAACGCCGTGCTCACGAAAGGCCGCTGCCAGACCCAGCATGGCCCCGACCGCATCAGCGTCCGGCGTGACGTGGGCCACGATGAATGGGCAGTGGACTCTGCTCAAGGCGTCGAGCAAATCGCTCGACGGCCGGCATCTTGATCTTCCCGGATCGGTACGGACTTCCCCGGCTTCCGCCTGGGATTGGTTGGGTTTTTGCATGTCACCAGAATACGATATCCCGGCCCCCAAGACCAACTGCCTTGGTCGATGACTGCTGCGTCGGCGTCCGAGCGGTCGCAGCGGCTTTCCTCCCGCAGGCGAGATCTCCCCCGTGCGTGCTGCCTTTCGGCAAGCCATCCGCTCACCGCGGCATTCAACGAGGAAAAACAAGGGAAAAGAAAGGCCAGGGTTCGGGTGCGTGTTGGGGGGGGACACGCGGGGCGCCGAAGCCCTGGCCAGAGCTTTCAGGATAGCCTGTGAACACCACGAATCAAGACAAAAAAAGGAGCCGCCGCCAGCGCCATGCACACTGAACCTCGCGCCATCTTCTAACCATATCACACCCATAAGGTTAGGGGCAACGCGCTGGCACTACACAAGACGGGCCACGCAGGAATCGTGCACCAGCTTTCCCGGGCGCGTTGCTCAGCGCGCTGCCAGGTACGCGATGGTCACGCCCGCCAGAGTGAGCCCGAACAAACCCAGCAGGGGTCTCAGCAGCGGCCATCGGAAGCAATACAAGCCGGCGAGTTGCCGAAGATAGAGCAATTGTTGTTTGAGGCTCAGCTTGCTCTTGCCGTGCAATCGCTCCGAGAACTCGATCGGCACCTCGGCGACCTCTTCACATCGAGCCTTGACCATGATCTCCAATGCAATCTTGTAACCGATTGGATTCAGCCCGGCCTGCTCCGCCCGCGCCAGAGTCTCTCGCCGAAGGCAAAAGAAGCCGGCCATGGGGTCGCACGCCGCCGTCAAGGGCCGGGCCAGCCAGGTCGCGCCGAGAGAGTTGATTCTCCGCAGCAATCCCCACTCCTCCTTGGTCCTGCCGCCAAGCGTGTAGCGCGAGCCGATGCAAAACTCGGCGCGGCCGTCGGCGACCGGCGCGATGATCGCGGGCAGTGACTCCGCCGGATGCGAAAGGTCGGCGTCCATACAAAGCAGAATATCGTTGCCGGCCGCCTCAAAACCCCGAATTACCGCGGAAGAAAGTCCTCGCTGGCCGCTGCGGATGATCAACCGAACCGGAAACTCGGCGGCCAACTCGCGAACGGCGGCATCGGTGCCGTCTCGGCTGTCATCATCAACGAATATCATCTCGGCCTTGATGTCGGCAGCCGCCAATACGCCGAAGACACGCCGCGCGAGCACGGGGATGTTCATCGCCTCGCGGTAGGTGGGAACTATGATGGAAACCGCTCTCGATGGCACGGCGGCGGATTGTATGTCACCGACGCCGGCGAGGGTACTCCCCGGTTGCATATCACTGACTTGTCGCGCGATCTTGAGACCGTACGAGCCGCCAGGAAGCCGAGACCTTGGGCGGCCTCAGGCTCCGGTCCGCCCTTGACGAACCGTGGATCTGACAGCAGTCCTCGCCCGCAGACTGAGGATCCGTGCCGCTCAGCCTGAAAATCCAGGCATGCCGACACACGCGAGCCGCATCCAACAACACGGCACCGCGCCGCTCATCGCGGCACTGCTGACCTGGTCCCGCCGGCGCTCCTCTCTCCGACCAGCAACAGCTCGCGGCAACGGGGACCGACAACGCGCGGGCCGAGCGGCCTGCATCGTCTGGCGACGACCCCCACCACTTCCCCCACCACTTGGGGGACGAATCGCGACGAAGCGGTGCGATTCGGTTCGACGGAGGCGGCATCGGCCCCGAGCACGGCGACAACCGTAGGTCCTTGCGAAATACGAACCTGTGCGCGTGCGTGCGAGGGGAAGCTACGGAAGTGAGAACTGCGCGACCAGGGACTCGAACCCAGATCGGAAGAGCACACGTCTGAACTC
>CAYYBO010000095.1:0-12667 GCA_964470125.1 uncultured Planctomycetaceae bacterium | reverse complement strand
CACCATGACCGATGCCGAGCGGGTCCGGCGCCGGGTTCTGTCGTTTGAGAGCGAGCGGGAGGTGCTAAACTATCTGCGTGATGAAACCCGTAAAGTGTGGGGAGACCTATGAGAGCCGCCGGCCTAGTAGGACTCCAGCACACGCCATCCACGCAGAGCCAACAGATTTCCGCGGCGTTCCTGCGGGCGGGTCGCGGGGGGGCCCGAAAGCCGGCCAGTGCCGCCGGCGACGTGCCCGCCCGCAACCCGCGCCGGACGCAGACGTGGCTTGGCGTCTTGCAGGCCGCGTCGAGGTCACGGAAAGGCGGGTCATGAGAAACGCGTTGTGGCCGGGCGTGGTGTCAGCGCTCGGCTTGGCGTGAGGAACATCGAACAAAGGAAGGGATCGCGAACGGATTGCGCATTTGCTTGGCGATTCGGTACGCCGTCGAGGATGACCTGCGGTTTATCTCGCACCACGATTCGTTGCGACTGTTTGAGCGGGCGCTGGTGAGAGCGGGGATTCCGCTCCGGTACTCGGAGGGTTTTAACCCCAAGCCCCGCTTGAGAATCGCCCTGCCGCGACCGGTCGGCGTGACCTCGAAGGATGAGCTGCTCCTTGTGGAGTTGGCTTCGCAGGCAACGCCGGATGACGTGTTGCGTGGGCTGAAGTCGGAGATGCCGCCAGGTTTGGAGTTGCTGTCTGCCGAACCACTGGATGACGGCGACCGCCGGCTTCCACGAGAGGCTTGGTATTCGCTCGGCATTGATGGTTCGCTCCGTGCATCTGTCGATGACGCGGCGGGCCGTTTGCTCCAATGCCGACAGGTGCTGCTGCGGCGCACGGTGCCGGGCGGCCCGAGCAAACCAGTGGACATCCGGCCGTACCTCTCAACCATCGAGGTCGGTCCCGACAGCGTGACTTGGTCGCAGAGGATTACGCCTGAAGGAACCGCCCGTCCGGGCGAGGTGCTCGAGCAGCTCGGCTTGCCGAGCCAGGATCATCTTCACCGGCTGTGCAGGCTGAAGGTCCTCTACGAACCCTAGCGAGCCGTCCGCCCTGGCTCAAATCAGCCGATGAGATCCCTCGGAGAAGTACATCGTGGCAAAGAAAACTCCACGCGGTAAGAAGACAAACACAACTCAACGTCCCGTCCGTCGACGAAAGACCGCTCTCAAGCCGGCCGAGACCATCCAGGAATCAGCGCCCCCCGCGGTTGAGCCGGCTCCCCCGCCGGTCATCGAGGCGCCGCCCGCTCCGGCTGGGCTCTCCATCGCCCTGACTCGCGAATCCGGCTTCGGCGCCGGCATTCTGGAGCCGGAGACGGTTTTCCGGGCCGGAATCGCCGAAGAACCGGCGGCAAGCCTCGGCAGAAAGCCGATCGAGACCGCGACTCCCCCCCCCGCCGATGCCAGCGGCAAGCCGCCGGGCACGGCCGAGGATAGCTCTGTTGGGCCGAGAAGAGGACGCCGCGGCAGGTCCCGGCGCGGGGCTGAAGCGAGAAGCGAAGCACGCGAAGTCGCCGCCGTGCCGGCCATTGAACGCCTTGAGGCAAGGCTCGGAATGGCCAAAGCGGTGGAGCAACCACCGACCCAGGAGAGGCCCCAACAAAGAGAGTCTCAAGGGGCCCGTGGCGCCCCGCCAGTGCGGGACGGCAGCAGCCTGCCGATTTCTGATCGATCGGGTAATGTTCGGGATTCAAGCCCGGCGCCGGCGGTTTCCATTGTGCAGGCCGATCATCCCACTCGTCTGGTACCCCCCTCGGAGGCCGACTCATTTGCCCAGATGATCGACTTCGAGGAAGTAACCGAGTGCGAAGAGGATGAAACCGGCGTTGTCGAAACCAGATCCGGCCGGGACACGGAACGACCCGCGTCGCAGGCAAGGCTCGCCCCCGCCGGGCAGCTCGACAAGACGACGACCGAAAAACGCGAGATGCTCATCAACGTCTCGGACAGCGATGAGTGCCGGATTGCTCTCCTGTGCGACGGCAGATTGGAGGAGTTGTACATCGAGCGGGCGACTGCGACCTCTAATGTCGGCAACATCTACAAGGGCCGAGTCACCAACGTCGAACCTTCCATCCAAGCCGCCTTCATCGACTTCGGCCTCCCGCTGAACGGATTCCTGCACGTCAGCGATTTACACCCGAAGTATTTCCCCGAGAGTCGCGGCGAGCCGGAGCTGGTCGGCAAGAAGACCCCTCGTCGACACAGACCGCCGATTCAGAGCTGCCTGCGTCGCGGCCAGGAGATTGTCGTCCAGGTCATCAAGGAAGGCATCGGCACCAAGGGCCCCACCCTCTCCAGCTACATCTCGCTTCCAGGCCGCTTCCTCGTGATGATGCCGGACATGGATCAACTCGGCGTATCCCGGAAGATCGAGGATGAGGAACAACGCCGCCGCGTTCGCGATGTTCTCGGGCAGCTTTCGCTCCCCAAGGGGATGGGATTCATCGTCCGCACCGCCGGCGTCGACCGCCCCAAACGCGATTTGCAGCGGGACCTCAATTACTTGACGAGGCTCTGGCGAAAGGTCGTCACCCGGTTGAGCAAGGAGCCCGCGCCGGCCGAGCTGTACAAGGAATCCGACCTGGTCATCCGCACCATCCGGGACCTTTATGATGCCAGTCTCAGCCGGATCATCGTGGACAGCCCCACGGTTGCCGCTCGCGTACGAGATTTCCTCGCTATCGCCAGCCCGCGATCCCAGGATGCGGTCGTCGAGTACAGTGGTTCGGAACCGATGTTCCACCGCTATGGAATCGAGTCTGAAATCGACAAACTTCACTCGAAGTACGTCCCCCTGCCCTGCGGCGGATCGCTGGTCATCGAGCAGACCGAGGCGTTGGTGGCCATTGACGTCAACTCCGGCCGCTTCCGCGTGCCGGAAAACGCGGAGGAGACCGCCTATCGCGTGGACCTCGAGGCGGTCGACGAGATCGCCCGGCAGCTGCGGCTTCGCGACCTCGGCGGCCTGATCATCTGCGATCTCATCGACATGACTCAAGACCGACACCGACGGGCCGTGGAGCGCCGACTGGCGGAAGCCCTCAAGAAGCACAAGGAGCGGGCCAAACTTCTGCGGATATCCAAGTTCGGCATTCTGGAGATGACCCGCCAGCGCCAGCGGCCTTCGTTCGCCAAGAGCATCTTTCGGGAGTGCCCCCGCTGCAGCGGAAGCGGGCGGGTGAAGACCCCGGAGTCGGCCGGCCTTGATGTCATGAGGCAAATCCGCCTTGCCTGTAATCGAGACGGCGTGGCCAGCGTGGACGTGTGTGTCTCGCCTCAAGTCGCTCACGATCTGCTGAACCGCAAACGCCATCAACTGACCGATCTTGAAAGGGCCACCGGTCAATCCATTCGCATCCATGCCAAGGAGGATTTGAACGTCGATGACATCAGAATCTCGTGCATCGACCGGCGAGGCCGGGACGTGCCCGCCTCTCTGTCAGACCACGAACCCGGCCGGAACGCCGTGCCCGATCGGCGCCCCAACCGACCGCCACAAGCCCCGAGGGCTGCCGCCCGCTCGCTTCCCGATCGCGGCCCCGCAAGTGGGCCGCGCGATCAGGACCGGGATTCGCACGATCACCGCCGAGATTCCGTCGGTCGCAGACGGGGCAGGCGGCGGGGACGGCGCGGCGGATGATGGGCGTGGGATTGCGAGGGCGTCAATCACAGCAAAGGGCTCGATCGAGATGATGACCAACCGATCAAACCGGATCCCGGCCAGGCTGCGGCTTAGCGCGGGTCTGCTCGTGCTCCTCGCCGGCGGCTGCGGACCGACCTGGTATCTCGATCCCGGCTTCGGCGAGCGTTTGGCCAAGGAGGAGAACAAACCTCTCCTCTTCTACTTCAAGGCCTGGGACTCGACGCACCACCGAAACATGAAGTTGAATATCCTGGAAAGCGCCGCGGTCAAGAACGAATTGATGGACACAGTCAACGTCGAGTTGGAGTTCGCCTGGGCAGGACCCTACAGAACGCGCTACGGAATCCAGAGTCCACAAGTGTGCGTGATGTGCGACCCCTCCGCGAGAATGGTGGCAGCGCCGATGTATGTGAACCCCCTGCCGACCGAGGAGAGATTCCTCGAGTGGCTCCGCAGGACCAAGGAAGAGGCCAAACGGGCGAGTTCCACGATCCCCCTGCCGGCCAAACCCTAGGGCCCGAGGACTGGCCGCAGGCCTATGCCCCGCCCCGCGCCGCCGCCGATCCACTTTTCTCAACCGATCAAGTCCAACAGCACGCCGAGCATGCTGTTACCGACGCGAATGGTCACCGCGTTGGCATCGTAGGCGACGTGCTGCCGCCGCAAGTCAACAAGCTCTGCCGCCAGATCCGCATGGCAGGCCGGTGCAGACTCCCCCTTGCCGCAAGAATGGAGACTCCCGGCCGGATATTGCCCGGGCAGGACACCATCGGCCCCGGCGGGATCATGACCCGCGCCGACCTCCGTGATCGCTGTCTGCGTGATCGATTGAGCAATCGCCTCGACGGCCAAGGCGCTCCGCCTCATTCCCGCCGAAGCAGTTGTAAAGAGAGGGGTCATTCGAGTCCCGTTCGCTCCAAAAATATTGCGAGGCGCCAGCCCTCAAGGGCCTGCCTCTCAACAAGCTTAAGATTCAGGGCCGCCGTCAGCCAAGCTCCCCCGGGCCGGCTCGCGGTTAACGAGCGATAATGCGGAGTCGCTACACTCCGGAGGCGTGACAGGAGCAGATCGGAGCAGAAGTGCAACCGACTGTTCAGCCCGGATTGGCCGCCCCACTGCCGCGGGCCTGTCATCCAACTCCATCGCAGAAGAAGAGAAGGCCGGTTCCGAGCACTGCGGCCACGGCCCCCAAGGCGGCGCGGACCGTCACGCGTTCTTTCTGCACGGCTATGACCAATGGCAAGATGATGACCGGAGAGAGCGAGCAGAGCGTTTGCCCGACGCCCAACGGTGTTCGGTGGAAGGCCTCGAGGGACATCCACATGCCGAGGTACGGCCCGACGATGGACCCGATGAAAGTGAAAATGTAGCCCAAATGCACTTCTCGTCTTGTGGCGAGCGCCGCCTGGGGGCTAGACGCGATCGGGCGCGGGCGCCGGGCCAGCCAGACGATGGTCGGCAGGCTGAAGACGCCCGCGAAGAACATTCGAACGAGGGCGGCCGCCTGGGGCGAGAGAAACTGGCTCTCCGGAAGCCAGCCGTGCCCCATGCCGCTCTTGCTGAGGAGACTGCCCGCCGCCTGGCAAACGGCTCCGATTAAGGCCAGCACAAGACCCCGGACGCGGCGACGCCTGGCAGACACATCCGCGGGGCGTTCGAGGACGACCCAGGCTACTCCGCCGATAGTAAGGCCCATGCCCAACCAGGCGATCCCGCCCAGTGTTTCGTCCAGGACGACCCAGCCGAAAATCGCGGCCAACAGCGGCGCCGTGGTCATTATGAGCATGGCCAGCCTGGGTCCGATGTCCACGAAGGAGCGAAAGAGCGCCAAATCGCCGATGGTCAAGCCCAAGAGGCCGGAGAGAGCCAAAAGCCAGACTTGGCCCGCGCAGGCGGGGGGTATCCAGGAACCGCTGAGCAGGCGGTGGGTGATGCCGAGCCAGACGATCGCCAGGCCTATCCGCGTGGTGTTGACGGCAGTAGCGCCGATGCGCTTGCCGGCGGCGGTAAACGAAAGGGCGGTAAACGACCACAACACGGATGTCGCCACGCCGGCGGCCGGGCCCCAGTATGGATTCAGTACGTCCATCATAAGAAGAGGGATAGTAGCCGCGGCGGGCTGGTATCGCGAAGGAAGCGACCAGCCCCAGGGGCGCGGTTCAAGCGGCCCGGCGGGCCGTCAGGCCTCCGCAAGCCCCTCCCGAATGGCGAAGCGGGCGAGTTCCACCCGGTTGTGGATGCCGAGCTTGTCCATGATTGCAGTAATGTGGTGGTCCACGGTCTTGGGGCTCAGGTGCATCACCTCCGCGATGGTGTGTCGGTCTAACGCCTGACCGATGTAGCGGAGAACCTCCTTCTCCCGGCGGCTCAACGTCGCGGCTCGCGAGCGCCGTGCTTCGCCTAGCCGTGCGCCGGCCGGATCGATCACGATCCGCGAGCGGATTCTCTCCGAGTAATAGGCTCCCCCGGAGGCGACCTCCCGTATGGCCGTGATCACAGTCTCCGGCGTTTCATTCTTGGTCAGATAGCCGCTCGCTCGAACGGCCAGAGCCTCGTCTATGAAATGGTCCTGCACGAAGCTGCTCAGGAAGATGATCCGGGCCCGCGGTTGAATCGCCGCCACACTCCTGGCGGCATCGAAGCAGTTCAAACCCGGCATCTGGATGTCCATCAAGATGATATCCGGATCGCACGCCTTCACTTTGCTCACCGCCTCGTCGGCCGTGCTCGCCTGCCCCACCACGCTGAAGTCCGGCTCTCTCTGCAAGCGTTCGGCGAGAGGGGCACGCATGATGGCATGGTCGTCCACAAGCAGAATGCGAAGGCTCTTGCTCATGCGGTCTTCTCTCTGGCGCGCCGCTCGCGGGCCTGGCGGATCAGCCCGACGACTTGCTCGCTTAATTCCAAAATGGTAAACGGTTTGTGCAGCAGGAATTGTCTGCCATCCGCGGCATTTTGAAGATCCTGGTCAACCTGGGCGGTGATCACGAGAACCACGGCGTTGGGTAAAGCGTCAAGCGTCTGATGCAGAATGCCCGCCCCGCCGGCCTGAGGAATGTCAAGATCGAGCAGCACCAGGTGAATGTCCTGGGCACGCCGCTGAATGAATCTCAGCATCTCCTGCGCGTCTGCCGCGGGTAGAACATCGTAGCCCTGTGATCGAAGGGCGGAGACCAGGATGGAACGCACGTGCTCATCATCCTCGACGACCATGATGGTCTCGCCCTGACCGGCAGATTGAGCGGCCGCTCGGGAAGACTCGATGGTCGTCGCCGGCCGGCGGCAACAGGGCAAGGACACCGAGACCCGTGTTCCCTTTCCCTCCTCGGACTCAATCCGGATTTCACCCTCGTGCCGGGCGACGATGGCGTGGCTCACCGCCAAGCCCAGCCCCGTGCCCTGTTCGCGGGGCTTCGTCGTGAAGAACGGATCAAACGCTCGCGAACACACCTCGGCTGACATGCCCGCGCCGGTGTCCTCGATGACCACCACTGCTCTGGGCGTGCCCGAAGCCCCGGGGCCGGGAAGGGAACCCGTCAGTTGCGGGTCTTCTCCGCGGAGGGTCACTTTCAGCCGCCCCCCACCGGGCATGGCGTCGCGAGCGTTAACCGCAAGGTTGATCCAGACCTGTTGCAGTTGAGCGGCGTCGCCGTTGACCCACAACTGATCGTCGGCGGGTATGTCCTCCTCGATCTCGATGACCGCCGGCAGTAGACGCCGCAAGAACTGCTGGGTCTCGGCAAGAGAGCCGGCCAGATCGACCGGCGCCTTCTTGGGCCCGGCCTTCTGACTGAAGGTCATCAGCGAACTGATGACGCCGCGAGCCTGTTTGCCCGCCTGTTCGATCATGTCCAGCGACCGCCGCGCCGCATGCTCCTCGGGCAGGGAGTCCCTGGCTAAATCCGCATAACCGAAAATGGCGGTCAGAAGATTGTTGAAATCGTGGGCGATTCCGCTGGCCAGTGTTCCCACGGCTTCCAGCCTCTGGGCGCGGTGCAATTGGGCCTCGAGGCGGGCTCGTTCTCTCTCGGCCAGCTTGCGGGCGGTGATATCACGGTTTACGGCCACCGTCCCGATCCACTCTCCTGCTTCGTCGCGAAGAGGAACGAGAAACGCCTCGCAGACTCCTTCGGTTCCGTCCTTGCGAATGAAGTTGACTTCGCTGCACCAGTAGCCGTCACGCTGGATGCCCAGGTGGATATCCTCCGTGATGAGAGAGGCCTCCTCTCGGCGATCAAGCATCTCCGGGCTCTTGCCGAGCACCTCGTGCTTGAAATAGTCAAATATCCGCTCGGCCCCGGGATTCCAATCAACGATCAGGCCCTGCCTGTCGGTGACGATGATGCCGTCGGTGATGTTCTCGAACAGCAGGGCCTGCCGTCGCAACTCCGCCTCGGCCTGCTTCCGTTCGGAGATGTCCGCGGCCATGCCGGAGAAAAACAGCGGTCTGCCGCTTGCATCCGCGGTCACTGCACCGTCCATCAACGTCGGGAAGACGCTGCCGTCTCGTCTCGTGTGCCAGACCTCTTCGTTGACGAACTGGCCCTCGCGCATAAGCCGGTCAAGAAGTTCATTGACCTTCGGCATCTGCTCTTCGCTGTGGAACACGGAAAGGGGCTTGTCGAGCAACTCCTCGGGAGTATACCCGTGCATCTCGGCGAAAGCGGCATTCACGTACAGAAGCCTGCCGCTGACATCGGAAATCGCACAACCGTGAGGAGTGCAGTCGCAGATGGTCTTGAACTTCCGCGTCTCCTCCTCGGCCCGCTTGCGGTCAGTGATGTCCAACATCACCCCCTGGACAAACAGCGGATGGCCGTGCTGGTCCCTCACCAGGGCCCCTTCGTCGCGCAGCCAGACGGTCCGCCCGTCCGCCGCCTCCATGCGGTATTCGCAGGCAAAGGGCACGCCCTCCTTGTGGCATCGGACGACCTCTCGCAACACACCTTCACGATCGTCCGGGTGTGTCTTCTGCCGCCACAAATCCCGATTCGCCCGGTAAGTCTCAGGCGAGTATCCGAGAATCCGCTCGACTTGCGGGCTTACGTAGATCGTCGTGCTGGCGGCATCCAAAGCGGCGGTGTAGATGACGGCCGGCAACTGCTCCACCAAAGTGCGGTACTTGAGTTCCGATTCCCGCAGGGCTCGCTCCGCCAGCTTCCGCTCGGTTATGTCAATGGCCGCGGAGAGCACCACCGTCCCTCCTTCGTATGTGGCGCTGGTAACCGACTGCATCAGCCAGGCTTCGCCGCCGTCGCCGGTCTGGACTTTCAACTCATAGCGCGTCGGCTCCGGATGCCCCTGCTCACGCCGTAGAAGCCGCGACCGAATCGCCTCGCGCATATCCGGATGCACGAAGAGCCAGGGCTGCTTGCCGATGAGTTCCTCCGCCGAATACCCGAGAAGGCGGCATCCGCAGGGGTTTACGTACTTTACGAGTCCGTTCTGCACGATGCAGATGGAGGCGTCAATGGTCTCTGCGAGGTTGCGGAAAAGTTGCTCGCTCTCCCGGAGAGCCTCCTCGACTTTCCTGCGATCAGTGATGTCCTCGATCGCGCCGACTTGTCCAAGGCGGGCGCCCTGGGCGTCGCGCAGCCAGACGGCGCGGATCGCGAGTTGCTTGACTTCTCCAGAGGGCGTGACGATCCGGCACTCCCGGGAGAATTCGCTGCCGGTCTGGATGGTCTGGGCCACGGCCGCGAGCATACCCTCGCGATCATCGGAGTGGATCAGTCGCGTCCACTGCATGCCCAGAGACTCATCGAGAGTCAGCCCGGCAGTCTTCTGGAGACAGTTGTTGACGTACGTGCAGTCGCCTGCCTGGTCGGTGACAAAGATTCCGATCGGGACGAATTGACAGAGAGAGCGGAAACGCTCCTCGCTTCGCTGGAGCAATTCCTGGGCTTGCCGCTGCCCGGTGATGTCCTGCACCACTTCGATTAATCCGTTGGCGGCGCCATCAGGCCCCTTCATCGGAAATGCCCGGATGCGCGCCGGGAACGAAGTGCCGTCGTCACGCACACCTAGCGTCTCGACTTCGGCCGGATGACCGCTACTCATCGCGACCTTGCCCGGACAGTGCGGACAAACGTCCGTTCGCTTCTCGAACTCCGCGTAACATCTCCTGCCCACGAACTCGCAGACCGGCTTATGGAAGAACTTTCCCTGCGCCGCGTTGGTCATCAGGATGTTGTAATCCTTGTCGATCAACGTGATTCCGATATCGATGTTCTCGACAAGCGTTCGGTATCTCTCCTCAGTCTCTTGCGCAGTCCTCACCGCTGAATCGCTCCAGCGGTGGGCTGCCGCCGGCGGAGGTAGACTTCCTCGTCGAGTGAGGCCCCCTGTAAGCCTCCTCCCGCCCATCAGGCCCATGGCAATGAGAAACGAGACCGCCACCAACCTGCCGCTCAAGTCGACGGCGTCTCTTGACAGAAGCTGGTTCAAGAATGGACCGTGCTGAAAGATGAAGGCCTGCGCGGCAGAGGCGATGATCCAGTAGCCCGCCGCAAATCCAATGCCCAGCACCAACGGATAAGCCCCAGGTTGCGTGCGTGGCGCAATCCCGCTACCCATGGCATCGCCCTCCTGGATTTGAGCCCTTCACTTCAGTCATCTGCCGGCACCACGCCCCGTTATCACGGCGCGTGCGCGCGAACTCTGCCGTGCGAGTGGCCCCTACGCGGCGACGAGCTGCTCTGACCGTGTCTCCCAGAACTCCCAAGTGCCGGAGAAAGAAGACGCACCACCTGTTGTAACATTTCCGACTCGGTTGAGCAATAGCCCGGTGACCCCGGTTTGGACCAAACGGCAGCCGGTAGGGCAATGGGTTTGGCGGCCTCCCGCCTATAGAATGCCGAAAAGGGTGAGGCGGCCTATCGGCCTACGATAGAGACACTGAGCGGCCGATTCGCCCAGCCCAGGCAACCCCAGAGGACCAATGGCAGCAAACAGCAAGACCAAATCGGCTGATACCTGGCGGCACGACCGATCCGCAAGGCGCCTCTCCTACCTGGCTGCGGGCGCGACTCCTGACAGGCGCGGATGGGCTGCGACCGTTCTTAAGGTGCTCTGCCTCGCGGTGGCTTGGGCGCCCACGTTAGTTTGGCCGGTCGCGGGCCTGGCCGCCCCGAAAAGCGAGCCGAAGGTTGCCGGCCGCGTCACTATGCAGGCATTCGCCGAGCAGGCGGCCATCGTGCCCGGGCAGGTGCTGAACCTCGCCGTGTCGCTGAAGGTAGACGACGACTGGTACATCTACTGGCAGAATCCGGGGCCCGACGCCGGGCTGCCCACCAAAGTGACATGGGTGGCGCCCGACGGCTTCCAGGTAGGCCCAACGCAGTACCCCGTGCCGCGACTCAAATACGACTCGTTCTTGGAGAGCGATGCGAACATTCTTGAGGGGACGCCGCTTTTCCTCACCGCCGTTCGCACGCCCCAGTCACTCACCCCCGGTCAGGAAATCACACTCAAGGCCAGGGCAAGTTGGCTGGTCTGCAAGAACGCATGCATTCGGGGAGGGGCGGAAGTCTCCCTGATTCTGCCGGTGGCCGCGAGAACCGAGGAAGCCAAGCCCGCCAACGAGGAAGTCTTCGAACGAGCCAAAGACTCGTTGCCGGTGCCTGCAAGCCAGGCGAAGCACCTGAAACTCAGCGGCGCCCCGGATAGGCAACCCGTGAAACCGGGCGAGGAATTCACCGCTGCCCTAACTGTCGAAATCGCAGACAAGCATCACATGCAGTCACACAAGCCAGCCCAGGAGGGCTTGATCCCGGCGGTGGTCTTCGTGGAGAGAACTGAAGGCCTCCAGATCGGCAAGGTCGTGTACCCGAAGGCCCATGATCGGATGGACAGGGTCCTCGGCAAAATGAGCGAGTACAGCGGCAGAATCGTTTTCAGGATTCCGGTCAAGGTGGCCGAGAACGTGGACGCCGCCCAGCGCTCCGTCCGCGGCATCGTGCAAAGCCAGATTTGCAGCGATACAGGCACGTGCTACATGCCGCAGTACGTGGCCTTCGATATTCCCATCAAAATCGAGGGCGGCGCGAGGGAAGACCAGGCGACCTCGACGGCGACGAGCGTACAGGAGACGCCGATGGCTGAGGCGGAGGCCTTGCCTGAGGCGGAAATCAGCCCGATCGGGAAGGCGACGCCGACGGAGGATCAGGAGATCGCCGGCGAGGGGTCGAGCTTCCTGCTCCGCTTCCAGGAATCGCTGCTGGCCCTGGGCTATCTTGGGGCGATTCTCCTGGCCTTTCTGGGCGGACTGCTGATGAATTTGATGCCCTGCGTGTTGCCGGTCATCTCGCTGAAGGTCTTGTCATTCGTGCGGCAGGCGCACGAGCATCGCTGGCGGGTGTTTCGCCTAGGCCTGACCTACGCCGGCGGCATCATGGCGTTCTTCGTGGCGTTTGCCTGTTTGATGTTCTTCGGCGGCATCGGCTGGGGAGAGCTTTTTCAGAGCCCGGTGTTTGTTCTAGTGGTCGCCGCGGTGGTGCTGGCCCTGGCCTTGAGTCTGTTCGGAGTCTTCACTCTCTTCACGCCGAGGGTGGTCAGCGAACTCGGCCAAAAGGCCGAATCGCGTGAGGGCTATACGTCGGCCTTCAGCACGGGGCTGCTGGCCACACTGCTCGGTACGGCCTGCACGGCCCCGCTGCTCAGCGTGGCGATTGCCTACGCCTCGCGGCAGCCCGCACTGCAGGGCAGCTTGATCTTCGTGGCCGCCGGCTTCGGCATGGCCCTGCCCTTTGTGATCTTGACCTTCAACCCCGCCTGGCTGCGGTTCGTGCCCAAGCCCGGTCCCTGGATGAAGGATTTCGAGCACATTATGGCTTTCGTGCTCCTGGCCACGGTCATCTGGCTGCTCTATCCGCTGCGGGGCCAACTCGGCGACTACGGTCTGTACCTGAGCCTGATCTTTCTGCTTGCCGTCGCCGTCGCGGCTTGGCTCAAGGGCAAGATCGAGTTCGGCGCCCCGGCGGAGCGCAAGGCCAGGCTATATGGAGCGATCGTCGTCTGCCTGCTGATCGGTTG
>CAYYBO010000094.1:0-12684 GCA_964470125.1 uncultured Planctomycetaceae bacterium | reverse complement strand
ACTGGCTGGGTTTGAGGCGCCCCTCCCTGGCTGGTTTTCAGGCGCCCCGTGACACAGCAATGGAGCGTCCTGAGCATGCATGAGCCGGAATCCCGCGGTGGACTTGGCATGCCCTACTACGGTCTCGTCACGGAGATCAGCGATCGCTACGGAAACAGCATCCAATACGATTACTGCGGCTTCCACCAATGGCCGTGTGATGACCACAGGTTACTTTCAGATGGAGGCGCGTACGCGGAGCCTACGCCATGCTGCCGCGAGTGTTGCCAGAATTGTAACGAGAAAGGCCAGGTGTCGCGCATTCGGCTTGTCGCTGCAAACGGTCAGACGGCATGGACATTGCTATATACATATAGATCGTTCGGGCAACTTAGTCGCGATTGGGAGGTGCAATGGCACGGATTTGGACAACATGCTCTTCACTCGATTCATGTCTATGAGGGATTGGCCGACCTGCCTACCGAGGTGACATGCCTGACATTGGGGCCGGAGGCCTTCTGTGGAGAGGAGGGCAACCCAACGTTAGACGAGCAGGTACAACATCCCGCGATCGATCAGGTGGAAGGCGGGTCTGACAAATTAATCATGGAGGTAAACTATCTCTACAGCAGTCAACGGTTCTGGCCAGGATACCCGGAGGCGCGGGACCCATGCCCTGCTAACTGGGCATACGAGAATGCTTTGTCCGCAGATGAGTGGTCTGATCAATACAGGTTGTCGGCGGGGCGGCTGGTGAAAGCGACGGTTACGCGATGGAATCACGAGGATGGCACATCTGCTCCGCCTCACAGAACAATGACGATGTATCGGTACGAACCCACGGCCAGCCCATCCGATGAGATCTCCGCGACCAACGGGGGTTACCGCCTTCAGGCAGTGTACGAGAACGACACGATTGCGGCGATGGTCAAGGGTAGAGAGCAGCGGCTTGGCCTGTCCTGTATTGATCCGAACTTCCTCTTCGAGCTGCCTAATTGGCCAAATGATCCCGGCGATACCGAACAGCTAGCCGACTTCTTCGATTACGGCACCGGCGAGCTGTCGCAGAAGCCGCTGGCCGAACTTGCGGACGTATACTTGTCGGCGAGCAGCAGTGCTTGCTCTGATGGGTGCCACCGCTCACTGATAGATGATTTCATCGGGTCCGACCTGTGTAGAACCAAACCCCTTTGGTACGTGGGAGAAAGGTATGTACGAGATGATCGCTCACGTAGCGAGCATAACGGACGATACCATCTGTATTACTACGCCCAGTACCCGCAGCAACTTGAAGGGACAAGCGCCTGCGAGCCCCCCGTTTCATCGAATTGTGAGGTTGAGCAAAACCTCGACCCTTCATGGATCATGTTTCGCTATCCTTACGGAAGCTATTGCCCGTTTACGGGCCAAATCGGCCATCACGAGGAGGGCTTGTATGCGCTTCCGCTAGACAAGCCGTTCTTCACGATTGTCATCGACAAAGAAAGCGAAAGCGTGCGAGGGCTTCCGTACAGAGTCGGCGGCGAGTCCCTCCCACCCAGGGGACTTGACAGTCGGCGGGTGGTCGAGTTGAACCCGGCGGGCTTTCTGATTCGGGACCGCACCTGGCAATATGTAGACGGCGCGCTTCAGCAAACGCAGCAAAGCGGCCAGAGTGAACAATTCGTGTACGACGTCTTTGGGCGGCTGACAGAGGAGCGCAGCCGGGGGTGGGATTCACAAGCCAATCAGAACCAGAACACGATGGGCCTCATTCACATCTACGAATACGATGACTACTGGGATGCGTCGACTTCGAGTTTCTACAGGGGCTTTCTCAAGGCTGAGGGGCTCAAGTCGGGTCGAAATGGGATGGTATACTACACAAGGTGTTTCGAAAGGGGTGTACCCAAGAGGCCGGAACTAATCACAAAGGAGGTTGTGTTTGCGTCGCATGTGACGGATCCGAATTCCGCCTTGGGCGCCATGACAGAGATAACGTACACTCTGAAGAGCGGTTTGCCTCCCGAAGACGCGCCTATTGAGAGAAAGGAGGTCAAGCGACCGTCCGTAGCTTGGAGCGCGACTGAATCGTATAGGGCAGTGGAGCGTGTGGCGTGTGATTCAAGGGGCAACACGGCATGGGTCGCAAGGGGTTCGGAGGACGGGCTGAACAACGTCAAGGAGATGTATCTCGAATACGCCGCTTACAACGACCGGGGACAACCAGTCACGCAAATCGTCGACGCTGATACTACTCTTCCTCCAGACGGCGGGTGGCAGATGTTGCCGCCCGCTGGTTGGGCGAGGGAGCCCGCTGAGGATCCTCCAGCACTGCGACTTACCACAACATACGAGTATGATCCTACATGGGGATTGGTTCGTACTGTACTGCCAAACGGGCGCGAAAACCGGGTTGCGGTCGTGCCCAATGCAGATGGGAGGAGCCTGAGGAAGTGGGTGCTGACGGACGTGTCAGTCAAGCCTGGCCAGGTGTGGACAACGTTGTCGCCCGTCCGAATACAGACGATCGAAGGAGGCAAGCTAACGCAGGAGAAAGAGGTCTCTATCACGAGTACCGACCTAGAACCTGATGGGTTGGGGACAGAGGCAGAAGAGGCCAACCAGCAAGTGCTCTCCTATGCGACACCGCAGTATGATTCGCACGGCCGCCTTGTGGGCATGAATCGCGCTGACGCAGGGGGCAATCCCAAGGTCGAAGTCAGTGTGGGATACGATTCAAATGGCGAGCTGAACCGCGTACAGGGCCCTGATGGAACAATCACGCGACGAGTGTACGATGAGCTTGGCCGACTGCGCGGCACGTATCGAGGAACCGACAACATTCACGAGTTCTGGGGCACCGGCATCCTCTGTGCGGACGGAGAGAATCCGGAGGACACCGGCTGTCTCGACCTCGATGAATTTCCCGACAACATGGTGCTGGTCGAGAAGCGATACTACGGCAGCGGGACTTGCGAGTCCGACTGCGAGCAGGCGGTCAACAGCACGGATCAACTTGTCAAGGTACGGCATTTCAGGGCCATGCCCACTAACCAGTATCAGCTGTGGGACCCCGATGGGCAGAATCCTGACCCGAATGCCCAGCCTGGCTGGTGGGTGGACGGCATTGCGCCCAATGAAGATGAAATCGGCTGGGTCACCAACATTCAGTACGACTGGCGGATGCGGCCGGTGTGGGAGCAGCGGTGCCGAGCCTCCGGGCCTAACGGCGAGGATGGAGAGGCCCTGACGCACACGTTGACGTGGTACGACAACCTGGACCGGCCGCGGCTGGTTGCGGAATACGGTTCGACGGCGCCTGTCGGGGGCGATGCCGATCCGCGGGAGGCCTTGGAAGGTTCGAGCATCGCCGCAGCCACGATTCTTGGTGCCTCGCCGGCCCCCATCGCCCTGACGGAGACGATCTACAACGCCCGTGGGCAGGCGGAGGAGGTCCGGCGGTACAACGTCGGAGTTGCGAACGGCACCTCTTACACCGCCACGCGGACCTACTACAACCATCGCAACCAGCCGGTGGAGGTACTTAGCCCCGATGCGCCCGTGCAGAAGTACATCTACGACGCCAAGGGGAGGCAGTTCCGTTCATCCTCGTGGGCGGGAGGGGCGGAGATGACGCGGACGGAGACCGTCTACGATTGGAATGACCGAGCTACCCAAACGACCTACTGCGAGCGACGGCACGACCTCCTCCCCAGCGGTGGCAGCGGAGAGCTGGGCGACACCGACAGCGTCAAGTCGTACACGCACACCTGGTACGACCAGGCGGGCAAGGTCATCGCCACGGCCAACTATGGCACGAACAACAGCGAGGGTGTGTTCGCCTCGGGGCCGGCGCCTGCCTACGACGCGGATGACCCGCCGGTGCAGTATGACGAGGGTAGCCAAGTCTCAGGGATCGTTGTGGATGCTCTTCCGTCCGGCACGCTGCTGACCGGCTATGCGTACGACGCGGCCGGCAATCAATCCGCCGCCTTTCACCCCGACGGTACGGTCACGCGTTCGGAGTACGACGATCTCGGCCGGCTGGTATTGACCACGGAGAATGCCGACGACTTCGACCATCCGGAGCTCATCCAGCGGACGGCGTACGATTACGATGACAGCGGGAGGCTCGTGCGCATAAAGGCGGTCTTGCCGACCGACGCCGGCGGCCAAACGCCACAACAGATAACAGAGCTGGAGTACGGTGCCGACGTGGTCAACAGCGGCGGCGCACCGATCAGCGCGAATAACTCGTTCATCAAGAAGGTTCATTTCCCTTCTCGTGCCACCAGCCAGCCGAGCGAGGACGACGTGCTCACGTTCACCTACTACTCCGACGGCTCGGTGGCCACGCGGACGGACCAGCGGGGCATCAAGTTCACGCACCACTACGATGAACTCGGCCGGCGGGTCGAGACGCTGATCGACGACTCCGCCTGGTACGTCACGCCGCCGGCAGGACAGGGGCAGACTCTCCCCCCGAATCGGATCCACCGCTTGGTCTACGAGTACCTCGACAACGGCTCGCTCAGCGAGGTTGCCGCTTGGCGCCACTGGGACGGCAGCATGGGGACGCTCCTCGCCCAGAACCAGTTTGACTACGATGTCCGAGGTAACCTCACCGCCGAGCGCCAGCGCCACGGTGATGTTCTCCCCGTCGGATCGACGGTCCCGGTCGTCGGCTACACCTGGGCCTACAGCCCGGCCGGCGCGGACAACTATGACCGGCTCGCGAGCATCACGTACCCGGCGCGGATCGACGGGAGCAGCCACAGCGTGTCGTTCAGTTACGGCAGCGATGGGAGCGTCGGTAGCGGCATGGGCCGGGTCGGCAGCATCAGCGTGCCGGAGCTCGGGGCGCCGCCGGTGGCCACCTATCAGTATGCCGGCGCGTCGCGACGGGTGGCCACGCAGTGGGGCAACGGCACGAGTCAGTCCTTCGCCGGCGCCGACCCCAGCGGCGGCTATCCCGGCCTGGACCGCTATGGGCGAGTGAAGGACTTGCACTTCAAGGACGGCAGCGACGGCACCATCCATCGCTACCAGTACGGCCACGGCTACGGTGCTGGTTGTGGTTGTCAAGCAGCGGGTAATCTCCTGTACGTACGAGTGGAACAGGCGCCGGATTTGGGCGGCACGCCGCACGTCAATGATCGGTCTTGCCTGTACGCCTATGACCCGCTTAACCGGTTGACCGGTGTGCAGATGGGCGAGTTGACCGCCGACAATCAGGGCATCGTCATCGGCGAGGACTCGCCCATTCGGCGAACCGCGGCCTGGGGCCTGGACAACCTAGGCAATTGGTCGGGCATGGGGAACAACCCCGGCGTGATTCGCACCGGAGATTTCGACGGCGACGGTGTGGCGGACCCGACGAGGTACCTGCACCACGGGGTGAACGGGGCCAACGAGGTCACGGCGATCAGCGAGTATGCCGAGGGCGAGACGCCGATGCCGCCGGCCACGCCTATCGTGTCAGACCCTGCCGGCAATCAGGTCGCTGACGGGACTTACTATCTCCAGTACGACGCCTGGAATCGCTTGGTGCAGGTCAACCTGATCGGGACGGCGATGATCGCGCAGGAGACCACGACCGAGCACAAGATGGGCCAGATCATCTCCGGCCAACTCGGCGATCTGATCTGCCGCTACGCCTACGACGCGATGGGTCGGCTGATGTGGAAGCAGACGCCGATCAATGTCGGACTGACCCAGCTCCAGCGGAAGGACTACTACTACGACGGCGTCCGCCGCATCCAGGAGGTCATCAGCCGGCCGCGGCAGATCATCGAGGAGATTCCCGAGGAGGCGCTTGATCTCGGAACCGGTGAGGGCAACGACGAGTCGCCGGTGCAGATGCGCGGCGGCAGCCCTCCGCCTCAGGAGATCGACCCCGAGCCAGTCCCCACGCCGACCGTCAACGAGCAGTGGACGGACCGGGAGTACGTGTACGGCCCCGGCTACGTGGACGAGTTCATCTTGCAGATCGACCGCCTTGGCCGGGCGATGTACATGCTCCAGGACCCGAACTACAACGTGGTGGCGATCTTGACCGGCCCCAACGATCCCGGCGGTCTTCCGGCGGGGACGATTCTGGAGCAGTACGCCTACGACCCGTACGGCACGGCGGTGGCGGCGGACAACCTGGACGAAGGCGGGGTCGGCGCTCACGCCATCAACCGCGTCGGCTTCCAGGGCCTCTTCTTCGAGCGTTACGACGGGAGCTACACCCTGCCATCGATTGCCCCGAACGTGGCGGGGATGTACTACGCCCGCAACCGGTTCTACACCCCCGCCCTGGGCCGGTTCCTGCAACGCGACCCGAACGAGACGGGTATCCCGATCATCACGGCGTTGGCCATGAACGGCGAGGCGGTGGCGATCCTCTTCGGCGGCTTCGATATCTCGGGTCTCTATGGCGACGGCATGAACCTCTACCTCTTCGCCAGGGCGAACCCGAACAACAACTTAGATCCGGCAGGCTTGTTCACGTTCCTGGAGACGGGAATAGTTCTAGGCGAGCGCGGGTATGTTGAAACGATGGATGCTGCGGCTGCGGCAAAGGGATGGATATTCGCCAAGAAACTGATAGCGGGCATCGTACTAGCTCTTGCGTTAGCTCAGACAGCCCAGTTTGCGATCATGGACAGCATTGAGAATGGTAGGGACGATTGTTATTGCATGTGCATCAAACCAGATCCGTGGAATCCTGGTCAGAATACTGGACCCGAGCCAATTGGGCGAATGAAACGCTCATGCTGCAAGAACTGGCCATATACAGGTGGTGCGGGGAAGGGCTACAAATATTGTTACTGCAAGGGCGATCCTTGATCGCCCAGTCCGGAGTGCGCAAATGCCCAAAGATGATGTGGTGCGGCTGCGGCAGTTTGCTGCGATGCTCGGTTGGCACGGCCTGCGAGAGTTGCGGCACATAGTGCGAGATGATGCGCCGGGCATATCCTCCGGAAGCGTCATTCGCTGGTATGAAAGCGGTTCAGTGGATGAGGTGCTTCTTCAGATCAACGTCTCTCCCTACTATCACGCCGCAGTCTATGCGTTGCGCTACCGATTATGCACGGGCTGGCACAGGTTCACTCTGTACGTCGATACCCGCAAAGTGGCGCCGGAGGCGGCAAAGCTAGAACTGTGGTTGCACCGGAAGTGGTTCACGACAATCGAGAAGAGACGCGAGTTCCGAGCCAAGCACCCGGAGTGCTGCAACTACACGTGGCGCAGGATTCGCACAGATGGGCTGCCCCATGAATGCACGTAGTAGAGCGACCGAGCACAAGATGGGTCAGATCATCTCCGGCCAACTCGGCGATCTGGTCTGCCCGCGTTGTTCCAGAGCCGGTCCAAAATGTTGATCGGGCTCCGATTCGCCTCGTGGGATGCGGTGATGAAGAGGAGAATGGCCGGTGACAAGGCGGTGTCACAGGAAGATCATCGACTCCGAAGAAGATGGAATGTTAGCAAACGGGGACGCGGACAGCAAGCTTCGTCTGGTTGGTCGCCGTGATCTGCTGGTGCGGTGGGGAAGAGAGGGGGACATTGTGATTTTCGCTGGCCAACGGGGTGAACGAATACGAGTCGGTCGATCCTGACGGCCCGCTGGCCGAGGGCCAGCCGCCGAATCTGGACCCGGTGTCGCTGAGCTACGACGCGGCCGGGAACCTGACGCTCGATCCGTTGGCCCGGAATGTCACGTGCATTCCCGGCGGCTACGCCTACGTCGCATCTTCACGCGACCGGCTCCCGTTGAGGGACCTCCCAGGCTTGGCAAGCCTGCCTCCGGGTTATGAGCGACCGAAAGCCGTTTTTCGTAAGTTTTCGTCCAAGCCCACCTTATGCGTATCGCCTTGTCTCACAAGGACTAACCTAAATCCGCATGTGGCTCATGTTCCTCATGCCGTGCGCCGGCTTGCTACAGTTTTGCTACAGTCCGAAATCACGCACGGCTGTGTACCTTATATCTCTGCCAATCGCGCGTGGCAAGAGCTTTGCACTTGCCACTTCGATCTCTTCAATCCAACCATTGCGCTGAACACGTCCGGGCTTGAACGAGAATCGCCCCCATCAGGGCCTCGGCAACCGGAGCCTGCGAGCCGCGGCAGCGGGACTACCGGAGGAATTCGCCTCGAAGGCTGCGCAAAAGACCGGCCACGTCCGCTGCTGGCCACTCCTGGGCGGACTGCTGCAACAGTATTGCCGCGCCGTTGCATGAACTCCTGACCGTCGCGCCCACAGGCAGCGTACCATTCGTCGTGCCGCTCGCCGCCAGTCAGATTACGTCAAGCGCAGTTTCGGAAATCTACAACATGCACCTTCTCCATTCCGAGGTTCGTGCGCCCCAATTCGACTAGGTGCTGATGGTGTGTAAAGAACAGCACCTGAGTCTTCAATGCCAATTTCGCCATCACCTGCAACGTCGCCATCGCGCGCTCGTTGTCGAAGTTGACAAGTACATCATCGATGATGAAGGGGAGCGGTTCATTCGCCTGATCATCCAGGCGCAGGTCGAGGCTAGCCAGCCGCAACACGAGATAGAGCTGGTCCCGCGTGCCGTCACTCATCTGGTCCACGGTTAGACGCACCCCATCGGGCCGCACGGCGTAGAGCACGTTTTCGTCGCGCTCGTCCAAGTCCGCCTCCAGCCGTGCATACGAGCCACCTGTAATGAGCTCAAAAAGTTCGCTTGCGCGCTTCAGCACCGGGCCCTCGTGCTCTGTCCGGTACCGTTCCATCGCCTGTCTGAGAATCGCGCTGTCGCTCCATCGTCGAGCATGATGCCGCAGAACCGCGCGCCGATGAACGTCTGCCGGATGGTCCGTTCGCGCGCCCTGTCCATCAGATGGCTGATGAGCAACTCGATTACCGAGCTGGCGCCCGCGTGGCCAACATCGCGATGCGGGGTATGGGCGTTCATCATCAGCGCTCCGCTGCAAGGAACCTGGGCAGGCGACGACTTCTGCGGCCGGCTCAGCCGGTAGGAGACGTTGTGCCAGTCGTCGCGTTCCGATTGGTCCAGATCAAGAACACCGAGAACTCCTCCTCGCGACCGTCGGCCACGGTCTTCTTGAAAGTGAGTGCAGTTGTGTCCCGAATTTGCGCAAAACCGCAGGCGGAGAGCTTGCGCTTCAGGCTCTCGCGATCAAAACCGTGATGATGGACGCGGTCCGCCACCTGGGGAGCATGAAAGGACCCCGGCTCCGTGTCCAGATCGGCAATGCAGAGCGTGCCGCCGGGAAGGGTCAACTGCCAGAATGCTCGCAGAAGCGGTCCAATCCTCGCGACGTGGTGCATGGTCATGCCGACTACGATCATGTGGAAGCGATCAGCCGGCACAGGGTCCCGCTCAAGATTGAGCGAGATCGCGCGCATGCCGGAGATCGCCATTGTCGCGATCTTGCCGCGGAGCACGTCGAGCATGCCAGGAGATCTGTCCGCTCCGGTGACGCTGCGAACATGGGGAAGGAGAAAGAGACCCAGGAGGCCCGTACCGCATCCATAGTCAAGCACATCCATCAAGCGGTTCGGCTTCGCCTCGCGGACAATCGTTTCGCCGATTACCCTCGCCAGCGCGACCCGCTGCGGCTCGCTGTCCCAGCTCGCCGCCGCTTCGTTGAAGTAGTTCGTAGGCATGCTTTTGCTCAACTCGTACCCGAGATGAAGCATCACTCCGAGGGTGGGTCCAAGAGCACGACTGCCGTCTCTTCCAGGACCCCGTCGGGTTCAAGATCATCCTGGAGGAAGACGGTAATCGTTACGGCGGTATGACCTACCTCCGTCTGCACGATCACCCGGCCGTCCTCCCCGAGCACGCCGGTATCGATGCGGCCATCAGGCTCGACAGGTTCCACTCGAACTTCGTACTCGTGGCCGCTGAGTGGGTCCGAGCTGATGCCGTCATAGGAGCGATGTCTCACCTCGAACACGATCATGCACCCGGCGGTCGAGCGGAATGTGGGAGGATCCGTCACGTTAACTTGGGGCTCCTCCACAAGCGCGATGAGCACCGGCCGCTCCGGGCACTGCTGGTACGCCCTGAATTCAATCAGCCAGCGGCAGCCGGACAGGAAAAGCAGCGAGGTGGCTGCGAGCGGCAGAAAAGCCCTTGGTTGTGACATGAGCAGCCTCCTCCTCGGCGTCGCGGGGAATACCAACCGGCGATGGCAGCGAATCTCTTGTGGGTAAGGCGGCAGCACCATGATTGCCGACCTTCCCTCGGGCAGAGCTCATGCATACATCTTATCCGGGGCGGCATGCTTGGCTCAAGCGAATTGGCTGGGGTCGGCCTTGACCTTGCTTACCGGCGGTTAAGCACCGCGTTCGCTTGATTTCAATCGGGTACATTGTGTAACAGCGAGCCTCGAGCGTTGATTCAAGGGTCGTGCTCATCCGTCTGCGGCAACTTGGGTATCGAGGTTCCTGCCGGAGAATGGTGCGATGCACGATCGGGGAGGCAGGCGACCTTCTGAAGCCTTGCTGGTGAATTATCGCGGCGGCCGGGACGCTGAGCATCGAGCCGCCCGCCCGGATGCGATCGTTGCAACTCCTTATGTGAGCATCGGTTGGGATCAGCCTCCGACTGTTACATGCCCGGCTGTGCCGCCGCCTATCTTGTCCGCCGGATTCCGCTCCAAGGCATCGTGGAGAGAGGTGGGCGTCCAGCATAATCGAGTGCAACACGGCAAGATATGTATTGACATAAGATACCAGGTAGTACAACATACCAACGGAATCGCTCATGGCCAGCGAATCGAAGCAGAATCGCATCGAGTATTTTGAGCAAGCCTGTCGCGAGCGAAGGTTGCCGGTGACCACGCAGCGGCGGGCGATCGTGGAGAACATACTTGATCGAGAAGATCACCCCACGGCGGACCAGGTCTACGATCAAGTGCGGATACTGCTACCAACGATTTCGAGAACGACGGTATACCGCATCCTGGATGGCCTCGTGGAACTCGGGGTAATCACGAAGACATGCCACCCGGGTTCGGCGGCACGATTCGATCCGAAGACCCAGCAGCATCATCATCTAGTCTGCCTGCACTGCGAGAACATCATCGATCTCGAGGAGAAACGCCTGAATGATGTGTCTTGGCCGGACGTTCGCAAGTACAGCTTCGAGATCAGTGACTACCACATTCACTTCCGCGGCATATGCAAACGCTGCCGAAAGAAGCTGTCCGGAGGCGCCCAAGAGCCGATCGGAAGCGGAAAGAGAAGAACGACCGCCTCGCGGCGGCGTCAAAACCAACAACCCTCAACCCCACGTCAAAGGAGCAAGAGATGAGATCTGTGTTTACACAAACTGGACGGGGACCAGTCACCGCAATCGTCTTTCTGCTGATGGGCCTGGCGCTCATGCTGCCATGGGCCGCAAGTCAGGCCGATCCGCCGTCGAGCTACGCTCCCGTCGTCACCAAGGAGACCTTCGAGGCGACCAAGGGCAGGATGGAGGCGGCCAGGCCCGAGGTGATGAAACGCCAGATGGACCTCCTGGCCGAGCGGTACGACTTGGCCGACCGCGCCGCCAAGGACGTCAAGATGTCCCGCGGCAAGGGCGTCCAGGAGGGCGTGCGTGTGAAGCTCCCCCAAGGCCTCACCTGGGAGCAGCTTGCCGCGATGACCCCCGAAGACATCCTAGCCAAGGGGCTCTATCCGAAGGGATTCCTTCCGCTGCCCCATCCCAATCATCCCGAGGGCGGCATGGTGTTCCCGAAGCATCACATCGACGAGATCAACAAGCAGGAGGGCCGCGACCTCACGCGCTTCGACCTCGACTATGACCTGCCGACCCAATTCCTGCCCGAGTATCCCCCGGCGATCTTCCTGACCACGCGGCCGGACCTGGGCGACGTCTCCCAGGGCAAAGTGGTTACGCTGATGAACTACTACGAGATGTTCAACGGCATCCTCAATCCGAAGCAGTTGGAGGGCCTCCGCCTACTGGTCACGCCCTTCCCCCAGCAGCAGTTCAATCAGACCGAGGATCGCCGCTCGGCCAAGCCGCACCGGGGCGTCACCTGCTTTGACTGCCACGTGAACGGCCACACCAATGCCACCACGCACCTCGTCGGCGACATCCGCCCCCAGGAGTTCCGTCACGGCCTGGACACGCCGACGCTGCGCGGCGTGAACATCCAGCGGCTGTTCGGCTCGCAGCGCGCCCTCAAAAGTATCGAGGACTTCACCGAGTTCGAGCAGCGGGCGGCCTACTTCGACGGCGATCCGGTCATCGCGACCAAGAAGGGCGTCAACATCCTGGAGCGCGGCAGCCAGGTGCACTTCATGGCTGAGGTGATGGCCCTGCTCGATTTCCCCCCCGCGCCGAAACTCGATGTCTTCGGCAAGCTCGATCCCACGAAAGCCACCGAAAGCGAACGCCGTGGTCAGGAGGTCTTCTTCGGCAAGGGCCGCTGTGGCGAGTGCCATCCCTCCCCGTACTACACGGATAACCTGATGCACAACATGCGCACCGAGCGGTTCTTCAAGCCCCAGATGGTCAACGGCCGCATGGCGTCGCAGGACGGCCCGATCAAGACCTTCCCCCTGCGCGGACTGAAGGAATCACCTCCGTACCTGCACGACCGTCGTCTGCTGACGATTGAAGATACGGTTGAGTTCTTCAACTTGGTCACCGGCGTAAAACTCTCCGAGCAGGAGAAGGCGGACATGGTGGCGTTTCTGCGTTGCCTATAAACGTACTTGAACAAT
>CAYYBO010000093.1:0-12713 GCA_964470125.1 uncultured Planctomycetaceae bacterium | reverse complement strand
TTAAGGTATTGGTGGGCGCCGTGTACGGTTAGCGCTTCTATCCCAACTTCTCCGGGGTGGCCCGTTCTTACAAATTCTATCCCCTCGGAAAACTCAAGCCGGAGGACGGCGTCGCTTGCGTGGCGTTGGGCCTGGGCAAGATGGTGGTGGAGGGCGGCGAGACATTGCTGTTTTCCCCGCGGCATCCTCACGTCCTGCCTCAGTTCAGCACCATCGAGGACGCGCTGGCCAATTCCCAGAAATCTTTCTACTCGCTGGACATGCGCCATTCCGGCCCCTGCCGCTCGGCCGATGCCGATCAGAACCTCCTGCGACTGGATCTCGAGGTCGCGGAACGCGACGGGACATTGGCTCCGCTGGGCTCGGTCTATTCGCAAGAGAACGAGGCCATATACGACGGCATCGCAAGGCCCGGGCCCCGCCTGGTGAGCTTCGCCCACATCCTCAAGTCAGGCCTGTTTCCTCTCGCCGATGTGCTCAACCTCCTGCTGGATGTCGGACGACACGCGATGGCCTGCCCCATCGAGATCGAATTCGCCGTCAACATGAAGGCCGAACCCATGCAGTTCGGCCTGCTCCAAATCAGGCCGACGGTCTCCGACGAAGCCTTCGAGCGGGTTTCCTTAAGAGACGTAGACCACCGCCGGTTGATCTGCTACAGCCCGCAGACAATGGGCAATGGTTACATCCGCAACCTCCGCGACGTGATCTTCGTGCGCCCGGATGCGTTTGATTCCGCCTGCACCCGCGCTATTGCCAGCGAGATCAGCCGGATGAACGAGGAACTCAAGAAGGCAGGCCGACCGTGCATCCTGATCGGGCCGGGCCGCTGGGGCTCCGCCGACCCCTGGCTCGGCATCCCAGTCACCTGGGAGCAGATTTCCTCCGCCCAAGCGGTGGTCGAGACCAGCCTGCAAGACTTCACGGTCACTCCTTCGCAGGGCTCACATTTCTTCCAGAACCTGACCTGCTTCCGTGTGGGCTATCTGACGGTGAATCCGACAGCAGGAGGCGGCTTTATCAACTGGGACTGGCTCGACCGCCAGCCGGTCGTTGCCGAGAGTCGCTTCCTCCGCCACATTGCCTTCGACCAGCCTTTGGAGGTCCGCCTGGACGGCCGCACACGGCGGGGGATGATACTCAAACCGCGACAGCATGGCTGAAGCGCCTGTGCCCCCGCCGGTCGCAAGCCGGAAAGGCGGCGCCCTCAACGTGGCTCCCCATCCTGCCTGCCCTTGCGCCGTCTGGCGCATAGGCCTACCTCCTCAGTCCGAGCGATCGCAATACGCGGCGGAGTCTCGGGTTCCTGGCGGCGCTGGCCCGCAGATCACTGACAAAGCCGCTGATCATTTTGAACAACCGACGCTTGCGGCGCGGTCTGTTACGGATCAAGACGTACTGCGCCAGCAGCGGCAGCGTGATGCTGGCACAACTGTAGACCACGACATTGTCCTTCGCGGCGTCTTTGATCTTTCCCCAGCTTCTGGCTTCGCTGGGCGTAGCGCCGGACAGGCCACCCCAGTGCGGGGCGTCGGTGGTCAGTTGGATAAAATAGTCGTGCCCGCCCTTCTCATCGTAGAGGAACTGGTCCAACGCCGGCTGGGTCTGGAGGTAGAAGTTCTTGGGACTGCCGCCGCCGACCATGACCACGCCATTGCGATCAGCCGCCCGCACAATCGCTGCCGTCTCGATCACATCTTTAACCGGGTCCAGGTACACCGGCTTGCTGAACAAGTTCGTGATCAACATCGCCAGGGCGATGGAGCTGTCGCCGGGACTGGAGGTGTAGATCGGTACGTCGTTCTTGTAAGCCGCGATCAACATGCTTTTGTCCGGCTGCGGCGCAACCTTCGCCAAGACGCTGCCCAGCCGCCAATGAAACTCCGCGCTGGAGAGCGGCAGGGAGCGGTCAATCCGCTCGACGGCCTTCTGGATGACTTGATCGGTGGCCAGAAGCGTATCTTCGTCGCCGATGAACGTATCGTAGATGCGGGCGATGTGGGCATCGGCCAACTCGTTGTCGTCGACCAGCCAGTGGCCTTGTCGAACGGGGAACCCGAATGCTCGATGAAGATCGTGGTAGAGGTTGGCCCCCGTGGCGATAATCCAGTCGACGAACCCGGCCTCAATCAACTCAATGACGACGCCCTGCATGCCGATCGGCGTCATGGCGCCGCTGAGGGTGAGTCCGACGGTCGCCTGGGCCCGGAGCATTCGCGAGTACAGCTTGCAGGCCTCCGCCAGTCGCCGCCCGTTGAAACCGCTGCGCCCGAAGCACTGGTCTATCATGTCGGCGACCTGACCACGGCCGCGAAGGCGGACTGGCTCGACCTGAGGCCCTGACATGAAGTCCTTCGCTCGAGCACACCGCCCGGATGATCGAGTGCCGTCCGGACTTCGCTGGGAGCACGGCCTTCCGTCCGTGGGCCGCCTGGCCCTCGGTTTCTGTACGTCTTTCATCGCCGTTTCCTTCTACCTACGCTTCCTGCTGCGGTTTTCCCCGCAGTTCACAACCTGAGAACCATGCTCAGCGTAGCCTCTCCAGTGCCTCCGTGCAAAAACGGGCGCCGCGCGGGGCACCTGTTAGAATGGGAAATCTGTAGACCTGGTGACGGCAGGTAGAATTTTTGGGCTGCTCCAGTTTCTGTCGCTGGGGCGAAATGGCGAAAAACACATTGAACCCCGGCGACGACTCCCCTACACTATGGGTGACCGCAGCGTGGGCGGGAGCGGCTGCTCCCACCCCGGCGGTGAGCGTGTAGGTGTTGGGGACGGAAGTAGTGTATCGACGCATTGCCACACTCCTGCTCCTAGTTTCTCTGATGGCGCTGCCAGTGCCTGCGCGAGGCGATAGCGTTCTGGATATGGAAGTACTCGTGCAGTGGAGTCGCGGAGCGTGGAGTTCCAGCGATCATCCAGGCTCAGTTAAGGTGACGCCCAACGGCGATGGAACCTACGGCATCCGTTTCTATGGATACGTTCCCGGCGAATGGGCCGCCATGTGGAATCTCACCATGAACCAGGCCGTAGCCCGGAGCCCGAACCTGTTTGTCTACGGCCTCTTCGTGTTCACCAATCCGTCCTCAACGACGAACTCTTTTTCGGTGGCCGCCTTCCTCCCGGGTGTCAACTTGGCGGCACCAACCGAGATGAGCGGCTCTATCTCGGGCACCATCCTGGACAGAAACGGGGACGGCGCTGCGGTGAGTGCTCCCGGCGGTGGCTCGGTCTACACCGCCATGATTGACGGCGTGCCGCAAAAGACCCTGCTCGACGCCCCTTTCTCCTCCTCCGCCGGTGCCAACGCAGTCAACGCCTTCGGCCCCGCTTCGTTTACCAACGAACTCGGCCCCCAGGTGACGCAGAGCCTGGCGATCATGCACGACTTCACCTTGACCGGCAGCGACTCCCTGACGGTCTCCAGCAGCTTCCTGGTGACCCCCGAGCCGGCAGCGGCTCTCCTCGTTGCGGTCGGCCTGGTCGCGCTGCTGGGCAAGCGGCGAAGGTTTCGCCCGAGCTAACAGAGCGCTCGCCGGATGCCATGCTCCTCTCGCTCACTCCGCACGCGCCCGATGCCCATAGATTGTCCCTGAACCCGGACCATCGCGTAACCCCTCCCTCGAGACCTGGGGGCCTC
This sequence comes from uncultured Planctomycetaceae bacterium, assembly GCA_964470125.1. Taxonomy (GTDB): domain Bacteria; phylum Planctomycetota; class Phycisphaerae; order UBA1845; family UTPLA1; genus DATKKX01. The sequence goes on along the minus strand of CAYYBO010000093.1, from coordinate 9,076 downwards.
ACGGTTGCGTAATCGCTCCCTCCTGCTTAAACTCTGTCGTTGCGGAGAGTCGCTTGGGACTGAAGGGCTAGAGGATCACGTCGCCGGAACTAGGATTGGGGATTGACTCTGCAGATGGGCCAAGAATCAGCAGGCGCCGCCGACGTAGAAATCATCAGCGACCCAGTTGGGCTTGAACGGGCCTGCGCTCGTCTGGCCAAAGCGGGCGCTGTCGCCTTCGACACCGAGTTCATCGGCGAAGATTACTACGAGGCCGAGGTCTGCTTGATCCAGGCGGCAACGGATTCCTACTGCGTTCTGATCGACCCGCTCGCGGGAGTAGACACCGGACCATTCTGGTCGCTGGTCGCTGGAGGCGAGGTGGAGGTTATCCTGCACGCAGGTTTGGAGGACCTCTCGATTTGTTGGAAGCGCGCCGGGCGGATGCCTGACCGAGTCAACGACCTACAGATAGGCGCCGGCATGATCGGGATGGGATACCCCATCAGTCTGAGCCGCCTGGTTTCGCAAACCACCGGCGAGAAAATACGCAAGAGCCAGACATTGACGGATTGGCGTCGAAGACCGCTCTCCCGCGAGCAAATCCATTACGCTATCGAGGATGTTGTACACCTCCCGGGGGCAGCTCGGGTGCTTGCTGAACGACTTGCCTCGCTAGGACGCACCACCTGGCTCGCCGAGGAATGCTCGGCCATGTGCGAGGCCGTGACTTCCGTAGCCAGCGGGGAGGGTCAGCTCCTCCGGCTGCGGGGCGTTGCTTCCTTGCACGGCGTCGAGTTGGCCGTTGCCGAGGCCCTGCTGGAGGAACGCACCAAGTTGGCTCGCGAGTATGATCGGCCTCCCCGCGCTGTGCTTAAAGACCACCTGCTCATTGAGATCGCCCGTCGCTGCTGGACGGACGCGGCTCAGCTTCGTTCGTTGCGCGGTCTGAACTTGAGCAACGCGGCGCTGCGCCGCCTGGCCGACGTGGTTCGCAGAGCCAAAGATCGACCCTCGCACGCTTGGCCGGAGCGGATGTCAGACGACGATCACCCCGACGAGGAGGTGCTTATCGCACTGGTATCTTCGATCTTGCGGGACTTCTGCCATCGTAGTCGTCTATCCTTCTCCCTGCTGGCAAACAAGAAGGATCTTCGCGATTTCGTGAGAAGTTACACGCGGGCAAACGACCCGCATGGATCGAACCGATTATTGAGAGGATGGCGCAAGGAGGCCGTGGGTTGCCTGCTGGCTCAAATGATGTCCGGGAACTGCGGCATGCGAGTGCGGTGTGAAGACGGACGCTACCGTCTGTCCATGGAATGATGCAGTTTGGGATGGCCGGGCGGTGGAGGACCGGACCCAGCCTCCGAGTAAGCAGGCTGTCCTGCGGCGATTGCCGGTCAGCGAATCCTGAAGGCTCTATTGGCTGGGGTCGTCCGCTTGTTCCTCGCCGCAGGCACCACTGGCCAGTTCAACTACAGGACCCGCGGGAGGCAGCCGATACCAGAAAGTGGTCCGGAATCTGCCCCGAGGTGCTTGCCCTCATGCCTCGTACCCTCATAGGAGTGAAGGAGGTAGCTTCGATTCTGCATGTGTCAGTGCGCGAGATCGTGCGCATGACCGAGAAGGGCATCCTACCGGGGATGAAGGTCAGGGGGAACTGGCAATTCCGCGCGGGCGACGTGTGGAATTGGATCGAGGACAACCTGGAGTCCCTTCCGGACCATCGGGAGAAGGATCGGCACCCCAGCACGCCGACGGGCCTCTTGGTTGCTCCGGCGATGAAGGAGTGTGCCGTCGCCCTGGACTGCCCGGCCAAGACCAAGTCGTCAGTCTTGCGAACGCTGGCTGGCCTGGCCGAAAACGCTGATCCCACCGTGGACAAGTCGACCTTGACCGCAGCACTCCTCGAACGAGAGGCGCAGGGCTCCACGGCTCTGGAGCACGGTGTCGCGGTTCCTCACCCCGCCAAGCCCTTCTACGCCGAGGGGCCGATTCTTGCCGCGGCGCGGACCGCGCAAGGCATCGCCTTCGGCGAGCGACAGGGCGGGCTGACGGACTTGTTCTTCCTGGTTTGTTGTCCCGACCACGTCGGCCACCTCCTGCACCTCAGCCGCCTTTGCCGCCTGCTGATAGACTCGAATCTGCGGAAGGCCCTGCGTGTCACCCAGCACGGTGGTGATTTCCTCGCCATTCTTCGGGCGGCAGAGGAGGAGTTGGGGCGGAGTAAAGAGTAGCCCCGAAATCTCCGCGCGTTGATGTCGCCACCCACCGAGATGATTCCGTTCCCGGAGTGGTGTCTGATGACGTTAAGCCCCGGTTGCTTGACCGACGCTTAGCGCACTCCTAAAATTAGGACCAACAAGGGGTTATCAGCCCCAATCGCCGGTCTTGGCCGGTGGATGCTCGTGGGCAAGCGTTTCTGACGAGGATTTGGACAACAAGTGGCCGATCTAGCCTCAGGCTATAACATCATCCAGAAGCTCGGCGAAGGAGCGAGGTCGCAAGTCTATCAGGTGGTGAACCCCGAGACGGGCGAGGTTTTTGCTCTCAAGCGCGTCCTGCGGCAGGGACACGAGGACTGCCGCTTTCTCGAGCAGGCCATTCGCGAGTATGAGATTTCAAGCCGCCTGCACCATCCCTACCTGCGCAAGTCCTACGAATTGAAACGGGTTCGCAGCCTGCTCAAATTGGTCGAAGTGCAGGTCGTCATGGAATACGTCAAGGGTATCAGCCTGGATAAGCGTCGCCCGGACCGGATTGCCGAGACCGTGGATCTCTGCCTCAAGGTAGCGGAGGCGCTCGATGCGATGCACCAGCAGGGTCTTCTGCACACCGATATCAAACCCAATAACATCCTGATTACCCACGACTCCAAGGTCAAGATCATTGACTTCGGCCAGAGCTGCTTGATTGGCTACCGCAAGCCTAGGATTCAGGGGACGCCCGATTACATCGCCCCCGAACAGGTCGAGAGACGATATTTGACCCAGCAAACCGACGTATTCAATCTCGGAGCCACCCTCTACTGGGCCTTGACCGGCGAAACCTACCCCACGTTGATCACCAAGAAGAACAAGAAGCCTGATCCCTCGCCAAGCCGTCGCAAGCCGGTTCCCTCTCCACAGGAATTGAACCCTGAGATTCCCTCACCCCTTTCCAAACTGGTGATGCAGTGCTGCCTCTATGAAATGGGGGCCCGTCCGAAAGACATGAAAGAGGTCATCACCCAGCTGGAAATGGTCCATCACCTTCTTGTGAAGAGGCAGCAAACCGAGCAAGAAGCTGCCACGGCAGCCGGCCGCCAAGCTTCCGAAGCTCCGCGGTCGGAGTCGTCGCTGCCCGAAGTAGTGAGCTTCGCCGCCGATTCCGACGACTCTTACGATTTCTCCGGTTTCATTCGTGAGGTCGTGGAGGAAGAGACCCAGGGTAAGGACGACCGGCCCGAGGGCGCGGCATGACCCTCTCAGCCGCCGAATACGATCCGGATCTGGCCGTTGCCACCTTTCGACAGGCGGCCCGGCTGAACTACGAAGACCGCTTCCGCCGCGGGGCCGTGCTCCAACTGCCTGGCTACGGGCAGGTCGTCATGACCGGCGATCTCCACGGGCACCGCAAGAATCTTTCGAAGCTCGAGAAGTACGCCATGTTAGAGCGCGTCGCCGCTCGCCACGTCATCCTCCACGAGATGATACACGCCGACTTGCAGTTGGCCCAGGTCGATCACTCGCACGAAGTGCTGCTCGAGGCGGCACGCTACAAATGCGCCTTTCCCGATCAGGTCCATTTCCTACAGTCAAACCACGAGTTGGCACAATTGACCGACTATCCGATTGCCAAGAATGGCCGAGCCGTTCTGGAGGACTTCAACGCGGGCGTGGCCACGGCCTACGGAGCGAATCGAGCCTCAGCCGTCTTGGCGGCGGTCGGCGAGTTCATCGCCTCCTTCCCCCTCGCCGCACGGACTGAGAACCGAGTCTGGATGTCGCACTCTCTGCCCAACCACTATGACATGGACGATTTCTCCAAGGCTGTTTTCGACTCCGTTCCTACCATCGAGGACCTTCACGAGAACAAGTCGATCTTCAGCCTCGTCTGGGGCCGGCGCTACACCCAGGAGCAGATCGACGCCCTGTCCCGCCTGCTGGACGCGGATATCTTCATCACCGGCCATCAGCCGCAGGAAATGGGCTTCGGCGTTTTTTTCGATCGGCTCATCATTCTGGCCAGCGACCACAACCACGGAACTTTCCTGCCGTTCGACCTGTCCAAACGACAATCGGTGCAGGATCTAATCCGAAACATCCGCAAGTTCGTGGCCGTTGCCTGACCCGCGGCCCTTACTTCAGGCACGCGCCCAGCAATTTGTTCAGCCGCTTGACATAGGGTATGGCCAGCGCCTTCTTGCAGGCCGCGGCGCTCTGTTTGATCTTATAGCCGCCCGGGCCGAGGTGCACCTTGATGCCGAATTCCTCGAGGCAGTTCAAGTCCCGAAAGATGGTCCGGCGCGATCTCTTGAGCCTCCCTTGAAGTTGTTGAACCGTGGCCGGCGCCGAGCAAATCACCCGACAAATCATCATCAACCTTCTCAGCTGGCCGCCGTCCACAACCAATACGTCTGTCATGGCTTCATCTCCACGTTACATCAATGCCGTTGCCCGGTCCGATCACAAACGCCTCGGACCATCACCAACCGACGCATCCTATACCAATGTCGTGGATGTGTCACGGATGAAGCCCCACTTGTTTTGCCGCCTCGCACCCAACCGAGTGGCACAGGGGCGACACTACCATCGCTCAGGCACCGCAACATGACCGTATCGCGGAGGCACGCTGGCAGCCTCACACCGCGAACTCAGGCCGGATCCAGTGCGGCCGATAAAATCGCCTGTCGCACACTGTGACAAGGGAACTTGGTTGCGACGGAGCATGCGCGGGCTTCCGCGAAATCACATCGCCCGGCCCCCACGATGAACAGACGAGCCCATCTGCGCAGCAATCAGGCGGACAGGGCGAAGTCCCTTACCGAGCAGGTACAAGCTCGCGCCTCCCGGGAGGCGGTTGCTGCCACCAGTCTCTTACCTGGGCAGGATCGTAACACCGAACTCGGGCCAGCAGCGCACTCAGGTACGGCCCGAGATCAACCGTCCGCCGCTGCTCCTTGACGACAGGAATGGGGGCACCGAAGAGGCGAATCGTCAGAATAACATCTCCTTTCACACCGTGTGAGCCGAGCACCCTCATTTTGTTGTCTTGTACCAGCAAGCGCATGCCGAGTTGAGTGTATTCAACGTGATCAGGCAGGAGATTCCGTGGCAACGTCTCAGGCCAAGTGAAGTCAAACGCCTTCTCTGCCGCTGCCAAGAGAAAGTCGCGGTCAATGGTTCCGGCCTCTCCAGGCGGCGGGAGCGCACTGACCTCGATGTCTGCCGATCTGATGTTGTCGTTCACCAGGTCAAGATTGTTGATGCGGACGGTCAGGCGGCCGGTAGCGCGGCCCCGGCCCCAAAGTTCCAGCCATTGCTCCAGCAGTAAATCCGTTATGGCGCCCTCGACTCGCAGGCGGTTGATGTGGCCGAGGGCGAGGTCGATGGAGTCAACGTTCAGCGTCGCGGCGCCCGCCAGGCCCGAACGTCCCAGCAATGGTGCGAGTGAGTCCAAGCTCAGGCCCGTGATCGTACCGCGGCCTCGGAAGTGCGTGATGGTTTGGTCAGCGAACTTCGCCTCGTGGACGGCCATGGAGAAATTGCCGCTCATCGGAATGCCTGGCAGCAAGTTGCTCCAATCCGCGAGGTCGGCGTCTTCAATCGTGCCGTCCAGACGCAACGTGGCCTCCGCACCGCTCCTCTTATATTGTACCCGGCCGGCGAATCGGCCCGCGGGGCCGCCGGGTCCGATGACCGGTGCGAGTCCGATGCAGGCGATAGGCACCTCCGGCAATGCAAGAATAAACTCTGAGATTTCTACGCCATTGCGGGGCAGAAAGCGGGCTTCGATCCGCACCCCTTGACTCACCCGAGTTCCGTCCAATTCGTAAGCTACCAAGTGGGCCACACCCTCGCCGGGTCTGCTCATGTCGATCGCACCGGAAGTATCCTGGCACCGAACACTGATCCCGCCGCGATCGAACGAGACCGCGAAACCGGACAGTCTGACCGTTGCGAGATTAAGCTCTTCGAAATTGTGGGCGAGACCTGACTCAAAGAGCTGGCGGTAGTCTTGGTTGACCCACCGATCCGTTCCTATCACCAGCAAGCCATTGAGTAATTCCAGCTCGTTAACCGTCTCGCCGTTGCTGGCCCGCTCCCGCCAGATTGCCTGCTCGCACGAAAAGATGCGGTCACGCCGGTTCGGCAACCATACCTCGACGTCGCTGAACGCCCGACTCGTGAAGGTGTGCCCCCGGATCCGCCACACGTCGCACGGCAACTCAAAGAACTGCGATAGGGCGCGAGCGGTCCGCTCACGGTATGCTTCACTTCGCAGCCAAAGTCCGTATCCGCCGGTCCAGGCCAGTGAGCCCCCGACCAGGGCAACGGCGAACAGCGACATGGCCTTTCGGGGCCTCTGCATGGGGAGAACAACGTCCGGCACAAGGGCCGCTCACGGATATCAACTGCTCTGGACGGGCACTACGACGTTAAATGCGGGAGGATGCGCCCAGAATCCGTCTCACACCTCCACCCTGCATCCGAATACTTGCGAGGCGTAGACGTCGCTACTGATCTTCCATGATCGGACCTATCGGCAAGCTTCTCTGAGCGATCAGAAGAAAGTTGCGCCAATCGTCGCAAACACGGCCTGCAGACAGCCGGGACCAAAGGCAAAACATGTTCCCCCGACCAACGCGGCGATTCCTAGGAACTTCGGCAGATGTCTTCTGCAGCCAGGCATGTCGCCAACCGGGCCCATCGTTTCCCCGCCAGCGAAGCATCTCTCCCTGTTCGCCGCTGTGCGGCAAACAGCACCTCAGACGCTCCACGTGCAGCGCCGCCCCCACCCTCCCCCAACGGGTTACCCCGCTCGGAGCGTGCCGCGTCTTCGCTACCATCTCTGCGGGCGGGGCTCAAAAGCCGCCCCCTCTCCCGCTCAATCAGCCCCGTCGGTTACAGCAGACCCGGGGCAATATCGTACAGTATGCTGCTGATGCAAGTGCCGATGCCGAACACACATGCGAAACACACTATGCACAGAAAGGCGTATTTCCTCTTCATGGGAACCTCGTCAGTGTCTCTCTATCTCGCTCATCAAGGGCCGCTCTCGGCCGAACACCTCCGCCTGGCGCGGGTCGGCTCAGATGAGGAACGGTGTGGCCAAACGCAGGATGGCCGTCTCACACCCACCGGGCAAGAAACCAAAGACCATGCCGACCGATAGGAGGCTCCACTTGGTCCACTTGGATCTGATGATCTTCCGCATCATACGTCGCGTCCTTCTTAGAACGTCAGGATGACGTTGGTGGTAACTCGTTGCTCAAAGATGTCGTTGTTGGAGGTCGTCTGCATCGGAAATTCCCAGACGGCGCCCCAGGAGATGTGCTCCGCGATCGGAACACGGAAACCGACGCCACCCCAGAACGCGGCATGTCCTGCGACGTGGGCCGACCCGATGTTGGCGTAATCCAGGCCCCCAATGTCCAACGGGAGGCGGTCGCCATTGCTCAAGTAATGCACCCCGTGTAGTTCGAACATCGGGAAGAAATACTTGCACACCTCGTAATCCACGTGAGCATTCCAACTCAGAAGATGGTTCCCCTGATGCTCGTCCATCGCGATCCGACCAGCCACGTCGGCGATGAAGTTCCATTTGCCCCAGCCCTTGTAGGCGGTGATGAACGGCGATAACTCGTCCACGTTGCCCTGCAAGACGCCCGCGTGGCCGTTTGACAACTTCCACCTCAGACCAGTCGACAAGATGAAGTCGTTGTCGTGGTCAACCAGCACGGCGTACTTCAAGCCGATCGCCATGTCGTTGTATCCCGTGTCATCGTTGATGATCGGGCCCGTTAGATGCGACACGTTGTTGCCCGTGGCGATGAATTGCAGCCGGTCTGTGATCGCGATGCGCGCCTGCAGCGCCCACACGTTAAGATCCCCGCCCCGAAGCTGCGACTGCTCAGGAATCTCATGCCACAAGTAGATGAACCGCAGGTCGCTGTTGATGAACGGATCCTCGAAATACAGGGGCGAACCGACCGGTCGCGGCTTGTCACGGAAATGCTGATCGCCGTATAAGAAGCCTTTCCACAGAATCGGCTCCGGTTCCGCCGTGCTTGTCTCCGTAACGGAGCGCGTCACACTCGTGCCCGGCTCCTGATCGAATCCGTCGTCAAAAGAGAGCGCAAGTGGTTCGCTGCGCTCGAGCTTCGCGCCGCCGACATCACCCGGCGGCGAGCCGGCCGAGTCTTCCGCAAAGACCGCCGGCGAACACAAGACCATTGCGACGCATGAGATGAGGACAATCCCAAACAACCTCATAGACTTTCCTCCCGCCGAGCTGACATCGCCGATGCGGCCCCAAAAGGCTACAGCGTACCTGCGCGGATGTCCGCTGCCCGGCTGTGTGTTATCTCGCCACGGCTTATTGCTTTGTGCATGGTCCAACGTCGCGCCTCGCTGGAGCCATATCGGCCGGCCCTCAAAGCAGAGTGTGTCCGCTTATTCCTGGCCCATTCCGATGCGCGGCTTTCTACGCGAAGCCAAGTCGCCATGCAAGTGTTTTTTTTTCGCGCTGTCAGCATGGCCGTGCGGCTGACGGCAGCGCCCGGGCCGAGCGAAACGTGTCACTCGGTTCTCTTTGGGCTGCAGTCCGCGCTCGTCGCCCAACCGCTCCCAACGACGCCCCTCGGCTTGGCAGCGTGGTGTTAACCTTCGTGTATAAGGGAGGCTACATCCAGTGACAGGCCTCACTGTCGCGAAGCCCACTATGCAGGATTGCCACAGCCTGGTGATCTGTCAGTCCAACTTGGTGTCCCGTTGGGCCGTGTTTCGCAATCCATGGCGATAAGGGTTTCCCCGCCCCAACAGACCCAGCCTCCTCAGAGTCTGTCGATTTAATCACCACCGCAGCGTTGCCGAAAGTAACCCCGGGAAGG
>CAYYBO010000092.1:0-12800 GCA_964470125.1 uncultured Planctomycetaceae bacterium | reverse complement strand
CGATGCGAGGCGTGTCACGGTCCCGGCTCGAACCACGCCCCCAACCCTTGGGTTAGACGGATGTTTGTTGACTCCACGAACGAGACCTGCGCCCGCTGCCACCTGGAGGGCGACGACCCGGCCGTGATCGCGGTCATTGACGGCTATCTCAGCCCGAATACGCAGATTGCGGAGCTGCGGGCCAGCGGAGGTCACGCTGCTTTCAATTGCGGCGTCTGCCACAGCAAGCATGCCTCGGCGACATATGATCGCCGCCGAGGCATCCTTAACGAATGCACCGTGTGCCACGGCGGCGTGAACCTGCCGTTCCACGAGGGGGTCACGTTTGTGCGGGGGGATTACTCGGAGCCGATCACTTGTGAGAGTTGCCACATGCCCTTCGCCGGTCGGAGTAACTCGGCGGGCGGCCCCGCGGCGGTGGGTACGAACGGCGGGCGGATGGGCGACGTGCGAACGCACATCTTCCGGATCGACACGAGCAACGAGACTTACGTACAGATGTTCAGCGCGGACGGCAGCCGCGTGGTCAAGGATGCCCTGGACCGCGCCGCCGTCACGCCGGACTTCGCCTGCCTCCGCTGCCACAACGGCACGGGCAACGCATTCATCATCTCACCTTACGGCGCTACCGTCATCGGCACGGATATGCACCAGAAGGCGGCAAACGGAACGGCGCTGCAGCTTCCATCGAACCCTTGACGGGCCCCGGATTTCGTGCGTGTTCCGCAGCGCGCAGTGTGCTCCCTCGTGGCCGAGGCTACGGCACCAGCGGATCGGTAATGCCGAGCTGGCTCCAGAACCAGGTCTGGCCGTGGCAGGATTCGCACATCAAGGCTCGCTCCTTCGGGGCGATCTCGTGACTGACGCGCAGATAGGTCACGGTGTTCGGGAATCCGTAGGTGCCGCTGAAGGGGACGCCGCTGTAAGCCGCGCCTTCCTGCAAGGCCAGCGCCCAGTTGTACGAGCCCCAATAAGCATTCGGTCCGGCAGCGGAACCAAACAGATGGGGGACGATCAGACGCTTGTTCACTGTATCCGCCGGCTGACGGCCGTACATCACCTTGAAGGGGTATATCTTGGCGTCGGCGTCAGCGGCCGTTGCCGTCGGCTCCGCGAGGATAACAGGATCACCCGGGGTGCCGGCAGCGGCGTAGGTGTCCGCGGAGCCGACTATCATTCGCCGCCATTTGCCGTTGAACCATCGCGGCGTCGGCTGTACGTCCAGCGCCCAGACCAGCGAGCCCTTGTCCTTGTCGTAAGTCGGCCGGCCGTGGGCATCGACCGGGGTCGGATGGAGGTTTTGCCCCGCCGCATTCCAGTACCATCCGACGATCGTGGGCTTGGAGCGGGCGTAGGTTGGGATGTGGCATAGTTCACAAGCCAGACGATTCACGTGCAGGTTGAGCAGTACATCGAGCGCCGGGTATTGGGTGTGCGGAGCGGTAGCGGAGTGGCAGCGGGTGCAACGCGGCGATCCCCCTCCTTCATTTACTGAATGGAGGCCGAAACCGGCGATGCCGTGGCGGCGCATCGTATGACAGGTCTGACAGGCGAAGTCGAGGCCGCCCATGTGGACGTCCATTTCGCGTGTAGGATTGGCAAGGTCCGATGAGAGATCGCCGTGCTTCACGTTGTCCCCGCCGTCGGCATAGAAATGGCAGGCGCCGCAGTTTCGCCGGGTGGGCACGCCGACGTTGTACACGACTTGCGTCAGGTCCGCCGGCCCCGTCAAAACGGGCTGCCCGCTCTGAAGCAGCGACGCCCCGCCGCCTCCGCTCGTGGGGTGCTTGGCATATGTGCCGGTCGTATCGTGACAGATGAAGCAATCGACGCCGTTCAGGCCGGCGAAGTCAAATGTTGCGTCGGTCCAGCCGAAACCGGGGTGACACTGCGAGCAGCGGGCCTCGTTGGAAGGCACGCCGATGAAGAAGGCGTTCAACAAGTCTCGCTTTCCGTGAGTCTCCGCCTCCCGCCCGGCGATGTTGACCGACGTGCCTCGCCACTTCCAGTGGCCGGTCTGCTGGAGATCGAGTATGACATTCTCGTGGCATATGCGGCAGTCCGCCGGGCTCTGGTAGCCGTTTGCGAGAATCCTAGTGAAGACCTTCTGGTGGAAAGGGGGCTCGACAGTGCCGTCCGGGGGAATCGGCATCGTGTCGCATCCGCCCGCGACGGCCATGGCCGGCAGAGCAGCCGCGGCCAAGCGGGTAAGGAAACGTGCTGTCGAGTGGTGCATCATGCGCCTATCTCGCGGCGGTCCCGGTAGGCGGGTGGATGGACTCGCTGGCTGCCCCGGCGATCCTCTCTGTGGCCTCGTACGAGTATACCGCATGCCGCCTTGGCGTGTAGCGCGTGCCGCCTTGGCGACGGGAAGAAACCACAAACAGACAGGGCAAGGACGAATCCCTGCCCTGCCTCGAAGTACCGAACTGCATTTCTCTCGCTGCCAATGCGCCCATCACGGCGACGCATGCATCCTCTCCACCGAAAACGCCTGACCCGGGCCGTGGCAGACGGCGCACGACTCGAGCCCAGGCTCGCCGGCGGTGGGATTATTCAGCGTGTTGAGGGCAACGTGTACCGCAGTGGCCTGAGAGTCATGGCACGACGTGCAGGCCACTTTCCAGATGTTCACGTCCGCGCGCTCCCCCGGCGTGTTCCAGGTATTGGTCGCGTGGCAAACGGTACAGTTCTTGGCTCCGTCGGGCATTACGGGCGTATAGGCGTGCGAGAAGTCCACCGGGCCGGAGAAACCGACCAGATCATACACCCCGCCGCCTGTCACGATTGCCAGATCACGAGCGGCGTGGATCTTGTGAATCATTACCTTGAAATCCACCGAATCAGCTTCCGGCGCATCCAACGCGCTGGTCCGGTCCTCCGCCCCGGCGACGTGGCACATCACGCAGTTGGCTACGCCCTTGCGGCCGTTACCGTGGAAGCGTAGGTCGCCGTGGCAGGCGTTGCACTTGGCATCGGTCACGTGGCCGGGGTAGGCCGCAGCAGCGCCTCCTGATCCGACGCGAACGGCCGCTAGGGCGGGGGCAGACGCCTCGCGGTATCGCGAAGTGGACGGGATGGGGAATTCGTGCGCCGCCCACAACTGAATCGTGTAGCTCCCCGCGACCAGCGGTTTGCCGCTCAGCTCGCCCCAGCCTCCGGCATAGCCAAAGTCTGTCGAATCGTTGAACGGCGCTCGATAGGTGGCCGGAATCGCCGCGGCGGTGTAGACGAACGGTCCGGTACCTGTGGCCGGCGTCGTGTTGATGGTCTGCCCGGTGACCGCTCCCGTCGTGCCGTTGAACGCCGTGCTCTTGACCGTGGCGCTCGTGCCGGTAGTCGGCAGGACCAACTGATAGTTCTCCACCGGCCCCGACATCACCAGGGAGATGGCCGTGACTTTGGTGGCGTCGTCGATGGCGATGGGATTGTTGCCGCCGTCCAGAACGCGGAACGTGACCACCGGCTGATCGCTGGGTTGGAAGAATGCGCCTCCGCCGCCTGTGGCCCCGGTGACTGAGTCAATAACGATCTTGATCCCGTTGATGTTGGCAGGGTTCGACAGCGGCGGCAGGTGCGCTGCCACCATGCTGTTGACCCGTCCGTCGCCGTGGCAAAACTGGCAGGCCCCGTCGGGGAACTGGTGCGGCACGCCGTTGGGGGCGGCGCGAAACGCGGGGTCCGTCAATTGCGCCTTGGTCAGAGTGCCCGCCGCGACGCTGGCGTTCGCTTGGTCCAGAACGGTGCCGGTGGTGAAGTCGATGTCATCGTGACAGGTTCTGCAATTGGCCTGAGTGATGTTGGCATCGGCGCGAGCCAAGGCCTCCTGGGCGGCCCCGCCGTGGCAGGCCTGGCAGTTACGCGTCTGCTGGTTGAATCCTGTCCCGCCGGGCATGAACGGGAATTGAACATCGGAGAAGTTGGCAACGATCCCATTACGGCCGTACACAATGTACTTGAACGGATCGGCGCCCTTGGCCGTGGCCTTGACCTGAGGCAGTTCCGCCCCGCGGTGGATTCTGTGGATCATGTCATCGAATTCGATCGAGATGTTGTTCGGGACCGTTTGATTGCTCAGCGAGCCCCTGGTGTGGCAGAGAACGCAGCCGGTCAGCTTGAAGCGGTTCTCGCCGTGTACGGTCATCTTGACGTGGCACTCTTCACAAGCTCCCTGCGTGACCACCTCGCGGTGGGCCAGGGCGGCCCCGCCGACGGAGAAGTCAACGAACGCGTCCTCGGCCTTGCGAATGCTCGTGCCATCGACGGTGAAACTGCGCCGGGCTTCGATGCCCACGGTATAGGTTCCCGGCGTGATCGCCCCTCCTCCGCCGGCGGCGGCGTTCAGGGGATTCGCATAGGCGGCGGGAAAGCTGCCGTAGCTATAGGTATAGGATTGGTTTGCGTTCTGGGTGATCTTGGCAAGGTTTCCTTCTGGCACAATCACGCGCTGATAGTCGTTGCTCGGGCCGGATACAAAGAACGAGAAACGGTCCAGATCGCCGATGGCAATCGTCGTTCCGCCTTCGTCCTCCACCGTGAACGTCACCGCGAACGGAGAACCCGCGTTGACCGCGCCGCCTCCGTTCACCGATGTTATGGTGACGATGGTGTTGGAAACCACGAAGTTCGGAGACGTGTTGTTGCCGTCCCCCGGAGGTCCCTGCGGCCCCGCCGGTCCCTGTGCACCTTGAGGCCCTGCGGGCCCCGCCGGACCCGGCGCGCCGCCCGCTCCCGGTAAGCCCGCCGCCGGCCCGCCGATTCCTGTGTCGCATGCGCTGACCAGCACCGCCGCCGAAATGACCGCGCAACAGGTGATGACACCCCGCAGCCACGTGTGCCCGCTTTTCATGGCTGATTCCTCGTCGTTGAGCGTTTAATTTTCAGATCATGAGACCCGAAACGGCTCTGCCCGGACGCTATATATTATCGCGCAAGTACAGACCGAATAGCAATCACCAATAGGGGGATTTTCTTCACCCTTGTAGGGGAGAACCCCGTGATCGGTGAAAGCCCACTTCTGGATGTGTATCTAGAACTTATCAGACCAAGTGGTGACGGATGGCGAAGCTGACCGCCTCCGTTCGCGAACTCAGCTTGAGTTTCTTGTAGAGGTTCTTGAGGTGCGAGCGGACCGTCGAAGCGGAAATATGGGCCTTGGCCGCAATTTCGCCGTTGCCCATCCCTCGCCCCACAAGGCGCAGTACTTTCAACTCCTGCTGTGTCAACTCCGCGACAGGCTCTGGCGGCATGTGCCCGCTGGTCAGGGCGAGCAGCCGGTTGGCCACTGCTTGCGACAGTTGGATCTGGACAGCGCGCTCCAGTGTCACGTCACAAACGAGGAGGGCGCGGCCGATCTCCAGCCCGCCGTCGTCGAGGCATCGGGTGGCGTTCAGCTTCAGCTCCAACGGCCGCGGCCAGTGAACCGTGACTTCCGCGAAGTGGTTCTCCTCCTTCCTTGCTGCATCCTGCCAGAAGGCTTGAAGGCCGGGGCTTTTCAAAACCCGCCCTATGGGTTTCTCCGAGCATTCCGCCAGCGTTGTCCCCAGCAAGTCCTCTGCGGTTCGATTCAACCAGACGACCCGGCCACGAGTGTCCGTCAGCACGATGCCCACCGCGAGCCCCGCCACTCCCTGGACGATGAGGCACTGGTTCCGGCATTCACCTCGCAATAATCCGACGCATTTCACTTCGAATCGCTCCTCGGAGCGGCCCATTCTGCGCGATCCGCGGCCGCGGAGGCTGCCGTCAAGCTCGCGTCCGGCCGCCCTCGCAGAAACACCCCCCTGTGATTATACTTGCGTCCGTTCGATATGCCGCCATCGAAAACCAGACTAACTCGTTGGATACCCGCCTTGTGCTTGGCGGCGGTCGTCATTGGACTCGTTTCGGCTACCCTGGCGGCCGCGGATCCGGACAATTGCCTCTTCTGTCACCAGTTTCGCGGCCTGGGCCGCTTCGACGCATTGACGGACCGCGTCCACTTCTTCGCGGTTGACCCGGATTACGCCCGCGAGCTCCGCGGACCGCACGCTCGGCTCGCCTGTACCGCCTGCCATCCGCGGGGGGAAGTCGGGGTGATACCCCACCAGGCCGTGTCGCCGGTGAACTGCACGCAGTTATGCCATTTGCGCGAGCCTGACGGCCTCGAGCGCCGGTTCAGCCATGCCAATGTGGCGGAGATGCTGGAACGAAGCGTTCACTCCTCCACAAACCTTGCCGGTCTGCGATTTGCCGGGGGACCGCTGTTGTCTTCCGGACAGTCGCTCTGCCTCTACTGTCACGATGAGCCGGTGTTCCGCAATCCGGAGGGCGTGCTTCCCGCGTTGGCGTCGACGGGCGTCAAGACCTTCGACCGCTGCAACGTCTGCCATGCGGATCAAGTCCCCGTCGACGTGGCCTATTATCTGCGGCACATCGCATCGCGGCTCCAGCCGGCCCGGCCGCCCGTGCAACAGGCCCAGGTGTGCGCCGTTTGCCACACCGATGCCGAGGTTCTGAAAGCACACGGGATGAAGGACGCCGTGGCCAGTTTCGTTCGCAGTTTCCACGGCAAGGCGGCTCTCCTCGGGGATGAGCGGACGGCGTCCTGCGTGTCGTGTCATGTGCGGACGAACGAGAACGCCCACCTGATGCTGGGGAGAGCGGATGAACGTTCCTCCGTTCATCCGCAAAACGTGGCCGACTCCTGCCGAAGCGCCGAGTGTCATCCGGGCGCTCAGCCTCGATTCGCCGCCGCCAGCGTCCATCTGGATCTTCCGACCGCCAAGGCCTCTCTCGAATTCTGGATTGCGGCGGCGTTCGTCCTGCTGACCCTGGGCACTTTTGGACCGTCCTTGCTGATCTGTCTGTTGGAATTGGGGCAGATCGTCGTGGGCCGGCAACACGCCCACGCACCGGCGGCGGAGGCGCTGGTCCATCGCGTGCTCGCCCACCCCTCCGGACCCAAACGGCTTGCGCGCTTCACCGTCAATCAGCGAATCCAGCACTGGATTCTAGCATTCCTTTTCACGACACTCGCGGTTACCGGCTTCCCGATGAAGTTCGCCGACCATCAGTGGGCTCGCTTCGTGATCGATGCGTTCGGCGGGTTGCAGACCGCCCGTTATGTTCATCACTGGGCGGGCATCGCCCTGGTACTCGGTTTTGCAGTTCACATGATCTACTGCTTGGTCGAGCTACGGCGAAGGGCGGCGCAACCGACGGTGAGCGGGTACAGAGTCGGTCACTGGCGGGCGTTGTGGAACCTGCCGATGGTGATTCACCCTCGCGAGCTGTTGAAGGCCCGGGATTTGCTGCTGTACCTCGTCGGACGAAGATCGGATCCGCCGACGTTCGGACGGTTCAGCGTCAAGGAGAAGTTCGAGTACATCGGCGTCTTCTGGGGGACGACGCTGCTGGGCATCACCGGCGTACTCCTGTGGGGCGAGCAGATCTTCTCGCGGTATTTCAGCGGCCGCATTTTGAACATCGCTCTTATCGCCCACACCTACGAAGCGTTCCTGGCGGTCATACACGTGGGCATTCTGCACATTGTCAACGTGATGTTCTCGCCGAATGTCTTCCCGTTATCGAGAGCGACCATTACCGGCCAAACGCCGACGCGGGAGTTGGCCGAGCAACACAGCGAGTTCGTGCTCGAAGCGGCGAGGGACCTGGGGGTGGAAGCGTCCGTCAGTGAGGGTCATGCCTGACATGAGCGCGGTCCTACGACGTGGATGGAGTTTTGCCCGGCGGCTGCCACGGCTGTCGATGGCTGTGATTCCTCGCGCCTATGCGGTCGCGGTCATCGTCGTGACGGCCTGGCTCAGCTACCTCGCCCTGCGCTATCTGGTCGTCACGCTGATGTTTCCATCACAGACGCCGGCGCAGATCGTTGGAATCCCCACGCGGTTTGATCGCACCGTCCTGCAACAACGGGCGACTCACTGGCCCGGGCTACGGGCCGAGGAAAACCCCCGAGTGGCGCCGGCGCACTATCACCGCGTCGAGGGCTGGATGCGGCCGGACCGATTCAACGACTGCACGCGAAGCGGCTGCCACGCCCCGTTGCCGCACTCCAAGCGAAAGGAAGTTCGTGCGTTCCTGAACATGCACGCCACCAGCCTCCACTGCGGAGTCTGTCATCTCAAGAACGACGCCACGCCGTTAGCCCTCACCTGGTACGATCTGGACCGCGGCCGGCCTTGCGGCGAACCGGCGATCCTGAAAGCATATGATTTCGTTACTTCCGCCGAGGGGCGATCCCGGTTGGAGCGGCCGACTGCCGACGATCAGGCCCGACTCGTCGATCTTCTCACCGAAGCCGCTCGCCAGTCTGACGGTTCGACTGCATTAAAGACGCTGGCCCGACATGTCGCCGCAGTCCGACCGGGCAGCGAGCCGTTTCAACATCTGATCGACGCCGTGCGGAGCGCCCTGCCGCGGCACTTCCGAGGCGAGTATGGGGCGAAGCTCGCCCTGCGCGACGCCGTCTCCGGACGGCCGGTTTTGGCGCATCCGGGCACTGCCGGTGTCGTCCAGGAATACCTTCAACGAGAGGCGTCTCTGGCCGAAGCCGATCGCGACGCGCTCCTGGCCCAAGTGCATCCCCTCAAACGGGAGCAGGCCCTGCAGTGTACCGACTGTCATCGGGCGCAGGATTCCCTGATCGCGTTCGAACGCGCGGGCTATCCACCGACTCGGCAGGAGATGCTCACCGGCCCGCCGATCTTCCAGATGATCGAGCACATCTCCGACGGCGAACCGATGAATCTGCCCGGTTTCTTCAGTGCGCCGACGAGCCGGGCGGATGCGCCACATGAGGTGAGCTTCGCCGAGTTCATCAGACGCGTTCGTGCGGCCGAATACTCCCAAGACCCAACGAAGATACCGCCCGCCACCTCTCAGACTGCGGACGAGGACAGGTTCATGCTCCTAGGTGCCGGGAAGGATGGCATCTACGGTACGGATGACGACGTGCCGGCCGTGCACTCGATGAGCGAGAGCCCCTCGCGGCCGGCGCAGTGACTCCGCTGGCCTTGGCTTGCAGCGCCTTGACTACTGTCGGGGCATCAACGCGCCTGCCGCCTCATCGAACTTGCGCACCGCCACGTCCAGCAGCGCCAGGGCGTACGTCTTGTTGTGGAGGCCGTTGCCTGCCCGAACCAGTTTGACGTTCGTACTGGCTTCCTCGAACGCCGCCGCGACCGCCGCCGGAATCGCCGCTCCGCGGGCCTGCCATTCGCCCAACAACTTCTCGACGTTCGCTTGGGCCTTCTCCGCCTCTTTCACATAAGTGTCGATCTCGTCACGCCATTGCTGGAACAATCGCTCGTAGTCCGCCCCATGGCAGGCTATGCACGTCGCCTCCGTCGCTTTGAGCAGCTCGTCTCCCTTCATGTCGGTCGCCGATTTCACATGGCAGGCCCGGCAGTTGATCCGCGAGCCGAACATTGCGTTGGGCATGGCCCCGTGAACCCCCTGCCCACCGACGCCCATCAACAGCTCCACCTGCTGGCTATGATGGCCGGGGTGGCAGTGTTGGCACTCATTGAGCACGGGCCGCAGGTACTCAGCGCTGTCGGCGACGTGGATCGGGTCGATCAAGCGATGCTGGATGGCGCGATGGCAATCCATGCATCGAGCTCGCTGGGCGGCGACGTGCTGGCGATGATACTCGGCAACCGTCTCGGTCGTGCGGCCCTCGAAATCATCAAGGTACTTCTGCTGGTCGTGACAATGAGCGCAGTCCCGAGCGGTCACCCCGGCCTCGCCCTGGATGACGTCGAAATGGCAACTGGCGCAATCGATTTGGCGGTCGACGATGTCGCGGTGATCCATGAGCACCGGCTGGGGCGAGGGAGCCCCGTCGGTCCCCGACTGATGAAAATCGAGATTGACGAACTGCTGGTGGACCAGAATCTGCCGGACAGGCGGTTCGTGGCACTTCAGGCACTCGCCCGTGTCGCGGTTGAACGCCTGCCCGTTGAAGTGACAGGTGAAGCATGTTTGCAGATCGGCCGGCTGCAAGTGGCGGACGCCGGTCTCGTCATAGCCGTGGCAGGCGGCGCAGGTCAGGCCGTTCAATTGCAGCAGACGCGTCCGCAGGTGCTGCAGCCGCATCAACTCCATCGCGTCGGGGAGCAGGCCCTCAAGGTGCGGTGTCGCCAACAGGTTTCGAAGGTTCTTCTCGCGCTCCGCGCGGGATGGTGTGGACTGGGCGGCAGCAAGGATGCTGTCGAACGACTCAGGGGCCGTGGCCTTCAAACGCTGGACCACCGCGCTCAACTGTCCCTCGTTCTCCGCCAGCTTGTCCACGGCTTGCAGGTGCTTGTCGTGCACAAAGCGGACGGTCGGATTGCGCTGAACTTCCGTCTCCCGCCCGGCGACGAAACGCTTCTCCGGCCGGGGCTCGCCGATCAGGAGGCTCTCGGACAGGTACTTTCCGTCCCCGTGGCAGGGGGCGGTCAGACAACTGGCGTCGCTCACATGGGCGCGCGGCCGGGCGGCGCCATAGCGGCCGCTGAAGTAGCTCGCGACTTGCGACAGCCCCTTGAACTTGGCCTTAAGGGTGTGCTGTTCCCCGGGCGCGTAGTGGCAATCGACACATCGGGCGCTGTGCTTGTAGCTGTGCGCATCGCTGTTCCAGGAGCGGTAGTAGACATCCATGACGTGGCATGTGCCGCAGAACTGCGGGCGGGCGGTGTAGTATTCGGCCCCCACCATTCCGCTGGCTCCGAGGATTGCCAGGGCTCCCATAACGGCGGCGAGCTTTTTGAGGCGCGTCCACCTTCGCCGCTTGGCAGAACTCGGCAGGGCGCCGGCAGCGCAGGGATCACCCGCGCCGCTGCTGGGAGTCGTGTTCTCTTCCGAATGTGTGGACATGATCTCTCCCCGTCGTCCCGGCCGATCGTGAGCAAGGCCGCCGCTCGACCACCGACTTGATTCGATCCAGAGAGTCCCGGCCCTGTCTGACCCGACGACGCGCCGACCATCAACCGGGTTGGATCGCTGGCGTTCGCCGGCAGGGACAAGTATTATGAACTGCTGCTGATCGCTCGGCAATGTTGTTCGGTCCACAAGGCCAATCGCGATGTCCCTGCAATCGAAGCACGCCGCACTGCTCACCGCGGTTCTCTGCCCGCTGTTGATCCCGTGCTGGGTCGAGGCCGGACTCGCCGAGACGCCATACGTCGCACGCCCTCTTGCGGAGTTTACATATCGCGGTGAGCCGCCCCTGCGGATGCCGACCGGCATCGCCGTGGCTCGAACCGGAGAGATCTTTGTCGCCGACGGAGTGAATGACCGGCTTCTCCAATTCGACGCACAGGGGGCCATTGCCGGAGAGATTCGACAAATCGGGGTCGAGACGCTCTCAAGGCCGCTCAGCGTGCGCCTCGACGCCGCCGGACGGCTGTTCGTATCTGACACGGGCCACCAGTGCGTGCTCATTCGCAACTTGGATGGCGCCCTTGGCGGCGTCCTGCAAATAAGGCGCGGCCTCGCGCGCCACGCTCCGGATGTGACCGATGCGTTGCCGACTTCCGACGGCCGACGGGCCTGGGTCGTGGACAACGACAATCACCGCCTTGTCCTGCTCGACATCGAGAACGGCGCGGAGCAGATCGTCGGGGAGGAGGGCGAATCCCTTCGGCAGTTCCAGTTTCCCTTCCGCCTGGCGACCGGCCGGGACGGCGATGTCCTCGTCGTCGACGTAATCAACGCTCGTGTGCAGGTATTGACGGTCGAGGGGCGGGCCGCCGGGAGCATCGGCAGCTACGGCGCGGACTTGGGGCAGTTGTATCGGCCCTCCGCCGTCGCGGCGGATCCCGAGGGCAACGTTTGGATTGCAGACGCCGTCCTCGGCGTCATCCAGGTATTCTCGCCGCTCGGAGCCTTTCGCGATGTTCTCCGTGATGAGAGCGGAGACTTGCTTGGCTTCGAGATGCCGATGGATTTGGCGTTTGATTCAGACGGTCATCTCTATGTCGTCGAACTCCTTGCCGATCGCGTCCGGAAGTTCAGCATCACGGTGAACCCAAACGCCCCGAGGCCGACCGTTGCCTCGCGGGCCACGGCGCAGATCGGCGGCCAGCAGGGCCGCGCCTGCACGATATGTCACTTAGAGTGGTTGGAGCCCCTTCACCGCGGGGAACAGACGAGACTCCTCGGCCCGCCTCCGTCTTCTCCTGAGC
The DNA here is from genome assembly GCA_964470125.1 of uncultured Planctomycetaceae bacterium. Taxonomy (GTDB): domain Bacteria; phylum Planctomycetota; class Phycisphaerae; order UBA1845; family UTPLA1; genus DATKKX01. The sequence goes on along the minus strand of CAYYBO010000092.1, from coordinate 627 downwards.
ACCCGGCGGTCAGCCGGGCCGACGCCTGCCTCTCCTGCCACAACGGCGCCGTGGTGGACTCGCGCCGCCGTGTATGGCAGGAGCACGGCCACGCCACCGACATTGTGCCGCCGCCGGAAATAACCGTCCCCGCCGCCCTCCCGACTGTTGATGGTCGGATCGTCTGCCGAACGTGCCATACCGCCCACGCATCCGGCATGTTGAGTGGAGACCTCAAGACCGCGGTCTTCCTTCGGGTCGGGGGACACGCGGGTGAGTTGTGCGTCATGTGTCATCCGGGCAAAACGAGAGGGCCCGAGCTGGGCACCCACCCGGTTGGCGGCATGCCCTGGCCGGTGCCGCAAGCGATCCTTGATGCCGGCGGACGAACCGGGCCGAACCCTCGTGAACTCACTTGCCGTGTCTGCCACACCCCTCACGGCGCATCCTACGATCACCTCTTGGTCATGGGCGCCGAGAACAGCCAATTGTGCCGCACTTGCCACGAGGAATTGCGGCCGGGCCTCTTCCGCGAGGGCGCGGCGGAGCATCCCTTGAGCCCGAAGACAAACCCGGAACAAGCGGCGGCCGACGCTGCGCTGGGCACAAGGCTGTGCCCGGAAGGACGATTGATCTGTCTCTCCTGTC
>CAYYBO010000091.1:0-12806 GCA_964470125.1 uncultured Planctomycetaceae bacterium | reverse complement strand
TGGCTGACGGTGGCCGGGCTGAAGTTGCTCAGCCCGACGTACGAGCCGACGGCGCATGAGGCGCTCCGCGCCTTCCGCGCCGAGGGCCAGCCCGGTTGGACGCAGGCTTTGTTGATGCTGAGTGCCGTAATCCTGGCACCGCTGGTTGAGGAGATGTTCTTTCGGGGGCTGCTCCAGTCCGGCTTCGCCCGCTGGGGCCGGTCGCAGTGGAAGGCGATCATCTTCAGCGGTTTGGCGTTCGGGCTGTTTCATTGGGATGTGGGCTACACCGTGCCGGCGTTGGCCTTCTTCGGGCTTGTACTGGCGTACTGCTACGCGAAGACCCAGTCACTGACGATGGTGATCCTGCTGCACGCCGTGTTCAACGGTAAGACGATGTTGTGGCTGGCGATGAGCGGCTGAGGGCAGAAGGATCAAAATGCACGCCGTGGGTCAATGACATCTGCACAGACCACCCGAAGGTCCAGGCGGCGGACTACTCGGCGGGGCACCTATGCGGCGGCCGTAGGCGGCTGAACCGGGTGAACGGTCCCGGCCTGCCTGCGTACGGGGCCATGCTGAACCCGCTTCAGCCAGGCGAGTATTCGGCCGGCCCTTGCGGCGGTATAATGCCGGGACCTCTGAACTCGGGCTTGCGAGCAAAAGGAGCCTCACCATGTGCTCAATGAAACAAGGACTGACGACGGTTGGGTTGACGGTCGCTTGCGCGGCTGCGTGGGCGATGTTCGTTGCCGGGGCTAACGGCCAGACGAAACAGGAGGCCGCGCAGGAGGACACGAAGACGCCGCCCGCCAAGGCGAAGATTCTGTTCCTTCACCACAGCACCGGCGAGTGCGTCTGGAACGGCGGCGTCAAGGAATGGTTTGAGAAGCACAACAAGACCAGCAAGACCGAATACAAGATCATTGAGCAGGCCTTTCCCAAGGACGATCCCTACGGCTGGAACAACTACCCCTACGACTACTGGAACATCTGGGTCAAGCACGCGGGCAGCAAGCCGTACAAGGGCGAGCCGACGCTGGAGATGCTTACGCCCAAGTACGACGTGATCGTCTTCAAGCACTGCTACCCCGTTTCGGCGATCGAAGAGGACGCGGGCAAGGGGGACGTGGCCAGCGAGGACAAGCGGATTGAGAACTACAAGCTTCAGTACGGGGCGCTCAAGAAGAAGCTCCGCGAGTTCCCCAAGACGAAGTTCATCCTCTGGACCGGCGCGGCCCTGGTGAAGGGCGAGACCGACGAGGACTCCGCCAAGCGGGCTGAGACGTTCTTCAAATGGGTACGCGAGAAGTGGGATGAGCCCGGCGACAACATCTACATCTGGGATTTTCGTGAGCTGGAAACTGAGGGCGGCTTGTACCTGAAGACCGGTTACGCCCAAGGCGACTCGCACCCCAACGAGAAGTTCAGCAAGCAGGTCGCGCCGCTGTTCTGCCAACGGGTCGTCGATGTGATCCGCGGGGCCGGCGACACCGGAAGCGTCACCGGCAGGGGCGAGAAGAAAGCGGCTCACTGAAAACCGATACTCGAGAGCCTCAACTTGCGCGAGGGGGGAGTCGAACCCCCACGGGTTTCCCCACAGGAACCTAAATCCTGCGCGTCTGCCAGTTCCGCCACTCGCGCCGCGGTGCTGGGTCGGTGCTGCCACGGCCCTGCATCGCACATTCTGGCTAGGAAGGTCGGCCATCGTCAACCTCGCACAGTCCGATATCTGCCCAGGGATCCCCGGCAGGCGGGTTGGCGTCCTGTTCAGGCAGCGGGCCGGCCGCCTTCGTTACAGCCATGTTACACCCGTTGCTAATGGTGTCTTGCTATACTCGCGACATAGACGCCAGGTGGGCAGTCGTGCTGCCCCGGCACAAGGCTAGCTCAAACACTCACCGACAAAGCGAAGAGCACAGAGGAGATTGAATTTATGAGAAACGAGCGACGATTGATCGGGCCAGCGGTCGCGATGCTGACGCTGGCGGCCTTCACTGTTGCCGCCCTGCAAGCGCCCGCGACAGCTCAGCAGGATGCCACCAGCATCTCCGCCGTGACGCAAAACCAGCAAAGAACGCCTCCAACCGAGCAGAAACCTGCGGCAAGCCCGCCAGCACCTAAGGCTGAGATGGGTCCCCCCGCCCCGGGCGCTGCGCCTGCCGCCCCACCCGTCAAGCCAGGCGCGGCAGTGCCGCAACCGACGGTACAGCTCAAACCGGGAGAGATGCCGGGGATCAAGTTCGATACCCCGACTTATGACTTCGGAAGGATTCCCGCCGGGCAGGAGGTTCTTCACGACTTCTGGTTTACAAACACCGGCAATGGGCCGCTGGAGATCATCAGCGCCAGGCCTTCCTGAGGCTGCACCGTCGCCGGTCAGTATGACCGGATCGTTCAGCCCGGTGAGTCCGGCAAGATTCCAGTGAAACTCACGACCGGCCGGCATGGCGGCGTGCAAAGCAAGGTGATCACGATTCAGACGAACGTGGCGGGCGAAGGGGCGAGCCTGCAACTCGTGATCAGGGGCGAAGTGTGGCTACCGCTGGATATCAAACCGATGTCGGTCAATTTCAGCCGGATGACCGCGGACGCCGCTGAGGATCCCAATCTGGTCCAGAAGGTGGCCATAGTCAACAACATGGAGCAGGAGGCGGAGCTCAGCGACTTGCGGAGCACCAACCCGATTTTCCTGCCTGAACTGACGGTGGTCGAGCCGGGCCGGAAGTTCGAGTTGTCCGTGAGATTCGCCTCACCGCCGAAGCAGGGCAACACCCGCGGCACGATCGAGTTGACCTCGAACGTCAAAGAGATGCCGAAGCTTACGATCCCGGTTAATGCCTTCGTGGCTCCCGAGGTCGAGGTCATGCCGGCCACTCTGAGCCTGCCGCCTGATCAGAGCGCGCCGCTGACCCGCCAGCTTCACGTGCGAAACAACTCCAAGACGCCGATGGAACTTAGCGATCTGCAGGTGAGCAGCCCGGAGATCCAAGTGACGCTGGAGGCGACCCAGCCCGGCACGACATTCCGGATCAACGTCGTGGTGCCCGCAGGCTACAAGGTCTCCCCTCATGGCGACAGAATTACGTTCAAGACCAACAACCCACAGACGCCGGAGGTCACTGTACCAGTCCTGCAAATGCAGGCGCCGTCGCAGGCCGCGAAGGTGATGCCTCAGCGGGTTGGTCAGGCTCCCACAGTTCAGTCAGGCGACCAGAAGAAGGAAGAAGAAGCCAAGCCGCTGGACAAGGTGCGGATACTGGATCCGGCTGCGGAGGTTTCACGGACCTCCATCCCCGCTCGGGCGAAGACCGACGAGGTGTCGTCGGTAGACCAGAAGGAGATCTCCGCACGACCCGAGTCTTCGGAGCAGGCTGAGCCACCGGCCAAGCCTGCCCAATGACGCTCAAGGCCGCGGCCGAGGCAGAAGAGGGGTCGGCGATATCCCCGATGCCTGCCGGCCGCTGCGGCATTCGCGATTGTTTGCTCCGAGAGGCTGCCATGCAGGACGCAACGGCGGCCGGCGCATGAGGCGCTCACCCTCCTGGGGCGGCGGCGTCTGAGACAGGCCCGCCGCCCCATGCGATGCCAGTCGCCAGGGTTGTTGAGCGTTTGGGAGCGGAATTCTGGAGCGACCTGAAGAAGGTACACTCGCGAGGAAAGGATTCGAACCAAGAGGCCCCCGGGCTGTGGAGTTGCCGCAACGGCGGCGGCAAATTCAGACGAGCGGGTCGTTCTTGAGCAAGGCTCGGTCGCCGGCAGTGAGTCTCTTATGCGACGCGATCTGATCACCATGCTGACCGTGTTGCTCATCACCAGCGGGATCGCCGCTGCGGCCAATGTTGCCGTGCATAAGATGGACTGGATTCGCCGGCCACTTGATCCGCCGGCGCCGCCACGAACCACGCAATCGGCACAGGTCGAAGCCCCGCAGATCGTGCAGGAGGGCTCACAAGCAGCCAACGGCGCGGAGGCAATACAGGCGCCTGCCATCCTGGAGCACCTGGCTCACGGAACGGCGTTCTTCGTGGACGCGCGCGAGCCGGCAGAATACGCCTCCGCGCACTTGCGAGGGGCCATCAACGTACCGGCCAGCGCGATCTACGCGAATATAGAGAAAGTGGCAAGCGTGGCGCCGCTGGACCAGCTCATTATTGTTTATTGCGGCGGCGCCAGTTGCGACGCCAGCCACAACGTGGCTGACGCCCTCCGGCGAGATTTTGGCTACGCCAATGTGGCTATTCACGAGAAGGGCTGGGAGGAAATCGAGGCTTTCGAACCGCTGCGGCAGTGCATTACCTGGGAGGAAGCGTCTTGACGTTCAACGGCCGCTACTCCCGCGTCCTCCTTGTCGCCCACCTTTGTGCGATCTGCGTGGCCGGGTACTTCATTTACGCGGCATACGGCAAGATCACAGACCCTCGCCAGTTCGCAGTTGATATCGGCAACTTTCGGATGGTGCCGACGGCCTTTCAGAACTTGCTGGCCCTCCTCATGCCCTGGTGGGAAGTCGGCGCGGCCGTGGCCTTGGTTATCCCCCGGACGCGGCGCGCGGGGACCATCATGGTCTCGACGCTGTTGCTGGTCTTTATCGTCGCCGTGGCCTACGCTGCGTTCTACAAAGGTCTGGACATCAGTTGCGGCTGCACCGGCAAGAACAGCTCCAAGGTGGGCTGGTGGACGATCCTGCGGAATGTCGGCTTGCTGGCGGGGGCGCTGGCATCGGTATACCTACCGGCGTGGCGGGGCGGCCTCGGGGCAGTTGAGCCCACCCAGGCATCACCGACTGATTCCTATCCGGTTCATCTCTCGCCGAAGGCCCGCGCCGAGTAACGCTCCGTGCGAAATTGGCGACCGGCGAGGGCGGCCCCCCTTCCTTTTACTGCTCCTTGCAGGCATGATTGGGATCGGCGACGGCAGAGACCCCTCGTGGCGCCATGGGGCACTCGAAGCCCGCAGACGGCCCACCAAAGGAGTGCTGTTCGGCCATCGAGACCACTGGTATGCCGCGTCTTGACAATCGCAGTGTGAAGGTGATGCTGATCGCCATCGTCGCCTCGGGGGGTTTTGTTCGAGTGTGGAATCTCAGCGGTCGACCGTTTTGGGCTGATGAAGCCTGGGTTGCCCGGACGGTTCGCGATTCGTCCTCTGTTAACCTTCTTTGTCAGACCGATGTGCCGCTGCCGCCGCTGTTTGCCGTGGCCACGAAGCTGATCGGCCACGCTATGGCGCCCCCGGAATTGGCATATCGTCTGCTGCCCGCATTCTGCGGTGTTCTCGTGCTGCCGCTGATCTACGCGGTCGCGCGGACAGTTCGGTCGCCTCGCACATTGGCGATGGGGGCGACCGGCTTGTGCGCGTCCAGCCTGATGCTGGTGATCTGGTCGAGGGAGCTCAAGCATTACAGCTTCGAGGCCCTCGTCTCAGTGCTGGCGGCGCTGTTGGTGTTCCGTTTGCGCCGTTGCCATGCTACAGGGACGCGCCGGATCTTGGTTGTTGGCATGGTGCTGCTCTGTGCAATCAGTCCCTGGCTGGCCTATGGGACTGTTTTCCCTCTCGGCGCACTCCTGCCCCTCCTGCTTTTCCTCCAGCCGCAGGCTGGATCTCGCCGCGATTCTTTCATCTCTGGAGCGACGGGGCTGCTCACCCTTGGGGCATCTCTTGCCGGCGTGTGGCTGCTCGTGGCCGGAAAACAGGCTGCCGATCCATCACTTGCCGCATTCACCGCCAATTGGTACATCCAACCTTTGGATCCGCATTCCTGGGCTCGGGCGTGTCTCTACGCAGCCCTGGCCGCCGTGGGGCTGTTCTTCCCGTTGGAGTGGTTCCTCCCGATTTTTGGAGGAGCAGAGTTAGTCGTGCTGGCCGCCACGGCCTCCGTAATTTGGCTTCTGGCCTTGCTCGGATTGTGGACGTGGCCACGTCGCGGCCGGATCGAACTTGCAGCGTGGCTGATTGGACCATACCTCGCCATGTTGGGGGCCGCGCTGCTTGCAGTGTATCCGTTCGGTGTGCCGCGGATGACGCAATTCTGGGCTCCGCCCATGATAGTGGCGGTCGCGGCGGGACTGACGCGCCTCGGACGAGCGGCGTGCCTGGTAGTAATCAGGCAAGGAAGGCCCGCCTTGCTGGGTGCGGCTCTTCTGGGCGCCTTGCCGGTCGCACTCGTGATTCGCGAGCCGATGTACCACTGCTATCACTTCTACCACGACTTTCCAAAAGTGCTGGTCACGCTGGAGAGAAAACGCGCCCCAGGCGAGTTCGTGCTGGTTGAACTTTGTGCCGTCCCGTGCGTGCGGTACTACGCGCCGAGTCTGCAACCGCCGGTCTTGTATGCGCCGACCGCCGGCGGGGTGGCGCCGAAGGTGGGCGAGAATTTCCTGGGCCAGACGTCAAGGGCAGCGCGTTGGGCCGGTCCGCGCTTCTGGGTCCTGAGGACATACCAGCCCGCTGTCGGTAATCCGAGGCCGCTTGAGGAGGTAATTGAGCGAGAAGGCTACAAGCTGACGGTGGTCGATCGCGGCGGGCTGGAGGGCCTTTACGGCGGCGCGGCAGAACTGCTTGTGGCCACGCGCCGATAAGCGGCGGCGGCCTCCTATCCCCTGGCCAACGCCAGCAGTTCGCGGGGCTCGAGGGTCCGCGGCGCTACGCGCACCGCCCTTGGGGCCGCTTCGCCACGGATTATTACTGATCGGTCTGGCGTTTCCTTCCGCTGGCGCGTCAGCCAGCCGGTGTTGCGGAGCGTCAAGGCGGCGTAGGGCAGGACCCACGACAGGCAGGCCACCCAGAAGCACTTGTAGGCCAGCAGCCAGACCCAGTCGCTGTCGCGCTCATTGCGGTAGTAGATGGCCGCGAGGATGGACGCGAACACCAGAATCACCGCGGCGCGGTGCAGGATGTAGCCGTCGTTCATGGCCATCAGGGCGATGTTGTTGGCCACCAGCAGCGGCGGCAGGACCAGCGACGGCAGCACCAGCAGCATGTTGGCGCGGAAGGCGTGCAGATGCCGCTCGCGAAAACGCGTGAACAAGAAGCGGAAAAGGAAGATCGTCTCGCGGACGTTGCTCCGCGCCCAACGCAGGAACATCCGCGTCATGCCCACATAGGTGTGCGGCATCTTGCTCCACACGCCTGCGCTGCCCTGATAGGAGGTCAGCCAGCCCCGACAGAGGAAGAGATTAGTCATCGCCCGGTCCTCTCCGGTAGTGCAGGGTCTGTCCAGAAATCGCTGGTGCAGCCACTCGTCGGCCAAGCTGCGAAGCACATCGGCCCGATAGGCGCTCAGCGCACCCGGCGTGCAGAAGACGCCGCGAAATTCGTTCTGATATGCCCGCACAAACTTGAAGGAGATGCTGAAGTAACACTTCAAGAAGCGGGTTATCAGGCTCTGGCGAGGGTTGAGTACTTGCACGCAGCCGGCGACGCAGCCGATGCCCGGCTCGCGGACCAGCGGCGTGACCAAGCTGCGCAAGGCGTCCGGCTCCAGGATGCTGTCGGAGTCGACGGTAACGATGACATCGCCACGGGCGCGGGCGAAGCCGAGGTATAGCGCCTGCCGCTTGCCCGCGTTGCGAGGCTGACGGAGCGTTGTTACTTGTGCACCGCCCTGGGCCTCTCGGGCGGCGGCGAGGATGTGCAGCCAGGTGTCATCGGTGCTGCCGTCGTCCACCGCGATGAGCTCCAGGCGATCAACGGGATAGCGGCTGCCCGCAACGGAGAGGATTGCCTGACGGACGAGCGGCCCTTCATTGAAGGCCGGGAGGATGACGGAGACCGACGGCAGTTCCGCGTCGCCGACCGGCGGCATTGGCCGGTATCGAAGCCACAGGGTGATCCGCCAGATCATCGCCCCGAGCATGACGCCGCCGTAGACTGCGGTGCTTAGCCAGAACAACTTGCCGGCAAGCGAGGCGGGCAGGAAAAATCGCGGAGACCACACGCGGCCGCTGGCAAGAGCGAGGGCCAGCAGCAAGGCGGCGGCCAGAGCGATGCCGATCTTGACGTACCGCTCCGCGGCGTTCCAGGCCTCGGGCTGCCGGGCTAGGGCCGCGGAGAGTGGGGCTGCAGGTTCGGGCGAGGCAATGTGCTCGCCGGTGGGCGTGCCGATGGCGTCTGCTGTTTCGAAGGCTCGCGTCGGATGTGAGGAAAGCCCCACCAGGGGGGCGACCTCCAAACTGCGCCGCAAGACTCGACAGCTTGAGATGCCGGTGAACTGCTGCATTACATCCTACCCTTGCAGGGCTCTCGCCTGGTTCTGGCGTCGCCATTCTAAGCCATCGGCGGCCGTTTTCGCCAACGCAGCCGGGGCTCCTTTGACGCCCGCGCTCGCCAAGCCCATCGGTCCATTCATGTAGACTACTAAAGCGGCGGTTGGTTGGCGGACATTGCCGCTTTGATTACGCGGTCCTCCGGATCGTCAGCACGCTTGGCGGCAGATGGCCTATATTTGTGATACACTTTGGCCCGGAGGCGCAGCTTTCGCCGATGGACGTCGACGACCGGAAAAAGCAGACCGAGGCGGCTGTCGTCAAAGAGCGGGACCGAACGACCCTGGCCGTTATTACGGTACTCCTCGGAGCAGGCGTGTGGCTTGTGGGCATGCGCTACCCGGCGCGGGTCGCTTGGCCGCTGGAACAAGACGCGGAGCGCGTTGCCTGTGTGCGGCGAGGCATCGACCCTAATACCGCCCAGTGGTTCGAACTGGCCCAGTTGCCAGGCATCGGAGAAGCTCTTGGCAAGCGGATCATCGAGTTCCGGGATGGACCTGCCACCGGCTCGGCATCGGCACGCGGGGATCGAGTTGTTTTCCGGCGTCCCGCCGACCTCGTGCGGGTCAAAGGAATCGGGGAGAAGACCGTCCAGAGGGCCGGGCCGTTCCTCCGCTTTCCGAAGCAGTGACAACTTGGGGACGCAGGCATGGACTCACACGAACGGTATTAGACGAAGGAGCCATTCACCGATGGGCGCCCATTGGACATACGAGGGTGGGCAGGGGCCTGACTACTGGGGCGATTTGGACCCGGCCTACGCGGCGTGCAGGACTGGAAGGCATCAGTCGCCGATTGATATCGTCGGAGCAGTGGCCAACCCGCGATTAGGCTCATTGAGCCTGCGATACGGCCGGGGCGACATCTGCGTGGTCAACAACGGCCACACGATTCAGGTCGACTTCAAGAAAGGGGGCGCGCTCGTCTTCGGCGGTCGGAGCTACGAGCTTCTCCAATTTCATTTCCACAGCCCCAGCGAGCACACCATCAAGGGTCGGCCTTTCGACATGGAGGCCCACCTGGTCCATCGCGATGCGACCGGACGACTTGCCGTCATCGGCGTACTGATGACCAAGGGTCCGGAGCATCCACTGATCGCCGATCTCTGGAAGGTGATTCCCCTTAACCCGGGGGCTTCGGAGGCCACGGTCTCGGTGGACGCGACAGACCTACTGCCGAGCGACAACCACTTTTATGCGTACCAGGGCTCGCTCACCACGCCGCCCTGCAGCGAGGGCGTCACATGGATCGTCATGAAGACGTCCGTCAGCGTCTCGGCCGAGCAGATCGAGAAGTTCCTCTCGGTGATCGGCCGCAATGTCCGACCGGTACAGCCGCTCAATGACCGTGTGATCGAGGAATACTGAGCAGACTCGAGCCCCGTCCGCCGCAGCCGCGGCAGGCCTTCTGCGGTGCGTCCTCTGCCGGTGAACGTCGCCGCGGCCGTTGTGAATGGCTCTATTCCATCTGCACGCTTGCCAGGCCGCTGGCCACGTCGTTGCAAAACTCGAATATCTTGTCCAAGCCCGTAACCAGAAAGACGCCCCAGACACCGGTGGTGATCCCGCAAAGTCGCAGCTTGCCGGGGGCGGTGGTGTGCATGAGCTTGCGGAGGCGGAGAAGCTTGGCAATGTTCGAAGAGTTCAGAAAGGTGACGCCGGCCAAGTCCAGAATGACATGTGAGCCGTTCCGCTTGGCCACAAGATCATGAACCGCGTTCAGGTCGTCAGAGAACTGCGGATCGTCCTGAAGCTCAACAAGGATGATATTGTCAGACCAATCTTTGACGGACATCGCCACAGCTCTCGCACATAGCCTCTTGGGGAGCCACTCCGCTCACCCGAGCCGGTCACGCTACCCGGCGGGTCAAGGCCTGTCAACCGGGCTTATGGGGAGGGGACCGAGGCGGAAAGATTGGTAGATCGCTTGGTCGAGCCGTTGCCCTCGCCTCCGTTCCTAGCCGTGACCGTTATAGAGCGGTCACGCCGAGATTGGGCGGGCCCTCGGAATCACAAGGCGACTGCCCCCTCACAGTCGCGGCTCTGTTCATGAACACCTGTTCCAGGCAACGGGCTGAGACACGCAATTGCTGCGGTGTGGCGGCTCGTTGCCAGTGATCCCCAGAGCGGTAGGAGCGCATGCCCGCAGCATGGGACCACACGCGTTCAGCACGGGGGCCGCCGTCTCCTGCAGGGCCGGCCCCTGGTGGCCGACGTAAAGACCGACTGTTCCCGTATACTCGGCTGTCACGGTCCTTCATCGTCTGCTGCACGCAATCCTGAAATGCCATAACATAGTCTGGCGATGTCGCTCGAATGCCCCAACTGTCGCGAACGGGTTTCATTTCTCCGCTCAATTCGCGTGACGGCCTGGGGATCGTTTCGCTGCAAAGCCTGTGGGTCAGTTCTGTGCATCTCCTTCGCTCGAAGAATGCTTGCGGCTGGAATCTGGGTGGCCGTACTGCTGTTCACGATGGAGTTCCTGCAGCTTTACAGATGGGGCCGGTTCTGGTCGTACGCTGGGCTGGGCGCCGCCCTCGTCGCGATCCTCTACCTCTGCGAGAAGATCATGCTGCTGGACCGCCGCGCGTTTACCTGCAAGCGTTGCGGCTATGACCTGCAGGGCCTGCCCCAGAATCGCTGCCCCGAATGCGGAGCGGCGTTCGACCCTGCCGAGCGAGTGCGCATACTGGCCCGTATCCACTCGCCGCCGCCGAAGCCCAAACGCCGCTGGATCGCGGTGCTCATCGTGATTAACCTCGCCCTGGCCGTCGCGGCGGGCATAGTGGCCTACGGCCAAGCCTCCAGGGCGAAGACTGGCCGGGCCGCCGCGCCGACCACGCCGCCAGGCCCGACAACGCTCCAAAGCGATAACTAGGGCCCCTCACGACTGGATACGCCCTTGGCGGCCTCCCGCCTGGTCGGCCGTCTTCCGCCGCCCCGGCCGAGCAGGAGCTCGGCCGCTACTCGGCGCGCGGCCGCACGCAGCCGGTAAACCACTTTGACTCAGCGCCGCTTCAACGCCAGCAGGGGCAAATGTGCGATCCACCAGAGGGAAGTACGTGTTCAGCGTGGAGGGCGCCGCACAAGCAACAGCGATGCGAGCAGGAGCAGCCCGGCGGGCTCCGGCGTCGTCGTGCCGGTGTGGAGCGTCGCGAAGGTGTCGGGATCAACAATGTCGAATGGCTGCGGGCCCGGCACGCCGGCGCCCAACCAGTCGAAGGCCACCGAGAACCCGCCCACGCTTTGGCCGACCGGGATGCCGCTTCCCAGCGTCAAGGCGTCGTAGTACCCGTCGAAGTGCAGCAGCGGCTCAGGCTGAACGAGTATCTCGTCCCACAGACTTGACGGCGGATCGGGCGTCGTGATCGCCAGGTTCTCGTACTTGTCGAAGGCGAACCACAGCGTGATCTCTTCGACGCCGACGGCCAGAGACTCGTTTGTCACCGTGTAGGTGTACTGCCAGCGGTCGCCGGTCAAGTGCGTGAGCAGATACTCGATGTCCGCCGGCGACGCGAAACATGGCGCCGCCGAGGCGAGGAAGCTCGCGGCAGCCGCCAGCGCCGCGCAAGTTCTCGAATGCGCCGTTTCCTTCCCCAACTGGGCTCTCCTTCCCCCTCGTTCCATCCTACCGATTCTCGACCGGGAAAGTCAATCATCCCGGCTTGGTCGCGGCGTTTGTGGGGCGTGACGGGCCGCCGGCCGTCTCCTGCGGTGGCAGCGGCTCCGGCACTGCCGGGGTATGCGACGGCTCCAAGATTTCACGGCCCAGCGAGCCGGCGAAGGTCCGATCTTCCGTCACCCCGCCGACTGCGTAGCTCACCCGCCAGCTTATGCCCAGAGCGGAGGTCAGCGTCTGCCGGTCCACGCGGATGGTGAACGTGTCCGTGCTCGTCACCGTCGCCCCCGCCGGCACCGAGCCGACATCGACTTGCCCGTCGATGATGCTCACGTTGCCCGGCATACCCAGCAGTTCAAGCGACACCGCTGTGGCATCAGTGGAGCTTCGGTTCTCGACGCGGACGCTCAGGCGGTAATCCCACAGCGTCCGTCCCACGCGGGTCTTCTCGACCAGGCTGTATCCCTTGATGTACAACCACCCCTTGCTCTCCGCCTCCGGCGTGTTGCCGTAGGCCCCCATGTTGATCCGCCCCCCGTCCGGCTCCGGCTCCAAGCTGTAATCCGACGCCGGATCGCCCGCGTCGATGCACGGCGAGTTCGAGGCCAGGTGGAAGTCCCCGTTGGCGGCGTCGACGAACAGCGGATTAATGTCTAGGTTCCCGGTGCCGGTCCAGCCGCCTTGGATGTCGGAGTAGCTGACGACGGGCGTGCCGGTCGAAACATAGATTTCCTGCGGCGTGTCGCCCCAGAGGATGCAGTTGGTCAACGTCGGGCTGGAGGACGAGCAGTACGCGCCGCCGCCTTTGCCGGTGCTACCACTAACTGTGTTCCCGTTGATGGTGCAGTTGGTCAGCGTCGGGCTGGAACTGGAGCAGTACACGCCGCCGCCTGTGGAAGTGGTGGTGTTCCCGCTGATCGTGCAGTTGGTTAGGAACGGGCT
>CAYYBO010000090.1:0-12845 GCA_964470125.1 uncultured Planctomycetaceae bacterium | reverse complement strand
ATGTGGTAGTCAGCACGCATTTCCTCCCGGCGGAGATCATCGCCTCGCTTCGGCGAGACGGAAGGCTGTCCACGCCGCACTTCACGGTGACGACCGATTTCGAAACTCACCGCCTGTGGGTGAATCAACCGTGCGAGCACTTTTTCACCGCCACGTCAGAAGGAGCGCTGTACCTGCGGCATTGGGGCGTTCCGGCCGGTGACGTGACGGTGACGGGCATTCCCATCCACCCGGTCTTCAGTGAGGGCAAGGACCGCAACGCCTGCCTGCAGCGGCAAGGTGTGGTCGGGGATCGCCCCATCATTCTGCAGCTTGCGGGGGGATTCGGCGTCGGGCCGGTGGAGCAGCTTTACCGAGCCGTTCTCGCGGTGGAGATTCCGCTTGAAGTGGTCGTCGTGGCCGGGCGGAATGAGACGCTTCGGCAGCAACTCGAAACCATCGAAGTGCCGGGGCGTCACCGGGCGAAAGTGCTCGGCTTCACCGATCAAATCGACGAATTGATGCTGCTCGCGGACGTGGTCGTCTCCAAGCCCGGTGGGTTGACAACCTCCGAGACACTGGCCCGCGGGGCGGCGATGGCGATCGTCAATCCCGTGCCGGGCCAGGAGAGCCGCAACAGCGATTTCCTCCTGGAGAACGGCGCCGCGATCAAGATCAACAATGTCGCCACTATGAATCACAAACTGACCGAGCTCCTGGGCGACGCCCAGCGACTCGCTGAACTCAAGTCGAACGCCAAGCGTTTGGGGCGGCCCAATGCCGCCTTTGACATCGCCAAACTGGTGTTGAACCGGAGCCAGACATCTCCGTAATTGTCAGCCGTTGCCGATGTTAGAACTGGTTATGAGACTAGGCTGTCCGCAGGGTGGATCGTGCGGCTAATCTTTCCCGTTCCCGCCCGAGGGCGGCCTCGGTTTGTGCCTCGCCAGCCGGGAGCTGCCGGCGCAAAAGCGTTGACATTCACGTAACATTCTGTGTATAAAGGATTCTGGTCCGGAGAGTCATCGGAGGGACTCCCTCCTGGGGGACAAATTTGCGGGCGGATCCAGTGGGTCTGCTCGCGAAGGGAGATGAACCATGTTTCAGCGAATGAGAGAAATCGCGGGTATCGGTGCGTGCCTGGTTGGCTTGCTGGCTTTGAGTGGATGCGATCGAGCCGGCAACTTTGCCAACCTCGAGCAACTGGCGGTCACCGGCGCTTCGCCGCAGGCTGATGCCGTCACCAGTAAAGTGGCCGGCGTGTCCGACGGCCGCAAGAATGCCGCTCGGATGATCACGCCGGGGTCGGCGTTCCTTGTCGACTTGCTTCAGTTTGACGGCGGTCCGGGTCAGCACCGGTGCTACCCCCTTGGCGATCCCGTCCTGGCCCACGCGAAGTGGCCTTCTCGGCTGCACAATCTGCCGGGCTTCCCGATTGTGGTTACGTCGAATTTCCTCCAGAGCGAATACGACTGGCTCTCTACGAAGGGCGATACGGAATACGTGCTGTCGGTTCGCGTCGGCTTCCCGCCTGGCGATCCTCACTTTTCGCAAGTGGAGTTCAATTTCAGGGCGGTGAACCCGTTCGAGGCCAACCACGTGGCCGGCGGCATGCTACCGCATTACATGATCCACGAGGCGGACTATCCCTCGAATGACGCCGTGGTGGCCAACCGCAGCCTGGTCAATCTTGCCGGCGGGGATATCGCGATCTTGATTCAAGGGCTGAACTTCGCGGGCCTGCCGGCAATACCGGAAGTGGATACGACAGCGTGGATGAACGCCCTCGGCCCGCTGGGCTGGGTGGCCTTCATGCGAGACAACGCTTATCAGAGCGGCCGGTTCTATGCGATCATGGGCAGCCTCACCGGCGGGCCGCCGGCCTTGACCGACACGCCCAATCCCTTCGACGACGGTATGTTTAGATCGGTTCAAGTGCGCGGCGACATGTTTGACATGTTTAGCGAGAACCCCAGCCAGCTCACCACCCCTCCCCCGACATGCCATGTGTGCCCGTGGTGGGCCCCGGACACCCCCACGCAGCCGTATGCCTTGCTCGATTACTCCAACTTCAACGAGGCCGGCGTGCCCACGCCGGGGCGCGGCGGATTCGTGTTCGTGATGCGGGCGGCAGCCTTCTCGAATCTGGTGGTATTGGATCCATCAGCCCATCCGGGGGAGAGCCCGCTGGCGCATCCCGGCAATGTGATCCCGGCGCCGGGCTCGGGATACGCCGAGGCCAAGCTGCACACCGCGGGCGTCATCAACCATCCTGGGGCGGTGGACAATCCTCCGATCGGCCCGACGGGCGTGCATGAACTTTCGATCTCCGTGTTCTTCATCCACACCTGGGAAGAATAGGGATTGTTGATTCGCGGCGAGGTAATTCGCGGGGCGTGTCAAGGTGACACGCCCCGCTTGCTGCGCGGACTCCGCGCTTGCCCAGTAATGGTTTGTTGTTTACCGCCGAAACCACTCACCAAGCGCACTGCGCCGTGCGGGTCAGCGGCTGATAGAGCAGCTCGGGCGGCACGTTGTACCAGGCCGTGGTGATCATCCCCAAGGCCTTGGTGTTCGCTTTGCAGCGGCGGGCGTGCGTCTGGATGTTGTGGTCGAATCGCTCGAAATTGGGGATGCCGTCGGCGGTATCGCCGTTGCCCATGCCGGTCGGACTGGTGATAACGTCGTGCCCGCGATCCTGGTAGTACTCGATATAGGGCAGGGCTCGAATCCAGTGGGGGAAAGCGTCGCCCAGATAGGGACCGTACTCCTGCAAGTAGCGGCGACCGAGGGCACTCTTCAGGCGGCAGGCGCGGGAGTAGCTTCGCATCACGCGGGCCTGGACGGATGACAGGCGGCCGCATCGCGTCGGCAGCGTCCACCACCAATCATGGGCGACTCGCGGGGCGCCTTCGAGGTGGGCCATTCGCGGGATCAGGATCGGCGTAGGATCGGCGACGGCGATGTAATCCCAGTAGTCGATGATCAGTTCCTTCGGCAAGTGTTTGAATGCGTCGGGATATGCGCAAAGCGTGTCGTCCCAGACGATGGGGCGGACGCCGTGGTCGAGCAGCCAGCGGGCGGCCTCGCCGATGTAGCGGCCGTAGAGGTCGCCGATCGCGCCGTCGCGAAGGGCGGCGCGGCAGCGGTCGCAACGACCGATCTTGCGGGCTTCGTCGCCGCCGAGATGGAAGTACGTCGCCTGGCGATGGCGGGCGAGGACCTCGGCGGCGAGCTTCTTGAACAGCTCCAGGCTGCCGGGATGGCAGGGGCACATCAAATTCGGTCTGTCGGGGTTCTCTCGCAGCTCTTTCAGCGGCTCGTGACGCAGGGCGTACTCCAGGTGGGCGAGGCTCTGCTGCAACGGGATGAGTTCGACGCCGTGTTCGCGGGCGGAAACGTTGAGCTGTTCGATCTCGTCGTGGGTCAGGGCCAGGTCGTCACGCAGCCAGGGGCAGCCTTCGAAGGGGAAGCGGGGGCCGTACTCGACCAGGACCGTGTTCAGCTTGAGCCTCGCGGCGGTTTCGATGAACGCCGTCGCCTGATTCGCATTCATGCGACGGTAGCTTTCGTGGTTCAAGTGGAAGCCGCGGAGCCGTAGGTCGGGCCAATCGGTGATGACGCCGATGGGCATGAGCGGCTCGGAGGCGAGTTGCCGAAGCGTTTGGAAGGCATGGCCGAACCCTGGGGCGTCGGCGGCGGAGACGGTGATGATGCCGGCGGTGAGATCGAGCCTGTATCCGGCGGGTTTGGCTTCCGCTTCGACGAGACAGAGCTGCATTGGGTGCTCGCCGGGGCCTGAGAGTACACCGCGGAATCGATCGGCTAACGAGGCGGCGAGCGAGCCGCGAGCGGTGACGCCGATCCGCCTGGGCCAAGGGGCGGCACCGGGTTGGAGGTCCATCTTCTTGGGAATCGGGAGGACTGGGCAGGGTTTGTCACCCATCGTGCGGGCCTCGGCGAGTACACGGTTGCTCGTGTCGAGCACGATAGGGCAAGGGCTGCGAGTTCGCCAGGGATTGCGGCGCTCGCATCAGAACCCCGCCTGAGAAGGCGGGGCCGGAGCAGCGGACGGCGTCGACATCCGTGACGGCCCACGACTTGCGTCGTGGGTTCTGATTGGAGGCGGTCGGCTGTATGATCCGCCCTCGGCTTTGGCGTGGTGGTCTCTCGCAACGGAGAGGGCAGGATCAGCGCGACCGATTGCCCGAGGTTGTAGATGTGCGGGATAGTCGGCGGATTGTCGGTTGAGGCGGGCAAGTGGCGGGCCGCCTCGGATCGCTTGGATCGCGCCGTCGCCTGTCTGGCTCATCGGGGGCCTGACGATAGGGGCGTCTACGTCTCCGCGGACGCGAGCGGGTTCCTCGGGCACAGCAGACTGAGCATCATCGATTTGGCGGGAGGGCATCAACCGATTGCCGACGAGACCGGCGGCCTGCGGCTCTGCGAGAACGGGGAGATCTACAACTACCGGTTGCTGCGCGAGGAACTGATCGAGCGGGGGCACGTCTTTCGCACGCATTCGGACGGCGAGGTCGCACTGCATCTGTATCAAGAGGATGCCGGCGGGTTCGCGAGGCGGCTCGATGGGATGTTCGCCATCGCCTTGCTGGACGAGCCGGGCGGGCGATTGACGCTGGTTCGGGATCGCAACGGCATCAAGCCGTTGTACTACGCGTTTGACGATCGGCGGCGGACGCTGCTGTTCGCGTCGGAGATCAAGGCGATTCTGGCGGTGCTGAACCGGCGGGCGGAGATCAGCGCGGAAGGGCTGCGGCAGTACCTGCGATGGAAGTACATCCCGGACCCGCTGACGATCTATGAAGACGTGTTCAAGCTGCCGCCGGGGCATGTTTTGACGGCGACGCGGCGGGGGCGAGACGAGGCGTTGGAGGTTCAGATACGCCCGTTCTGGCGGCTGGAGTTCGCGAAGGAGAAGCTGGCTGATGAGGGGGAGGCGCTGGCGCAGTTGGATGAGAAGCTGCGGGCGGCGGTGAAGAGCCACCTGGAGTCGGACGTGGAGGTGGGGGCGCTCTTAAGCGGGGGCGTGGATTCTTCTCTTGTTGTGGCGCTGACGTCCATCGTCTCGGGGCGGCGGGTGAAGACGTTCACGGTGGGGTTCGAGGAGGCGGGGTTCGATCAGTGCCCTTTCGCGAGGAAGCTCGCGGAGAAGTACGGCACGGAGCACTACGAGGAGCAGGCGCGGCTGGACCCGATGGAGGCGGTGGCTGCGTTGGTGCGGCAGTTCGACGAGCCGTTCGCGGATTCGTCGGCGCTGGCGAGTTATCGAGTCTGCCAGGTGGCAAGCCGGCACGTGAAGGTGGTGCTGACGGGGGACGGCGGCGACGAGACGTTCGCGGGGTACGGGCGTTACGAGGAGCTTCTTGAGGGGATTGGAGGAGAGAGGCTCCGGACGGGACTGGTCGAGCGGGCGGCAACAGCAGTTTGCCGGGGGCTGTTTTCGGAGGAGGCGAAGTTCCTGAAGCGGTCGAGGACGGCCGCGCTGTCTCCGCTCGAACGGCATGAGGAGCATCAGGTGATGTGCTCGCCGGCGATGGTTCGGCGGCTGTTGTGCGAGCGGTTCGCGGGGGCGGAGGGCGACCGCGACTTGTTCGAGCAGTATCGACAGGAGGGCGCGGGGTGCTGTCATGGGCCGCTGGATGTCGCCCAGTACGTCGATCTGCGGATGTACCTGCCGGGGGACATCCTGACCAAGGTAGACCGAACGAGCATGGCCTGTTCGCTGGAGTGTCGCGTGCCGCTGTTGGACCATAACATCACGGAGTTCAGCGGGACGTTGTCGGCGGACTTGAGGCTGCGCGGCGGGGTGCGCAAGTATCTGCTGAAGAAACTGGCGGAGAGATACGTGCCGCTTGAGTTGTTGTATCGACCGAAGCTGGGTTTTCGCGTTCCGATTCGGCGGTGGTTCAAGCGGGATTTGCTGGATCGGACGGAGAAGCTCCTGCTGGACGGCAAGCTGGTGGCTGGGGGCGTGCTGAGGCCCGCGGGGTTGCGGTGGATGTTCCACATGCAGCGGCGGCCTTGGATTGATTTCGGCACGCATCTGTGGGCGCTGTTGTTCCTGGAGAGTTGGGCGAGGGAGTGCTTGGCGTAGCGGAATTGCGGATTGGGGATTGCGGAATGAGCTAGGCCGCAGGTGAATGTACTCGGTGTTCCCGTCGGTCACGGGGGGCCGACGCTACGGGAGGTTGTCGCGAGAGGGGACGCACACGGTGTTCCCGTCGGCCACGGGGGGCCGACGCTACGGGGGCGAGTCCGCCACAGGGGGCCGACGCTACGGGTTGGGGCTAGGGAGTACTTGAATTGGGGATGCAAGTGGGAAGATCGCCAGACAATCCGAGCCGCGAGCGCAAGCGACCGGCTCAAGCGGAGGCGGGCGAGGGACCCGTCGCTTGCGCTCCGGGCTCGGATGCGAAGGCCGCCGCGGTCGTCAG
Source organism: uncultured Planctomycetaceae bacterium (assembly GCA_964470125.1). GTDB lineage: Bacteria > Planctomycetota > Phycisphaerae > UBA1845 > UTPLA1 > DATKKX01. Next base: position 6,411 of record CAYYBO010000090.1, on the reverse strand, counting down.
GGAGTTGGAGCGGCGGGTCGAGGGCGAGGTGCTGAGCGATCGGCTGCATCGGTCGCTGTACGCCACCGACGCGAGCATCTATCAGATCGTGCCCGACGCCGTCGTTCTCCCGCGGAGCGCGGAAGATGTCGCGGCCGCGGTTCAGGCGTGCGCGAAGCACGGCGTGCCGATCACTGCGCGGGGCGCAGGCACCGGGCTGACCGGTGGGGCGGTCAATCGCGGCGTCATCCTGGATTGTTCGCGGCATTTGAACCGGGTTCTGGGCATCGACGTCGAGCGGCGAGCCGCCCGTGTGCAGCCCGGCGTCGTGCTCGACGAATTGAACGCTCTCCTGAAGCCGCACGGGCTGCAATTCGCCCCTGACGTGGCCACCGGCAACCGGGCCACCATCGGCGGCATGATCGCCAACAACTCCTGCGGGGCACGTTCGATCATTTATGGCCGAACGGTGGACCATGTCTTGGGACTCGAGACGGTCCTGTCAGACGGGTCGGCGTGCAACTGGGGCGAGGGGATTGCGGATTGCGGAATGAGGATTGGGGATTGCGGAGGCCGCACCCGCGATCTGGAAGCTGTCTCAAGACGCCGAAGAGCCCCGGACTTCAGTCCGAGCGGCGCCGCGAACGGGCGGTCGCGAGACAGTTTCTTGGCGCACGATTGCAGTGAAGTTGTGAAGCAGGTCGTCAAGGAATACGGGGATGAAATCGCGGCTCGGTTTCCGAAGGTGCTGCGGTCCAACGGCGGGTACGGCCTCGACCGACTGCGGATTCAAGACGGCCGGGTAAACACGGAGGCGCTCTTGTGCGGGAGCGAGGGCACGCTCTGCGTGATCGTCGGGGCGACGTTGAATCTGGTGCCGCTGCCGGAGTGCAAGGGTTTGGCCGTCATCCAGTTCGGCGATCTGCTGGAGGCCCTGGAGGCGACGCCGGTTTGCCTGGAGCACAAGCCGGCGGCGGTTGAGTTGATCGACCGGCCGATCTTGGATGCGGCGAAGATCAGCCCAGGGATGTCCAAGCGGCGTTCGTTCATCAACGGCGATCCGGCGGCGATGCTGGCGGTCGAGGTGTACGAGGATCGCGAGGATCGGCTGGCCGAGCGGTTGGCGGGGATCGTGGCGGACTTGAAGGGCCGGCGGATGGGGTACGCCTGGGCGGTGCTGCTCGATGCTCCGCGACAGGCGGACGTGTGGGCGGTTCGCAAGGCGGGCCTGGGCTTGGCCCAGTCGAAACCGGGCGACCGGCAGCCGCAGGCGTTCATCGAGGACTGCGCGGTGGACCCGTCACGGCTGCGGGATTACATCGCCAGGCTGCGGGCGGTCCTGGCCGAGGAGGGTGTTTACGAGGCGGGGTATTACGCGCACGCGAGCGTCGGGTGCTTGCACATCCGGCCGGTGTTGAATCTGAAGAGGCGAGACGATGTTGATCGCATGGTGCGGATCGCGGATCGTGTCAGCTCCTTGACACTTGAATTCGGCGGGACGATGACCGGCGAGCACGGCGACGGGATCGTCCGCTCGTCATGGTTGGCGAAGATGTACGGCCCGCGGATCGTGGCTGCGTTCGGGAAGATCAAGCAGGCCTTCGACCCCGGGAACATCCTGAACCCCGGGAAGATTGTTTCGCCGTTGGCGATGACGGAGAACCTGCGGTATGGCGGCGCGCCTGTAGCGGCGGCCCCCCGCTTGCCCTTTACGTCGCAAAGCGATCTCAAGGGTGGCCGACGTGAAAAGGGAACCGGCGATGACCCGTGTTCCACGTCGCCCACGGGGGGGCGACGCTACGAGAAGGGGGCGGGCGGCGAGCTTCGCGCCCGCCTCACAGAGACCGGCTCCGTGGATCATAGCGCTGTCGGCGTGGAGGGCACCTTTCTCGACTTCTCGGCGTATGGCGGCATGCTCGGGCTGGCGGAGATGTGCAGCGGGGTCGGAGAGTGCCGGCAGCGGCTGGCAGGGACGATGTGTCCCTCGTATCGAGCGACGGGCGAGGAGAAGGACAGCACGCGCGGGCGGGCGAACGCCTTGCGGATCGCGATGACGGGCGGGGGGCTGCTCAAGGGTCTGGACGACGCCGCCATCGCCGAAGTGATGGACCTGTGCTTGAGCTGCAAGGCGTGCAAGACGGAGTGCCCGACGGGCGTGGACATGGCCAGATTGAAGGCGGAGTGGCTGGCCCGGCGGCAGCAGGTCGAGGGCGTGCCTCGGCGGAGTAAGTTGATCGCCGATTTGCCGGAGTTGGCGGTATGGGGGAGTCGGTTCGCGCCATTGAGCAATTGGTTGATGCGGTCGCGGCCGGTTCGGACGTTGATGGAGTGGGTGTACGGACTAGATCGCCGCGTGCCGCCGCCGGCTTTTGCAAGGACGACGTTCCGAGATTGGTTCATCGGACGCAGTCAGCGGCACTCGGCGAATAACGGTGAGCGTTCGGTTGTCTACTTCGTTGACACCTGGACGAACTACTACACGCCGCAGGTGGGCGTTGCGGCGGTGAAGGTGTTGGAGGCTCTGGGGTATCGCGTCGTCGTTCCGCCGACGAAGTGCTGCGGACGGCCGGCGATCAGCAAGGGGCTATTGTGGAAGGCGAAGCGCTTGGCGGAGGCGAACATCGCCGTGCTGGGGCCGTATGCCGGGCAGGGCGTTCCCATCGTCGGCACGGAGCCGAGCTGCCTGTTGACGCTGGTGGACGAGTACCCAGAGCTTGTTCGTTCCGGGCCTGCCCGCAGCGTCGCCAAGGCGGCGATGACCATCGAGGCGTTCATCGGCGCAGCCCTGGAAGAGCGGCCGAACGTCCTACGGTTCAAGGAGGCCGCCGCGGGCGTGCTGTATCACGGCCACTGCCATCAGAAGGCCTTGGTCGGGACGTCGGCGGCGATGGCGGTGCTGCGAGCCTTCACCGGCGGCAGGGCGACAGAGATCGACAGCGGGTGCTGCGGGATGGCCGGCTCGTTCGGCCACGAAGCAGAGCATTACGAAATCGCCAGGGCGATCGGAGAGGAGAAGCTCTTTCCGGCGGTTCGTGGGCGCGGAGAGGCCGGCGTCGCCGTTTCAGGCTTCAGTTGCCGGCAGCACATCGAGCATCATACCGACGCGGCCGCACGGCACGTCGTCGAGTACCTGGCGGATGCCCTACCCGATGAGTCGTGAACCTCGGGCCGGAGGCAGAAAGCAGCCACAGGCTGAGGACGAGTATCGGTGGCGGGCCTGCCGCGATCACGTTGCCGCGCGGACAATGGCCAACACCACGTCGCCGACGGCATAGACGATCGCCAGAATGCCACTGACGCTCCAGTCGTAGCCTCGGCGGTCGTCATCGCATCCGGCCAGCGCGATCAGCGGCCAGCAGAACATCAAAACCGGCAATATCTTCCGACCAAAGGCGGCTTTCATGCATCTTCTCCTATACAGGGAACTGCTCCTGTTCTTGTCTAGACCCAGGCCGGAGGGGGTGGTTAGGCCGGTCGCTGTTCCTGGCGGCCCCGAGGCGGCAGGGCGGCGCCGGTTCAAGGGGGCGGTGGAATTGTCATGGCGGCTACCGATGGGCGATTTTCTTCTCAAACTCGGCCCGCCAGCTTGCGGCGTGGGTGTATATCCAATCCCGGGCAGCCTCGTCCAGGGAGACGATTCGCCCGAGGCGCCGCATCATAACCTCGCGGTGCTTGACGATTTCCGCTCGCTGAGCTTGATTGGCCAAGCGAAACAATTCGTCGCAACGGGAGGCGTCGCACGAACAGGCAGAGGTGTTCTCCTTGGTTTGCACGGTTTGCTCCTCTCCCACACTGGGCGCACACAACGGGCCTCCGTCTTCTTCCCTCACTCGCGTAGCGGTGTGCGCTCTAATTGGGGTGTGCTTCCCACGTTGTCCCATCACGGCGAATATCGGAAATGGAGGAAGCGATCTTCTGTTAGCTTCACGGGTACGCGAATCGATGCCGGTTATCGGCCGGGGCTCGTGCGGCGTGGTTGCTCCGCCGGATAATCTGGGCCGCCGCGGCCGCGGCGGGCGAGTTTTGAATCGGCCCTGCGACATCACGCGCCCACCGAGTGTGTCATGCCCGATGGTGCAGGCCGAAGCCACGAAGGCTGCTGTCTCGCGGCTGCGGCTCTGTTAGAATGGGGAACAATCTATCCCCGGGCCGCGGCAAGGAGCCTCTCGCCTGTGTTGGCAATCTCGCTGCAGAACATGAGCCCTCTTCTAATCGCGACCATCGCGGCATGGATCCTCTGCGTGTGTGTTCACGAGTTTGCCCACGCCCTGATCGCGTATTTTGGGGGTGACCGGTCGGTGCGTGAGCGCGGCTACCTGACGCTCGATCCGACGCGGTTCATAGATCCTGTTTTCAGCGTGATAGTGCCTGCCGTCGTGCTGCTGCTGGGCGGGGTGCCGCTTCCGGGCGGGGCGGTGCGGATCGACGAGAGCGCCCTGCGAAGCAGTCGGTGGAGCACCTATGTCTCTGCCGCCGGGCCCGCCGCCAATCTGCTGCTGTTCCTCCTGTTCAGCCTGCCGCTGCACCCGCGCGTCGGGCTGGTGGACGCCTCGGCCGCGACGCAGCCCACCTGGGTGTACTTCCTGGCCACGATGGCCTTTCTGAATTTCATCGGCACCCTGTTCAACTTGATCCCTATCCCGCCGCTTGACGGTTATCGCCTCGTCGAGCCGCATCTCGGCCGTGAACTGCAATGGAAACTCCGCCAGCCGGGCGTATCCATGCTCGCCTTCGGACTACTCTTCTTCGTGATGTGGTCCTTTAGCTGGGCCTGGATTCCCTTCCAATTGATGCTCGACATCGTCACTTCGGTCCTTGGTTTGCCCGATCATCTGCTGTACCAAGGGTACGGCTTCATCTTTTACGGCCGCGACGCCTAGTGTTCCTCCCTCGAACTGCGCGACTGACGCCGGGAGACCCGAGCAGACCGGCTGAGAGTGCACCTTCGCATCGGCCTGCCCCCATTGGCCGGTGCGGCGGCCGGCCCGTCTTTTTCAGGTGGCCGCCGGGAGCCGCCATCCGTCATCCCTTGGGAGAGCGAGAGTCAATCGCCCTTCACGGCGTCCGGGGGTGGACCCGGGCCGGATGAAGAGGATGGGAACAAGATTGACCCGCAAAGGCGGTTCGGGGGGGCCGCCTGAGTTACCCCCTCGATCAAAGGGAGATCAGCCATGAAACTGACCAGTACGATTGCCGTCGTGACGTTGCTCTGTCTGACCGTGTGTGCCACCGCTGGGCCGTCGCTGCCCATCACCAAGCCGCCGGTCCTGCCGGTGCCGAGTTGGACGGGGCCGCTGCAGGACCCGCACGCCTTGCAGGGCCAGTGGTTCAGCAACTACGTGACCGGCGCCGAAGAGTGCCGAACCCATGAATTCTACGACAATCTGCTTGGCTACGGCGGCGGCTTCGCCGGTACAAACGCCGTTTACGGAAAGGTAGTGAACGTACAACTGGCCGGGCAGAACATCATCGGCTTCACCATCGACGCCACGATCACCAACGACACGCCGGGCGAAGGGCCCTGGGCCGACGGTACCAACAGCCACGAAGAATGGCTGAGCACGCCGGACCAGTACTTCGGCACGCTCTACGACACCAAGCTGACGGCCGAGTTCGCCGTCACCGATCTGGGCAATCTGCCCCCGGTGTTTGCCGGCGTCTATCGCAACACCGATCCGTACATCATCGGACTGGACGAGGATCAGGCGGCTTGGTTCTGCTGGACGCCCGGCAATCCTGATCCCGCCCGCCGGCCTTTCGGCAACTACTATGTACCGACCTGGGATTTCGGCAACATTATGCCGGGCCAGACGGCATCGAGGACCATGAACTTCGCGGTGTCCGGTCCGGGGATGACGCCGGCCGACATTCGCTACGCGGCGATCATGTCATCGTGGCAGGCGCTGTGGGGCCGGGGCGACGTGTTCATGAACCGCACAACCGACTTGAAGATCGGCGATTGGATCGACGACATCGCCCTCGACAACGGCGCTGCTTTCCCGCAGGAGACGGCGTTGCGACACGGCAACGTGAGCGTCTTCCACAATATTCCCGAACCGGCGACGTTAAGCCTGCTCGTGCTGGCCAGCGCCCTGCTGCGGCGCCGCCGGTGATTGACAGACCGGTCCTCCTCCTTTACTTCTCCGACTTCGGCCACAGGCCCCGAGTCCGGCGCTCGGGGCCTTTGCCGCATTGGATGTCTTCACTACCCACGATGCGAGTCGTGGGCCGGAATGATCACGGAAGGCACCCTACGCTTCTCGGTTTGTCCCCCATTCTTCCCGGACGCGAGTTGATCTTGGCGGAGTCAACTCGCCTTCCTCGGTGATCGTCCCGATCTTATGGTTAAGGACAAGAGTCTAGTACTACAACGCTATGTTATCGTTCATAACGGTTCCGCCCCGGAGGGGCGGCGGAACTCCCTTGATGGAA
>CAYYBO010000089.1:9251-12944 GCA_964470125.1 uncultured Planctomycetaceae bacterium | reverse complement strand
GCGTAACCCCCCGCTATCGTCTCCAAGCAGCGGGTTGCCCAGACCCAAAACGAGCGTTCGAGGAGTAGCCCGGACACAGGCTCCCGTCGTCTCTCGCACCTGGATGTCGACACACGAGTTCATCGAAGTTCCGCTGCTTGGATCGCCAGCGGCGAACACCTTAGCCGCGTCTGATCCGTTGGATCACGGCACCGGCCGGGTTGCGGATCACCAGCTCTATGGGCATCTGCCCCGGCAGGTAATGCGTTGCGCAACCGAAGCACGGGTCGTACGCCCGAAAGGCCATTTCGACCTTGTTGAGCAGGCCTTCGGTCACGGTCACGCCTTTGTGAATCAGGCCTTGGGCCGCCTTCTTGATCGAGAGATTGATCGGAGCGTAGTTGTTGGTGGTGCCCACGATCAGATTCACCCTGGTCAGCACGCCGCGCTCGTCCGTCCAGTAGTGGTGGGTAAGCGTGCCGCGGGGCGCCTCCACGCAGCCGACGCCTTCGTCCGGCGTCTTCGTCGGCAGCACTCGGTATTCGCTGCCGGTGATCTCCGCGTCGGTTGCCAGTTCGACCCACCGTTCGGCTGCATACAGCAGCTCCACCAGCCTGGCCCAGTGCGTGGCCAGCGTGTGATGCACCGGCTTACCGCCGAGCGTCTCATACATCCTCTCGAATTCCTGCTGGGCAAGCGGCGTGGCCATGCCCTCGGACGCGTTCAGTCGTGACAAGGGCGTCGCCTTGTACAATCCAGACTCCTCGCCGTCCACGAAGCCCTTCCACCCGATTCGCCGCAAGTATGGGAACTTGAGGTACGACCACGGCTCGACGTGCTCGGCCACGTACTCCCGGTACTCCCTGGCGTGGTATTTGGCGTGTTCCCGACCGTCTGGCCCCACGACGCGGATCATGCCGTCATAGAAGTTCACGCGGTTGTTGGCGTCCACCGTACCCATGTTGTAGGTCCGATGCGTGTACGCGTCGCTGGTGACCAATCCGACGTATTCCTTATTGCCGAGTACTATGTCGTTGAAAAGCCGGATGGAGAACTTCGCGAATTCGACGGCCTCCCGACCACGAGCCTCGATCTCGCGCCGTTGCTCTTCCGTGATGCCCCGACTCACGCCGCCCGGCAGCCCCCAGTTCGGATGGACCGCCCGGCCGCCGATCATCTTGATCAGCGCGTGCCCGTCGGCCCGCATCTTCAGGACCTTCCCGGCGATCTCCATGCCCACCTTCTTGATCACGCCCAGGATGTTGCGTTGCTCCTTGGGAGCGTCCGGCCCCATGACGAAATCCGGCCCGCCCAGCGCATAGAAGTGCGTCGTATGATCGGTAGCGTAGAAGATGCAGTAGAACATTTCTCGCAGCTTCTTCGCCGTCGGCGGCGGATCGACGTGAAACACCGCGTCCAGCGCCTTGGCCGAGGCCATATGGTGCGCCTCCGGGCAAACCCCGCATATCCGCGAGGTCAGGTTCGGCATGTCCTCCGCCACCCGTCCTACGCAGAATCGCTCGAAACCCCGCAGCTCCGGTATCTGCAAGAAGGTCTCGGCCACCTCGCCCTGCTCGTCAAGGAAGATGTCGATCTTGCCGTGCCCTTCAAGACGCGTGATTGGATCGATGCTGATGCGTTGAGCCATGATTATCCGCTTCTCCGTATTCCAAACCGCCGATCGCCTCCAACCGTCCCCTTCAGTCTCTCACCCCGCCGCCTTCGGCCGCGGCAACGGCAGCTCGTGTCGCTCCTCATCCGGCACCAGGGCCGCCCGTCGCAACAGGCTGTGCGCCAGGCCAAACCGGTAGAACGTCCCCGCAGGGTCCGGGATGCCCTCTTGGATGATCCTCTCTATCTCTTCCGGATCGTTGGCGTCAATCACAGACGCCAACGCGGTCATCAGCCTCGCCCCGAAATCCTCGACTCCCGCGTTCGGTCCGTAGCAGCCGATGCACGGCGAGTTCACCTGCGGACAGAGCGCTCCACAGCCCGCCCGCGTCGCCGGCCCGCAACAAAGCAGCCCCTGCTCCAGCAGGCACGTCTCGCTGTCGGGAATGACCTGCCAGGTCCGCTTGAACTCTTTGATCTTCTTCTCGTTTCGCTTTCGGGAGCACTCATCGCAGCATGTCGTCTCGGCGCCGATCACCGACCCCGGCGGCGGCAACTTGTTCTCCAGGATGGCCACCACCGCATCCCAAATGCGCGCCGCCTCCGGGGGGCAGCCCGGCAGGTAATAGTCGACGTCCACGGTCTGTCCCAACGTATGGACCGTGTCGTAGAACACCGGAAGCATCAGGTGGAATCCGTTGACGTTCGTCTCCGGCAGCGGCACGAGCATGTCGGGGTTGACCGTCGAGGGAGTGCCCGGCGTCATCGAGCTGTCCGCGCCGGTGTTATACACGGTCTCGAAGATTTCACGTCGGCTGTTCAGATTCGCCAGACCGGGAATGCACCCTTCATGGGCGCAAGACCCAAAGGCCACCAGCACCTTCGACTTCTCCCGCAACAGCTTGGCCATGTACTCCTGCTCGCTGGTCCTGATGCCGCCGTTGAACAAGCACACGTCAATGTACTTGTCCGGCATCTTCTCGATATCGCGCGCCTTGGTGTCCATGATGCACGGACAGAACACGATATCGAAGGCGTCCGCGACGTTGAGGATCTTCTCGTTGAGCGCGAGAATGGATATCTCGCATCCTCCGCACGATGCCGCCCAGTAGATGGCCAGCTTCCCTTTTTCGCTCATGCTTCCACCTTCCACGGACGGTTCCGCGCCCGCCGCCGGTCCGTCCTGTGCCTTCGCCCTTACTTCTCGACGGCTTCGACTCGTCCGTCTCGCTTTCATCTTCCGATTTCCATCGCTTCCTGGTGCTCCAGGAGGACCTTGGCCACCGCGTCCAGGTGCCCGGCCTCCTCCCCGAGATTGCCCTTCCAGTTGAGCGGCCCCAGCGTGCGGATGTCCTCCACCATCTTGTCGATGGCCTCGGTCAGGTAGGAGGCTTCCGCCGCCGACGCCCACACCAGTCTCACTCGGCGTTCACTGATCCCCAGCGATCGCAGCGTGTGCTTCAGCATCGCGAACCGCCGCATCGTCTTGTAGTTCTGCTCGATGTAATGGCACTCCCCCGGATGACAGCCCGCGATCAGCACGCCGTCGGCCCCGAGCGATAACGCCTTCAGCACGAACGTCGGGTCCACCCGGCCGCTGCACATCAGGCGAATCACCCGCACGTTCGGCGAGTGCTTGATCCTCGCCGTCCCCGCTCCGTCGGCGGCCCGGTAGGAGCACCAATTGCAGAAGAATCCGATGATCTTCGGTTCGAAAATCTCACGTTCCATCTCGTCTCTCCGTCTGCGCGCCGGTTTTTCCTGGCGTTGTCGGCCTCGGCTCAACCAGCACCAGGCTCCATTACCGGCGACAGCTCCTCACTCTCCGATTCCTGCCCAACGTCCCACAGCAAGCCCTCGATCTCCGCCCCCACCTGGTCGTTGGCGAAGTGGGCGCCCGTAATCGCTCCCGCCGGGCACGCCGCGACGCACGTGCCGCATCCCTTGCACATCGCCACGTTCACCCTGCTGACCTTCTCGTCTTCCACGAAGTCAATCGCATTGAACGGGCACAAGTTATTGCAGATGCGGCAGCCCGAGCAGTTCTCCTCGTGGATGCTGGCCACCACCGGCTCGATCATTACCGTGCCCTTGCTGATCATT
>CAYYBO010000089.1:0-9241 GCA_964470125.1 uncultured Planctomycetaceae bacterium | reverse complement strand
GAACACCCCCTCGGTCATCGTCGCCACAGGGTCCAGCTTGACGTGCCGCTCGATGAACCATCCGGCCATGCTGCACGAGATGCCCGCCTTCAAACCGGTCTCACGTGCGTCACGCCGCGGCTCGATGGCCCCCATCAGCACCACCATGTCCACGGGAATCCGCCGCTGCTTGCCGAGCAGCGTGTCCTCCACCTGCACGATCAGTTTGCCCTCCTCCTGATCGCTCCGGGCCATGTCCGTCACTTCCGCCACCTTGCCCCGCACGAACAGCATCCCCTCTTCAAGCAGCCGTTGATAGAACTCTTCGTAGTCCTTCTTGTTCGGGCGCATGTCGATGTAGCACGCATAAACCTTCGCCCCCGTCTTCTCCATTACCAGGTGTCCCAGCTTCAGCGACAACATGCAGCAGATGCCCGAGCAGTAGTTGTTGTAATGTGCGTCGCGGCTGCCCACGCAATGGACGATGCACACGCTCTTCGGTTCGGTCACGCCGTCACGCAGCACGATCCGCCCCCCGGTAGGCCCGGAGGCATTGCACATCCGCTCGAATTCCAAGCTCGTGAACACGTTTGCCAGACGCCCGTACCCGTATTGCGGAATCCGCCGGCAATCGAACAAATCCCATCCCGTCGCCAGGATGATGTTGCCCACCTCGACTTCCAGGATCTCGTCCTTCTGCTCGAAGTCGATGGCGTTGGTGGGGCACAACTTCTCGCACGCCCGGCAGCGTTGCCGCTCGAACCAGATGCACGACTCGGGGTCGATCACCGGAATCTTCGGCACCGCCTGCGGGAACGGCGTGTAAATCGCCTTGCGGTACCCCATCCCCGCCTCGAAAACCTCGTCCACCACTTTTCGCGGGCACTTCTCGATGCACAATCCACAGCCGGTGCACGCGTCCTCCTTCACACATCGCGCCTTGCGCCGAATGCGAACCCGGAAGTTCCCGATCGAGCCTGAAACGTCCTCCAACTCCGACCAGGTCAGCAGCTTGATCTTGTCGTGCTGACCTACCTCGGACATCTTCGGCGTCAGGATGCACGCGGCGCAGTCCAGCGTGGGGAACGTCTTGTCATACTGGGCCATGTGGCCGCCGATGCTCGGTTCGCGCTCGACCAGATAGACCGGGTATCCGGCGTCCGCCAGCTCCAGGGCCGCCTGGATGCCGGCGATGCCCGCCCCCACCACCAGCGTGGCCGGGTTGACCGGAACCGGCGTCGGCTCCAACGGTTGATGATGCTTGACCCGAGCGACCGCTCCGGCGATGAGCGTCTTGACCTTGTTGTTCGCCGCGATCTTGTCCTTGGTCACCCACGAAACGTGTTCGCGGATGTTGGCCATATGGAGGAGATAGGGGTTCAGCCCCGCGTTCGTGCAGGCCCGGCGGAACGTCTTCTCGTGCAGGTGCGGGCTGCACGCCGCCACAACGATCCGCGTCAGCTTCTCCTTCTTCACGTCCTCCTCGATCAACGCCTGGCCGAGCGAGGAGCACATGAACTTGTACTCCCGCGAGACCGCCACTCCGTCCAGGCCCTTCGCCCAGGCGGCCGCGCCCTCCACGTCCACCGTCCCGGCGATATTGCTGCCGCAATGACAGACATAGACGCCGACCCGTTCGCTGTTCGTTCCCGATCCGCTCGCAGCCATCGGCTGTTCTCCTAGCTATGACACGCAATCCCGGCGGGGGTCTCCGCCGGTGCAATCTCGACCCCGCAGGCCTCGTCTACCAGTTCCGCGAGGTCCTTCACCACCAGTTTCCCTTCCAGCCCGGCGGTCTTGACCGCGTCGCGGTACATGGTTAGGTCCTTCGGACAAGCCACGACCAGACACCCCACTCCGCCTAGCGCCGCCGCCTCGCGCACGCGGCTCTCGCTAGGCCGCTCCGTGACCTTCCCTTCTTCCATCCAAATCCGCCCGCCACCCGCCCCGCAGCACAACGCTCGGTCTCGGTTCCTGGGCATCTCCACCAGCCGGCAGCCAAGCGCCTGCAGCACTCGCCGTGGCGCCTCATAAATCTCGTTGTACCGCCCCAGGTAGCACGGATCGCGATACGTCACAACGTAATCAAGCCGCCGCGCGACACGGAGCCGTCCCGTGACCAGGGCTTGGTCAAGAACCTCGCTATGGTGATGAATGGGGAACTTCTCCGAGAGCGCCCCCCGATCGCCGGTCCCGCCCAGCACGTACTCGTTCTTCAGCGTGTTGTACGTGTGGGGATCGGTGGTCACGATCTCCTCGAACTGGCACCTCTCCAGCGCCGCCAGGTTCTTCTGGCCGAGCAGCTCGAACAGCCCCTCCTCGCCCGCGCGACGAACGTCGTTCCCCGCGTTGCGCTCCGTGTCGTAGAGCAGCCCGAAGTCCAGCCCCGCCGCCTGAAACACCCTCGCCGTGGCCTGCGTCGCGTCGGTCAAGGCCGGACTGTACGACGCGTAATCCCCCACGAACCAAAGCACCTTGGCCGGCTGCTTGCGAACGTCCTTTATCTTGAAGCTCAGTCCTGTCGTCCACTTGGCCCGCTGCTTGTCCGAGTTGCCGAACGAGTTGCCTTACCGCCGCTGGATCTCCAGGGCCGTCGCCTGGTTATTGTCCCCTCGCTGCTGGGCCAGCAGCGATCGCCGGAGGTCCACGATCGGCTGCACGTGCTCCACGAACAGAGGGCACTCACGATCACACGCCTGGCAGGTCGTGCAGGCCCAGGCGACTTCATCCGCGACCACGTCTCCGGTCAGTCGCTTCGCGAGGACCGCCTGCGCCTCCGCCGTCTCCCCGTTGCCGCCGCCCGCCACAAGCGCTTGTCCTCGCTCGAACAGGTGCGCCCGCAGGGCCATGATGAGCTTCTTGGGGGAAAGCGCCGCCCCGCTGCCATAAGCCGGGCAGACGTCCTGACACCGTCCGCACTCGCTGCACGTGTACCAATCAAGCATCTGCCGCCAGGTGAACTGCTCGATTCGTTCGACGCCCTCCCCACCGCCGTCTCGCCCCGCAGCCTTCAACCGGCCTGCCGGCGCCAGGTTCCGCAGCAGCACGTTGGGAATCGAAGTCACCACGTGAAAATGCTTGCCGATCGGCAGCAAAGGCAGGAAGACCAGCACCACTCCGAGGTGGATCCACCAGCAGACTTCGGCCGCCACGTCCTGACCCTCGCGGCTCAGTCCCGCGAACGCCCCGCCCGCCAACGTCGAAATCGGCTGCCAGCCGGAGGCGACGTGGGCCCGCCCCAGGCTCTGCTGGATGCCGTTGAAGCACAGCAGCGTCACCATGATCGTGAGGATGAAGCACAGGACCAGATTCCCCTCGAACTGATGGCTGCCTTCGTAGCGCTTGGGCTTGACGATCACCCGGTAGTACAAGCCATACGCAACGCCGAGGATGACCGCCACGATGATGAAGTCCTGCACCAGCAGCAGCGGTCCGAAGGTCGCAACCACCGGCAGCGCAAAACCCGGGAACAGACCTTCAATAATCGCTTGCAGAATCGTCGGAAACAGCAGCATGAACCCCCAAAAGATGAAGAAATGCGCCGTACCCGTCCCCGGAAAACGGAACACCCTCGATTGGGCCAGCACAAAAACCACCAGCCCCTTGAGCCGCTCACCCCAATCGCCGAACGGCTCCGCGGCGCGTCCCAATCGCAGATGCCGAAACCGCTGAAGACAGCGATACCCAAACACGCCGATTGAGGCGAGAAACCCCGCCAGGACCACTATCTGGCTGGTCGACACGAGTCTACATCTCCCTTTCCGCGGGGAGTTCGCCGCCCCGGACGTCCCCGCCGCCGGGCGACCTCATTTCTTCAGCTTCTCCACCATCGCAGGTATCAACTCCAGCGCGTTACAGGTCGCGCCGAAGTGGGCAACGTCGAAAATCGGCGCCTTCGCATCCGTGTTGATCGCGACAAACGTCTCCGCCTCCGGGACCCCCTCCATGTGTTCCGGCGCGCCGCTGATGCCCATCGCCAGGTACAGCTTCGGCCTGACCTGTTTGCCGGACTTCCCCACCAGCCGCGTCGTCGGCAGCCACGCTTGGTCAATGACCGGACGCGAGCCGCATACAACGCCGCTCAGGGCCTCGGCAAGCTTCTCGGCGAGCGCGATATTGTCTTTGTTCTGAATGCCGCGGCCGACCGACACCAGCACCGGCTGCTTGGCAATGTCCACGTCGCCCGCTGGCGGCTCGATGTACTGCTTGAAGCGCGTGCGAACCGCGTCCAGCCCCGCCGGAGCCGGCAACGTCTCCACCGCCGGTGCGCCGGCCTTCTTCCCGGAATCCGCCTTGTAGCCCCCAGGCATCACCGTCACCAGGCAAGTCGGCCCCGGCAGCGGCCCCGTCGCGATGATCTTGCCGCCGCAGGTCAACGCCGAGTACTGCGGCCCCGCGCCGTCCACCGAGAACGTCCGACACGATGTGGCCACCGGCAGCTTCAGTCGCGTGGCCACGCCGCACGCCAGGTCCGTCCCCGTCGCCGTATGGCCGAACAGCACGACTCTCGGCTTGTGGTCCTTGAGCAGCGCGATGATCGCCGCCAGAAACGCTCCCGGATTAAACTCCGCCAGCGCCCCGTGATCCATCGCCAAAACACGGTCGGCCGCGCCCAACGACCCCGCTAGCGGCTGGACCCGGTGGCCGATCAACACGGCGGTTAGCTTGGTCTTCAGCCCGTCCGCCAGGACCCGTCCGGCGGCCAGCATCGTGTAGGTGATGTCCTTGATTTCTCCGCGCAGTGACTCAACGATGACGCACACTTCGCCGCACATACTTCAGCTCTCCTCTGCGAGCGGCTTGCCTCTCAGCCGCCCGACTTGGCACCGGCATATCAAGCGATTGCCCCCCGATCTCGCAGCAGCTTCACCAGCTTCTCGGCCACTTGCGGAACGCCGCCCTCGATCATCTCCGCATGAGCCCCGGACTCCGGGAGGGCCATCGCCGAGACGGGCACTTCACCCTCCACCGCCGCTTCGCCGGCCTCGATCTCGTCGATCTTTGCCTTCTTCATCGCCTCCATGACCTTGGCCGTCACCACGTATCTCGGCGGCTTCTCGGCCGCTTGAATCCCCAACACAACGGGGCCCTCCACCTCGATCTCCGCGTTCAGCCCGCCGGGGTACTCCTTCTGTGCGACCAGTTTGCCGTCCGTCGCGACAACCTTGGTGACGTATCCCACGTACGGCAGCCCCATCCGCTCCGCCAAGAGCGCCCCCACGAATCCGTCGAGATCGTCGACCGCCTGCGTACCCGCCAGGATCAAGTCCTGCGGCATGTCTGTCAGGGCCTGCGCGAAGATCGCGGCGATCCGCCGGCTGCCGAGGCCCTGGTCAAACCCCTCGCCGGTGATCTTGACCACGCGGTCCGCCCCCTTTGCCACAGCGGTGAACAACGTCTCATCCACGTCGCCCGTGTCCAAGGTCAACACCGTGACCGTCCCTCCGTGGCGTTCCTTCAGCAGCAGGGCCTCCTCCAGTGCATGATCGTCCAGCTCGTTCGGCATCAGCCGCAGGAAGCTGCGGTCGAGGAGGTGCGTGCTGGAGTCAATCTCCAGGTCCTCAACCAAGTCCGGCACAAACTTGATCAGCACGACAATGTCCATCACCGATTCTCCTCTCAACCGAAGGCCGACTCCGCCAGCAACTCCGCCACGTCGCGCACGGCCAGCTTCCCTTCGTTTCCGGTGCTCTTTACGGCGTCTTCGAATCGCGGCGTCTCATACGGACAGGCCACCGCCAGCACCTGCGCCCCCGCCGCAATCGCCTCCTTTACCCGCCATTCCGATGTCCGCGTGTGCGCCTTCTCCCACGAGAAACCGTCCAGCCACATCCCGCCGCCCCCTCCCCCGCAGCAGATGCTCAAGGCCCGGTTGTGCGACATCTCCACCAACTCGATCCCAGGAATCGCCCGCAGGAGCGTCCGTGGTTCCTCGTAGACGTTGTTCTCGTTCGCCCGACCCAGATAGCAGGGATCGTGGTAAGTCACCCGTCGCGTGACTCGGTTCTGCAAGAGCGGCTGCAACCGCCCCAAATGCTCCGCCAGATACTGCGTGTGGTGCTTCACCGGCCGGTCGAAGCCCAGCCGCGGATACTCGTGCTTCATCGCGTTGAACGCGTGCGGATCGGCCGTGACGATCTCCTGGTACTGATACTTGCCCATCGCCAGCGCGTTCTTCCTCGCCAGCAGCTCGAACAGCCCCCACTCCCCGGTGAACGCCTGCGTATCCCCGTCGCTGTTCTCCTCCGGCCCCAGAATGCCGAACTTCACTCCCATGACGTAGAACAGCTTGGCCAAGGCCCGGCTGACCTGCTGCACGCGCGGGTGATAAGAGCCGTAGTCCCCGACGAACCACAGCACCTCCACCGGCTCCTTATGGGCCGCCATGACGGGAACCGGCACGGTGAAGTCCTTCGTCCACTCAGCCCGCTTTTTGGGGGACTCGCCCAGGGCGTTGCCGTAGCGACGTGAGTTACTGAGCGCGGTTTGCAGCTCCTGCGGAATGCTCCCGCCGATGAGCATCTCCGTCTTCAACGTCGCCAAGAGACCGCGCGTCAGCGGTATCTTCGCCGGACACACGTTAGCGCAGGCGAAGCACGAGACGCACAGCCAGATCGTGTCGCTGTCCAACACGCCGTGAAAATCGTCGGCCCGCAAGGCCGCAATCAGCGAACGCGGCGGATATTCCATCGCGAAGCCGTACGGGCAAACGCCGCTGCAAGTGCCGCACTGAAGGCACTTGTGAATCAGCTTGCCGTCCGTCGTCGCCGCAATGACTTTGTCCAAGAACTCGTAAGAAGTTGCCACCGACATGATTGACCACCTCAGGTCCCGGGCGGTGTGTCGGGGAGACTACAATTCGAACGTGACGATTGAGTCACTCGTCCGCCGGCGTTGGCCCAACTGATAGGTCGGAACCTGACACAGCAAGTCTCCGACCTGGGGCGCCACCGCCACGCGGCCGCACAAGGGGAACTTGCTGCCTGGCCTTCAGGGATGGCCACAGCTTTGGTCCCCGCATCGTCTCCGCATTTGGGCAGCCTGCTGCCTCGGAGTTGCAGGTCGCCCCGCCGCCGCTCTCATTGTACAGCAACATCCCGCTTATGCCTAGGGGTTTGCACTCAGGCGTAAAAATAGTTGCCCGTATGCCGCGTAGGGCAACCCCTTACCTCGGTCGGACGAGGAGGGTGGCAAAGGAGAGACAGGCCTGTCGCGGCTTTTGATTTCTTCGACCACAGCGTACCGCCCGGCGCCCAAGCAGGACCGCTCGCGGGCCATCGTCTGTGGGCGAATCGCCGAGTTCGCCGACGACCCCAACAAGATTGGCACCGACGCAGATTCAGCCGGCTACGGGATGATCGCGGTGGCCCAGGATGGTTCGACCTCCGACCTGCCCCGCGGCCGAGGCGTGAACGGCTTGGTCATGGCGGCGGATTCGGCGGCGAGGGTTATTTTCGGCCGAGGTGCCGGGGAGCGGGCGAGGACTCGGGTCTGACCGGGAGCCCGACCGTGGCGTCTTGCTGCATCAGCCATCGATCCGCAGGGGCTTCCTGGTTGGACTCGATAGATATATCTGTTAGCCGATCAGGTTCGGTCGCCATCTCACCTGAGCACGATCCTGCCAGCTGAATAAGCTTTGCTGTCCCAGAGTGGGCCCAACCACATAGCCTACCGCGCAATAGCTGCCTTTCCAACGTCCGCGACCGGCGTTCCGCCACCGGGTGGCTCGTGAGGGCGCCTTCAGCGAGTCCGCTGGATCCGAAGCACGTGATTCTCTTTCCCCTTCCAGGGCTGGACAACCTCGATCACCGTGAACCCACGGCTCGCGCTGATGGTATCTACACAAGTCCATTCGGCCCGCCCCGGATGGGGCGAAGGAATGTAGCCGCGGGTGGAGTCCGCCGCGGGCGGACGGAACCCGTGGACTGGCGGTCGTTCTCGTATGTTCCGCCGTGAAGGGGCGGCGGAGGCAGACGATGGCCGAGGGTGTGACACTCCTCCGCCCCTGCCGGGGCGGGATGCCGGCGCGAGCGTCGGTCGTCCACGGGCTGCGCTGCGCTTGCCCGTGGCTACGATCTTTGGCCCCTTCGGGGCCGTTGGCCGCCCTACGAGAACTGCCTGCGGCGAGGCGAAACACGCCCCCGGCGCGACGCCAAGCCCGCGCTGGTGCGAGAACGGATTCTCGCACCAGCGGGCAGCAAGGTTCCCGAATCAATGGACGATTGGCTCGGTGCCGTGACCAGCCCGAAGCGCCAGCGAGGGCCGAGGCGCGGCGAAACGTGCGTGTGGGACGACGAGACACAGAAGCGAGCCGGCAGTCTCCTCGCCGCGGAGCCCATTCACCCTATGCGGCTTCCGGCGTGAAGGCTGGGCAAAGAGTGCGCCGGAAGGGATTCCCGCGATAATGGGTGCGAGAACGGATTCTCGCATCAGCGGGCCTTCAGCTTGGATTCAGCCTGGGGGACAGGTTGTCCGCACTCCGGGCACATCCCGATGACGTTGGCGGTGAGGTTGTAGCCGCAGGTGCGGCAGTGGCCAGGCGGGGGGGCGGTGATACGGCTCCAGAGTGTCATGGCAATGCGATATACGATTTCGAGCAACAGCAACGACGATGCAAAGTAGAACAGCCAGTTGCCTACAAGGCCGGGGTATAGGATGGGGGGCGGGTCCTCGCCTTCGTAGTCGGCGTAGAAATCGTCACCTGAATACACGCCGTTGAGGCTCTTCTCCTCAAACATTACAACTGTGTACAAGTGTCTTGAGACAAGGGGCCAGCCGTACGTAAGGCCGTATTCTGCGATTAGCACCTCGTACGGTGCTTGTTCGGAGGAGCGGTATTTCTGAGATCGCTTCAGGATTCGACGGCAGTACCACTGAAAATCCTGGCTTCTGGCACAGCGCCCGAGGACGTCCCAATATTCGTCTACGGGGTTGAGAGGCACATCGATCAGCGCGCTCAGGGATGCCGTGCCATAATGGTGGCACTTGCCGCGCATGCTGTTGGCAACGGACCAATGATGAGCCTTGTACGTTGCGACTGTCGCGCCAATGCACGCAGCGACTAAGATCAGCAAATGCGGCAGCTTCCATCCAGGGCCGCCCAGGTGTTCGGGCGGAGCGGCCTTGCGATCGGATGCCACCCGCAATGTCGAAGGCGGCTCGCGCATGATCAATCACCCCTCGTTGTCGTCCTGGTGCGAGAATCCTTTCTCGCCCCCATTGTCGCGGGAATCCTTTCCCGCGTGTCCCCATCTTAGCCGCG
>CAYYBO010000088.1:7947-12968 GCA_964470125.1 uncultured Planctomycetaceae bacterium | reverse complement strand
AAAGCCTTGGGGGCGGACGGGGTTAGATCCCCGGCTTGGCCCGGTAGTGGCGGCGCAGCCGCTCGTCCTGTTCCTCGGGCGGCAGGGCAGGGTCCACGGGCGTCACCACAAAGATGCCCTCCTGCTTTTCCTCCAGGATGCCCGGCGGCATGTAGCCGGCAAAGGGGATGATGGGCTGCAAATAGGTGGGGGTCTCGACGATGCGCAGCACCACGCCCTCGGGGATCGTCGCGATCTCGTGGTCGACGACGTACTGGCGGATGGCCGCCATCTCCTGGCGGTAGGCGTCCAGCAACTCCCCGGCGCCGGGGTGATCGGCCCGGGCCGCGGCCAGGATCTCGGGCGCGGCGAGGAAGGGGTCGATCTCGGCCGCCACGGCCGCCATCTGCTCCCGGGTCTGGTGAAACTGCTCCCAGCCGGTGGCCAGCAGCTCGTCGGCGTCGTAATCCACCATGTGCTCCTCGCGGAGCCGGGCGTCAAAGCCCTGGCGCCCCACGGCGAAATCGCCGGCGGCCACGGGCAGCACCTGGTCCCGCAGGTAGGCCGCAAACCCGCCAAGGGCGACGCCCCCCCCATGCCCCCCGTGGGTGGCCCCGGGCCCCTTACTTCCGTGCCCCGGGGCGTCGACCCGCTTCTTTTCGTCCTCCCGCTGCTGCCGAAGCCGCAGGAGAGTCTCGAGCCGGAATCTGTATCGCCTCGCCATCGCTTTCGCTCTCACAAGCCTCAGACTTCATATCAGGTGGCGATCCTCACCACCGACGAGCCCCCGGCCACGGCCCCACGGACCCGGGCCCGCGACCCTTCCTCGCTATCATGCCACCGCCCGCGCCGCCTGCCGCGAACCCTGGCGGATCGCCGCCTCCGTCGCTTCGATTTTCACGCACAGCTCCAGAAGCGCCGACCTCGCCGCCTCGAAACTCACCCCCTCGTCAATCCGTTGCCGAAGGCATGCCTCAATGTCCGCCCGCGTCCGAATCGCCAGGTCATACTCCGCATTGCTCCCCGCGGCGTAAGCCCCGATGCTCACCAGGTCCTCTATTTCCGACCAAATCGCCAACAATCGTTTCACCCGCCCCGCGGCGGCCAGCAACTCCGCGTCCACCACGTCCGGCATCACCCGGCTGATGCTGTCCAATACGCTCACCGCCGGATACTGCCCGCGGTTCGCCAGACGCCGGGAAAGCCAAATGTGGCCGTCCAAAACGCCCCGCACCGCGTCGGCGATCGGCTCATTAATGTCGTCGCCCTCGACTAGTACGGTGTAGAGACCGGTGATCGAGCCGCTCTGCGTCCGACCGCTCCGCTCCAGGAACTTGGGCAGCATGGCAAAGACGCTCGGCGGATACCCCTTCGTCGCCGGCGGCTCGCCCGCCGCCAGACCGATCTGACGGGAAGCCATGGCCAACCGCGTGACCGAATCCATCAGCAAAAGCACGTCCGCCCCCTGATCGCGGAAATACTCGGCGATCGCCGTGGCCACGAACGACGCCCTCACCCTCAAGGGAGGCGACTGATCCGACGTGCTCACCACCACCACCGATCGGGCCAGCCCTTCCTTGCCCAGGTCCTTGGTCAGAAAGTCGTTCACTTCGCGGCCGCGCTCGCCGATGAGTGCCATCACTATGACATCCGCCGCCGTATACCGGGCCATCATCCCCAGTAGCACGCTCTTGCCTACGCCCGTCCCCGCGAAAATGCCCAGTCGTTGGCCGCAGCCCGGGGTGAGCAACGCGTTGATCGAGCGAATGCCCACCGACATCGGCCGGTCGATCCGCCGCCGCGAAACGGCGCTCGGCGCCGCCCGATGCAGCGGATAGTAAGAATCCGCCGCGATCTCAGGCCCCCCGTCGCAAGGTCGCCCCATCCCGTCCAGCACCCGTCCCAATAGCAACGGCCCCACCGCCGCCCTCTGAGAACTAGTCACGCACCGAACCGGCTGCCCCTTGGTCACCCCCCGGGCCTCGTACAACGGCATCAGCACCGTCGAGTTCTGTCGAAAACCGATGACCTCCGCAGGAATGCGGCGCCCATGCCCTGTCTCCACCTCGCACATCGAGCCGATTGCCGCCGGAAGACCCGCCGCGTGCATGGTCAGCCCCGCCGCCGACAAAACTCGCCCGCTCAGCCCCATCGTCGGGACCGTTCGCGCCGTCTCGATCTGTTCGGCAAACAGGTTCATCATCTGTCCAGCGACAATGCCTTCACTCTCGCCCGCCAGTCGCTCACCAGCTCATCCGCGATCCGTTCCATCCGGGCTGCCGCTCGGGCGTCCACCTCGCTGTCCGATGTCTGCACGATCACGCCCCCGCGGCCCACCGACGCATCCTCCGCCAGCCGTATGTGCCTCGACGACTGCGTCAGGCCGGCCAACTCCCCGACGAGCCGATCAATCGCTCGGCAGTCTTCCGGGTGGGCGCGAATCACAATCTCCGTCGCCCCGCGAACCAGGTCCAGGGCCTCCGCGCAGGCCTGCATCGCTGATTCCGTCGCCGCCTCCTCGATCTCCGGCAATCTGGCCACCACGCGTCGGGCCACGGCTACGGCCAACACCACCGCATCCCGTCGAGCGGACAAGTACAACTGCTCTCGCCGCTTCTCAAATGTCCGAAGCATTTCCGTCATCATGCCTGTCAGCGACGCCTGCTCCCTGGCGAACTGCTCCCGCGCCTCTTGCAGCGCCTCCGCCTGCCCGGCCTCGCGGCCCTCCCTCAACCCTTGTTCGCGGCCGGCCCGACGCGCCGATTCCGTAATCTCCTCTCGGACCGATTCAGCCTCGTCTCGGGCCTTTGACAGAATCCGCTCGGCTTCACCGCGGGCAGCGGCAATGATCGCCTCCGCTCGGTCAGCAATGTCTCGCAGGTCGAGAGTGTACGCTCCTCGTGATGGAATCCTCGCCTGTCCGGCCTTGATCACCGCCCCGCTCATATGATCAAATCCTTCTCGCCACCCCGGCCGCTGATCACGATGTCACCGGATTCCTCCAGACGCCGCACAATATCCACGATCTTCTGTTGGGCCGCCTCGACATCGCTCAAACGCACCGGCCCCATGTACTCGATCTCCTCCTTGATAAGCTGCACAGCACGATCCGACATGTTCGAGAAAACCTTCTGCTTGAGATCGTCCGTCGCCGTCCGCAGCGCCAGAACCAAATCGCCGGTGTCCACTTCCTTAAGTACCGTTTGAATGCCCCGATCATTCACCAACAGGATGTCCTCGAACACGAACATCAATCGCCGAATCTGCTCGACCAATTCGGGATCATCTTCACCCATCGCCCCCAGGATGCTCTTCTCCGTCGTGCGGTCCACCAGGTTCAATATCTCGGCCACCGCCTCGATGCCTCCCACCCGCTGGAGTCCGTCCGACATCAAACCGCTCAGCCGATGCTCCAGGCCCTTCTCCACTTCCTTGATGACTTCCGGGCTGGTCTGTTCCATCCGTGAAATGCGATTCACTACCTCCACCCGCTTCTCATCCGGCAAACCGGTCAGAATCTCGCTCGCCTTGTTCGCCGGCAGATACGCCAGAATCAGCGCGATCGTCTGCGGATGCTCGTCCTGAATGAACGTCAGCAGATTCTCCGGGTCGGCCTTCTGCAGGAAAGTGAAAGGCTTCGCATAGAACTGATGCTCGATCTGCTTGATAAGCCGATCCGCCTCATCCCTCGGCAGTGATTGGGCCAGCAAGGCCCGCGCGTACCCCAATCCCCCGGCCTCCGAATACGAGCGAGCCAGCGCCAGTGCGTGAAACTCCTCGATCACCAGCCGGCGTTCCTCCTCCGTCACAACTTCCAAGTGGGCGATTTCCCGTGTGACCGTCTCCAGCCTCGTCTCATCTAGCCGTTTGAGGATGGCCCCGGCCGAGTTCTTGTCCAGGCTGACCAGGAGGATCGCCGCCTTCCTCAAATCGGGAATGGGCTCATCTTTCAGACTTGGTTTGCTCGGGGTCGCCGTCGCCGCCACGGAACTCGTCTCCTAGTCGCTTGTCTTGATCCAGCTCTCGACGATGCTCGCCGGAGTCGTCGGGTCCTCTTTGACCAGTTGGCTGATCTGGTTCACAATCTGCTGTGTGCGAACCATGTGCTCGTCCACTTCGTGCCCCACCATGATGCCCTCGATCTCCTGGGCCTCCCCCACCGTCACCGGCCCGCCTTCCAGTGTTTCCAATGGCGGCGGCGGCGCCCGCCCCCCGACGGCCCGACCGGCGCCGAACCCGCTCATGGCCGCTCCTGCGGCCGCCGGCGCCAAACCACCGGCGGTCGTCGCCATCACCGCCTGCGCACGCCGGGCGATGCGGAAGACCATCATCAAGCTGAACAAGGCCAGCAATGCCAAGCCCGCTCGCGGCCCGTAATCCTTGGCCAATGCCACCACCACCGGCGTCGAGGCCAACTCCGTCGTCGGCCGCAGCTCGGGTGTGACGTCGTGATACCACTTCACCACTACCTGGTCGTCCTCGGTGGCATTGATCAACGGTTTGACCAGCGCCGCGATCTTGGGCATCTCCACCGCGGCGATCTTCTCCACTTCCGCCGGCGACGTGTCGGCCGCCCCCTGGGCCTCCAACACCTTCACCAGGTAACTCCGCGGAACGTTCACCGACGCCATCAACTTCTCGACATACCCCTTCGACTTGATGATCGTCGTATCCGTCTGATCGCGGAGACCGGCCATTGATGTCTCCGTCTTCTCCCTCGTGCTCGTGGCCCCCGTGCCTGTCTCCGCCAACTGACGCCCGGTGTTCGGCCGCACCCCCGGACTCGCCGCCCCCGACGGCCCGGTCGTCTCCTCCGTCTCCGTGCTCTCTCGGTCCACCTCCGGCTTGCCGTAAGTTCGCTGCAGGGTCTGTTCGTCGGTCGACCGCAGAATGGCCCGGACGCTGACCAGCACGCCCGGAATGTACTGCAGCTGATTGATTATCTTGGCGGCGTGGTGTTCTTCCTGCTGACGCTGCAAGTCGAGGTGCTCGGCGGGAATGGCGTCGGCAGCGTCCGGCGCCCGATAGAACCGGGTCCCGTC
>CAYYBO010000088.1:0-7937 GCA_964470125.1 uncultured Planctomycetaceae bacterium | reverse complement strand
CAGTGATCTTCACGTTCTCCAGCCCCAGACCACGCACCGCCCCGACCACAAAATTGGCGATCGCCGATATGCGCTGCTTGTCCAGCGTCTCCCCCTCGCTCAAGGTGACGTGGATGCTCGCACGGCTCGTCGCCGTTTTCCCTCCGAAACCCCGCTGCTTCGGAATTTCCACGAAGACCTGGGCGTCCTGAATCCCGCGGAACTTCCGCAAGACTTGCGACAACTCGGTCTCCAGCCCGCGCGTCTGCTTCCACTGCGTCTTCTGATCGCTCTCAAAAACGTTGTCATCGCGAGCCAGAGCGGTGTACCCCAGACTCGTATCGCGCGGCAACGCCCCCCGCTGGGCCAGCAACGCCGTGAGCTGACGCCGCTGGTCGTCGCCTCCGCGAATCAATACCCGGTCGCCCTCCACCTTCGATGAAATGCCGGCCAGAGCCAGCTCTCCCTGCACTTGCTGGATTTGCTCGCTGGTGAACGTCTGATCGAGCAGCGGCGTCCATTCCGCCTCGCTGCCCCAGCGGATCATCCCCCACATCCCCACCAGCACCACCACCAGCAACAGGCCGATGGCCAGTCGTTGCGATAACGACATGCTCCGCCACTGCTCGTGGATGTACTTGGTTTGTGCGTTCAGGAATTCCATCGTAATCCGTTACGCCCGCGGTCTTCCGGCCGCCTCCGCTAGACGCGCATCTGCCGCAACTCCGTGTACGCGTCCATCAGCTTGTTTCGTATCTCCATCAACAGATCAAACGCAATACCCGCCTTGCGGGTCGCGCTTAGCACCTCCGCCACGTTGTCCGTCTGGCCGGTCAGCAACTTCTGCACTCCCTCATCCGCTTCCGTTTGCAGCCGGTTCACCCGCTCCAGACTTTCCAGCAGATACTCCTTGAAATCCTTGCCCGCCACCGCCTTGGCCGCGGGCGAAGGCGTCAATGCCGGTGCCGCCGGCCGCAGGGGCGTGATCCCGCCGACCCCAATCGTCGAATCTGCCATCGTCGTGCCTCTCCCGAACGTTCATTCCCACCAGACCGGCATCCTGCCCGCCACTTGCCTCACGCCAATATCCGCAGCGTGCCCGTCAAAATCGACTTCGTCGCATCCACCGCCGTCAGGTTCGCCTCGTACGCCCGAAGCGCCACCATCGCGTTGATCATCTCCGTGGACATGTCCACGTTCGGATACAGCACGATCCCGTTGGCGTCGGCGTCCGGGTGCCCGGGGTCCTTCACCTGACGCGGCTGGCCCTGCGTGTCCTCCACTACCTTCTCAACGTGGACGCCCCGTCCGCCACGTCCGTCGCCGGCGCCCAGCAGAGCCACCCGCCGCAGGTACGGACCCGCCTGCCCGTCCACCCTCCGAGTGGTCTGGGCGTTGGCGATGTTGCCGGCGATGGTGTCCAGGTGGATTCGCTGGGCGACCAACCCCGAAGTGCTGATGTCCAACGCTCCAAACATGCCGCAGCTCCCGTCTAACCTTACCCGGCTTCTGCCTTCGTCCGTCATCCCCTCTTGCGATTCACCGGGCGCTGCTCCGCCTTATCTCATCTTCCCGCGAATCGCCTTGGCCACGCCCTCGTAGTAGTGCTGAAGTAAATCAACCGCCGTCCGGTGCATAAGCGTGTTTTCCGCCAACAGCGCCATCTGACGCTCAACCCTCGCGTTCGTTCCGTCCTGAAACAGCAGGTTCTCGACCGGTTCCTCGCTCGGTTTAACCACCAGCCGGCCCGCTCGGTCGCGGCCAACCTCCCTGGTCGTCGGAACGTCAAACTTCCCCCCGTTCCCGGCCCGCTTGGCGGATGCCTCCCGCAACGCGGCCTGAAACGCCTTCACGTCCAACTGCTTGGCCCGGTAGCCCGGCGTTGTGATGTTGGCGATATTCTCCGCCAGCATGCGGTTGCGGGCCTCGGTAAAGGCCAGCGTCTTCTCCAATATGGGCGTCGCCCCGCCGCTGGTGACATCCGACAACAACACAGCTCTGCTCCCACGCCCGACGCGCGGATTGTCAGGCGAGTCTTGTTTGGCAAACCTCATGCCACCGGCCGGCCCCTCTCCCAGGCCAACCAGTTCCGTCTTTATCTGCACCCACTCGGCACAACCGGCAATTCCTGCCGTCCTGCGCAATTCCCGCCCTCACCGAACCGCGCCGGTCAGACGCGTCCAACTCGCCGGCACGCCCATCCGCTGCCGCGAGAATCCCTTCTCACACCCTTCCTCGCGGGCGCCTATCCTTGCGCCATGCACCCCGCCTCCTGTGCCCGCGCCGCTACACCGCCTGTCGTTGCGTCTGATGTTGAGCCGCCTGCGCCTCCTCTCTCCATTTTTTCAACTTCATCCCCAGCGTCCGCACCCCGATGCCCAGAGCCTTGGCCGTTTTCTCCCGGTGCCCGCTGAAGCGCACCAGCGTCTGCTCGATCAACGCCCGCTCCATGTCCTCCATAATGTATCCCGGCCGCAACGGTCGATTGGCCCCCTCGAGCTTCGTCTCGCTCGACAGCCACGGTTCGATCAGCGGGGCGTCAATCTCCTCGTCCTGGCACAGCACCACCGCCCGCTCGCACACGTTCTGCAGCTCGCGGACGTTGCCAGGCCAGTGGTAGTTGTCCAACACCGCCAACGCCTTCGGCGTAACCTTCTTGGGCGTGCTCCCCTCCCTCCGCACGATCCGCCCGATGAAGTACTCTACCAGCGCCGGGATGTCCTCCCGCCGATCGCGAAGCGGCGGCAGCGTCACCGGCAGCACGCTCACGCGGAAGAACAAGTCCTCGCGGAATCTCCGCCGCAAGACCCAGTCCGACAGATCCCGGTTCGTGGTCACGATCACGCGCACGTCCGCACGCAGCGTCACGCTGCTCCCCACCCGTTCATATTCACGCTCCTGCAAAACGCGGAGCAGCTTGGCCTGTACCGGCAGCGGCACCTCGCTGATCTCGTCCAACAGCAGCGTCCCGCCGGCCGCCAACTCGAAACGCCCCTTGCGAAGCTTGTCGGCACCGGTAAACGCCCCCCGCTCGTGACCGAACAGCTCGCTCTCCAGCAGCGTCGCCGACAAGGCGGCGCAGTTCAGGCACAACATCGGACTGCTCGCTCTAGGCGATGCCCCATGGACCGCCCGCGCCACCAACTCCTTACCCGTGCCGCTCTCGCCCTGGATGAGCACCGTCGCTTGGCTCCTGGCCACGCGCTCGATCTGCGCCCGCACGTGCCGCATCATCCGGCTGCTGCCGATCAGTTCCGTCTCTCCCTGTAAATCGCTTAGCGACGCCCGCAGCGCTTCGTTCTCGCCGCGCAAGCGGGCCATCGCCGCAGCCCGCTCCACCACCAGGGCGATCGCGTCCGCCTCGAACGGCTTCTGGATGTAGTCGAAGGCCCCCAGCTTCATGGCTTCCACCGCCGTCGGCACGCTGGCGTACGCCGTCATCAGCACGAAGGGCGTCTCCACTCCGCGGCCCCGCAGGTTACGCAGCAGCTCGATCCCGTCCACGCCCGGCATCCTCAGATCGCTGACGATCACCTCGAAACGCGACGGCGAAATGTCCTGCATGGCGTGCCGAGGATCGGCGTACGAGTTGACC
Source organism: uncultured Planctomycetaceae bacterium (assembly GCA_964470125.1). GTDB lineage: Bacteria > Planctomycetota > Phycisphaerae > UBA1845 > UTPLA1 > DATKKX01. Next base: position 4,363 of record CAYYBO010000088.1, on the reverse strand, counting down.
TCGTGCCCCTGAATACCCAGAATGTGCGTCAACGAATCGCGCATCACGTCCTTGTCGTCGATAATGCATACCCGCGCCATGTGCATCGGCTCCTTCAAGCCATGTGGTTCGCCGGCCTCAAGCCCTCTGGGGGCAAGTGTCGGCTCAATGACACTACATATCCTCTCGTACGCGCTCCTCGCGTTTCTGCGACCGTCAGCCTCTTGCACCCTTTCTTCCGCGGCCGCAGGGCGGACTCGCTAAACAGTGCCCGGGCCCTTTCCACCCTCTCAATTCCCTTCCGCCGGCAGGCGGATCACGAACTTCGCCCCCCCCTGCGGCCGATTGCTCACCCGGATTCCGCCCCCGTGCGACTCCACGATCCGATGGACGATCGCCAGCCCCAAACCGGTGCCCGTCGCCCGCGTGGTAAAGAACGGGTTGAATATCCGCTCCATGTCCTCCGGCGGAATGCCCGGCCCGTCGTCGCTCACTTCGATTTCCACGCCGCCCTCCTCCCCGCGAACCGCTGCCGTCACCCACACGTGCCCGCCCTCGACCACCGCCTGTACCCCGTTCATCAACAACTTCAGCAACGCCCGTTGCAGCCGCGGCGCATCGCAGAAAACTTCAATATCCGCTGCCGACGGCTCGACAACCACCGTCGCCCCGCGCTCCGCCGCCCACGGCCGCACGCCGTCTTCGGCGGCGCCCAACACCACGCCCAGCCTGCACCTCTGCGGCTCAAGCTGGTGCTCCTGGGCGAAATCCAGAATCTCGCTAACCAACTGATCCAGCAAACGTACACTCTGCGATATCCTCAACGTCGCCGTCCTCGACGCCGGCCGATCCGCAAGCTGCCCCTCCAGCATCGACGCATATAGGGCAATCCCTCCCAGGGGATTCCTCACCTCGTGGGCCAGGCCCGCCGCCATCTCCCCCAAGGCCGCCAAACGCTCCCGTCGCCGCAGTTCGACGTTCTTCTGCCGAAGCTCCTCCCGCAAACGCGCCACTTCCTCGCCCAGCCGCTCGTGGGCGCTCTTCAACCGCTCGGTAACGTCGTTGTATGCGCTGACGATCGCCGCAAGTTCTCTCTCCCGCTCGGTCAGCGCAAGCCCCACCCCGCCCGACGCCGATTCTCCCGGGCCGGCCTCCGCAACCCCGAGCCGTTGTCCCGTCGCCCTGCGCATCCTCATGCCCTCGCGTCCGTCAAGCCGCTGGACCCGCTCCTCCCCGCCGAGGCGTAGGCCGCCCCAGCCCGGCTCGCCGCGTCCACGGCGCTGATACGCTCCGCAAGATCCTGCCGCCGCGCCGACAACATCGCTGAATCGCGGCTGTCTCGGTGCAAAATCGTCCCCAACGTCGCGTTCGCCTCCTCGAGCATCTCCGTCACCCGCCGGCGGGAACAGTCGTCAAGCACGCCGTAAATCTCCGTCCACTCCTCTCGGTACGCGGTCAACTCCTTGTTGACTGTCACCAGTTCATCCACCAACTTCTGGCGGTCCGCCAGCAGCGCCAACAACGGTTGAGGATCGTCCTGGGTCACCAGGCCTTGCTGCCGTTCGGTCAACACCCGGAGACGCCGATACAGCCCCCGCTGCCGCTCCAACACCTCCAGCAGCCGCGACACGTCCTCGCTTGTACCCTCGAACGTCATCAGGCGATCTCCTCAGTGCAGCCCGGCGCTCTCCATCCGCGCCGCCATCGCTTCCCAATACGCCTTCGGCGACATCCCCCGCTCCGCCTCGAAGACCGAAGCCGGCATCTTGCGAAGCAGCCATTTCAGCCGCGACAACGCCGAAGCTGCCTCCATCTGCTCCCCCAACCGCAGATGGCAATGAATGATCTGCAGCGATGCCGACACCGAGGCCGGCAGGTTCTCATACCGCCACGCCGTCTCGCGATACGCCTCAATCGCCTCCTGATAGCGGCTCAGGTCGAACAGACAGTCCCCCCGATACAGGTAACTCATCCGCAGATAAGTCTGCTCCATCTCCGTCAAGTCTCGCGTGTCATGCCGGGCCAAAGCCGAAATCACCCTGTCATACGCCGCGAGCGATCGTTCGATACGCCTGTGTGCCTCCCGCTGGGCCTCTTCTCTGGCCGAAACGCTCGACAACGATTCCGCCTCACCCGCCAGTAAACGCCCGCTGTTCCGATAGGCGTCGGCCAGCAGAAAGTGCCAACGCGGTGTCTCCACATCCTCCGGGTAATGGGCAATCGCCTCCTCCAGCCGGACGATGGCCTGCTCCACATGGCCGGGCACCTCCTCCTCGCTCGCGCAACTGTAAAACTCCGCCAGCCGCACCAGCGCGTCCCGGTACTCGCGGGCCTGCGGAGCAAACAGCGCGTTCAGCCCGCGGTCGTCAACGATATCGACCAGCAGTTCCATGCCCCGCCGGGCATGCTCCCCGCCCATCGCGATCAGACACTCCGCCAACGGCACCATCGAACGCAAGGCATCGGGCAGGTAGGGATAACTTGTGATCGCTTCTTCATACGCCTCTGCCGCCGCCGCGTACTGCTGTTGGGCTTGATATGCGGCGCCCAGCCGGTGCAGGGCAGTCACCCGGCGATTGTGGCCGAGATGCTCCCTGACAAACCTCGACAACACCTCGATCCGCCGGTCGATCAAACCCGCTGCATCGAAGTTCTCCCCCGCCAACTCCAGAGACCGCGCCGACGCCTCCGCGTCCAACGTCTGCAAATCGGCGAGCAACAGATAGGTCTCCGCCGCCCTGGTGTACAGTCGCTCGGCTTCCGCTGAATGAGCCTCCCGGCCACCACCCGGTAACCACAACGCTCCCCGTGCCCCCGGCCACGCCCCAACCCCCGAGCCCACGCCCTGACCGGCCCGCCGCGCCGCCAGCCGGGCCATCCGGGCCAGCGAATCCGCAATCCGCGACATGTGCCAAACCCGCAGTTCGATCTCTGCCGGATCCACCAGCTCCGCCGCCAGCTCCAGGTAACGAACGCCCAGTTCCAACTCGCCCCGCTGCAGTACCGACTCACCCAATACTGTCACTGTCGTCCGCACCGCGTCACGATCCAGGTAACGATGTCGCCCTCGACCCAGCAGCCCCTCCTTCAACACCGCAAAGGCTTCCAGCGAACCCCCGAAATCCTCCATCGCTCCCAGGCACTCCGCACGCCCCAGAATGCACGCGTCGTGAACCTCTCCAGTGCTGAAGGCACGCAGAACCTCGTCATAAAACGACATCGCCGCTTGTGGCCGAGCATCCTCCTGCTGCAGCCGACCCAACAACATGTTCGACTTGGCCCACAACACGTCATGGGCGCTCCATTCCGCCAGAAACGACCGCAGCGTGCCTTCGGCTTCGTCCGCCCGCCCTTCGCGGTATTGGCACAAGGCATCCAGATAGGACACCGCCAGATGCTCCCCCGTCCCTGACAGATACTCCTTCGCCGCCTCGATCAATGCCCGGGTTCCCCCCACCTCGCCCTGCTCCAACAGCCACTCGACCTTGTACTCAAGCGCCCACAAGTAGTTGGCGGGAGAAACCGCCGTGGACTCTTCTCCGTCACCTTTGGGACAACCCTCCCGCCCGGGCTCACCGTTCAAGATCGCATCGATGTCCGCCAGCGACTGTGGAGAGAGTTCCGACGCCGAACGAGCCTCCAACTCCAGCAGTCTGCGCCGAAGACGATCGGGACGCCCCGGACAGTGACCAAGGGCCTCGCGATAGGACGCCGCCGCCGCCGGCCCGTCGTCCATCCAGGAATGGGCGTCGCCCAAGGCGATCCAATCTTCGGCCGTCAGTTGAGCCCCCTGGTGCCTGGCTGCGTCGTAGTTGTTGAGGATCGACTTGACGTTGCGTCGCGCGTGCTGCTGAAGCCCGATCTCCGCCCAGTAAACCGTCAGCCCCAGCAACCGCTGCAATTCGGCTCTCTGTTCCGTCGGCCGCTCGCCGCTCGCCAACAGATCCAATAAGTACTGGTTCGCCAAAACCAGCGAGCCCGCTTGGTGCAACCGATGCACCCGCGCCAGCTCCTCTTCAAAACTCGTTGGTTGATAAGAGGCGACGATGCGCCAAACGCCCGTGCCCAGGACGATCAGGCTCACCGCCAAAAGCGGGATCTGCCAACGACCGGAAGGAGGTGCGGCCTCCCCCAGAGGAACCTCCTCCAAAGTCAGTGTGGGTGTGCTGGCGGCCTCGCTCATCCTGAGCCTCACCTGGAGCCGCGGTTGCTGCTGGTCGCCTTTGCTCGAGGGCCGCCATCCTCTTGCCGATCAGGCGAATCCCGCGGGCTACCGGAGACCTTGCTGCAACTCGCTACGCAGGTCGGGCATCCTGCCCGATCCAACCGCTAAGCCGGCCGTAATCCGTTGCGGCAGTTTGTGCTCGCATCCGAACCCCCCCTG